>JAIRRW010000064.1 GCA_031255775.1 Clostridiales bacterium
ATCGTCAACCTGTTGACAGATAGCTTTATTGATTTAATCGCCGCAGAAACCTATCTTCTAATACAAGCCGAGAAAAACGATAGCGAAATCAGGCGGTTGGAAAGCCTTGTCGCCGAAAACCAAAAGGCTATCAATAACCTTATGAAAGCGTTAATGTCCGGTAAAATAACGGATACTATCATGGCGCAGATTGAGAAATTAGAGGACGAGAATAAGGAGCTCAATGATTTAATCGCAACGGAAAAATCTCTGCAAATGGATTATACTTATTCCGATATTCGCAAGTGGCTGCTGCGTTTCAAAAACTTGGATTATACAAAAATCAAGAATCGCAAGGACTTAATCGACACTTTGGTTTATAAGGTTATCCTTTACGAAAAGAAGATGAAAATCTTGTTTCACCTCAAAGGCGGACAGCAAAAGGGCGAACTCATACTCAACATAATCTTCCCCGAATACCCCGACGAGGACGGTGGGTTTGATGATAATTCCGGCGGCGAAAACACTTTTAACGAAAGAGAAGAACGCGTTATTTCACTTTCTTCTCTTGGTCCCGGGTGTTCTTATACCGGGAAAATGGTGGAGATAAGGGGATTCGAACCCCTGGCCTATACGTTGCGAACGTATCGCGCTACCAGCTGCGCCATATCCCCACGATATGGTATTGACCGGGCGGTGGAATTTTCTGCCCGGCCAATATTGTAGCATATCTTGGTGGAAATTTCAAACCTTTTTATAATGATTTGGGTAAAATTTTGTACGGGCGGGGCATTTGCGCCGTCTATAGGGGGCTTTAGGGCGTTTGCCGGGGGCGTTTGCGCCGTCTATAGGGGGCTTTTGGGCGTTTGCCGGGGGGCTTTTGCGCCGTCTATAGGTGGCTTTAGGGCTTTTTCTTGGGTTTTTCGGTCGGGGGTTCGGGCGTTTCGGCGCCTTCTTTGACCGTTCCCAGATATTTGGGGAGTTCCATGCCGGTTTGGGCGAACATCTCGTTTAGGGGCGGGACGGACTTATAGAGGCCGGAGATGAAGTTGGCGGTGGTGGAGCCGTCCTTGCCGGCGCCGGCGTTCATCGAATCCCAGACGGTCACCTTGTCGATCTTGATGTTTTTGATGGCCTCGGCCTGCGTCTTGATCATGTCCTCCATCTTGTCGGTCATCATCAGCTTGACCGCGCCGTCGGCGTTTCCGCCGGCCTTGACCAGCTCTAAAAAGCCCTGTGCCTGCTTGGAGAGGATTTCGTAATTACCCTGCGCCTCGGCGTTTTTGACCGCCAGAATGGCGTCGGCTTCGCCTCGCGCTTTGCGGCGGCGCTGCTCGGCCTCGGCCTCGGCCTCCAGCTCGAGCTTTTTCTTTTCGATCTCGGTCTTGACGATAATGTCGGCCTCAAGGGTGCTGTGCTCGCGCTTGGCGCGCTCCTGTTCGGCCAGCTGTTCGGCGGCGTACGCTTCCTTTTTTGCGTTGGCGCGGGCGATGAGCTCGGCGACACTCGCCTTGCGTTCGGCCTCGGCCTCGACCTCGCGGAGCGCCGAGTTGACCTGCGCAACCTTGGCCTTGGCCTCGTTTTCGCCCTCGACCGCGGCCGAGTTGGCCCTAGAGACGTTGATGCGCTGCTCCATCAGCGCGTTGGCCTCGCCGACGGCGCCGTCGCGGTTCTTTTCGGCGACCGACTTACGGGCGTCGTTGACGGCCTTGGCGGTGGCCTCCTTACCTAAGGCCTCGATATAACCCGACTCGTCGCGAATGTCGGTGACGTTGACGTTGATGAGCCTGAGGCCGATCTTTTTGAGCTCGCCCTCGACGTTTTTGGAAACCTCGTCCAAGAACCGATCGCGGTTGGTGTTGATCTCCTCGATGTCCATCAGCGCGATAACCAAACGCAGCTGACCCAGGATGATGTCGCTGGCAAGGTCCTGAATGTCGGTGAGCTTGAGTCCCAAGAGGCGCTCGGCGGCGTTTTGCATGATGCCGGGCTCGGTGGAAATACCGACGGTAAAGCGGGAGGGCACGTCCACGCGAATGTTTTGGTGCGACAGCGCCGCCCTAAGGTCGACGTTGATGGAGATGGGCGTCAGATCCAAGAAGCTATAGGCCTGAAAAAAGGGCGTGACGAACTTGGATCCGCCGTGCATACAATAGCTGGACTTGGGCTGGCCGTCCTTATCCTTCCCCAAACGGCCGTAAATGACCATGATCTTGTCCGACGGGCATTTTTTGATGCGGCGGATCAGGGGCAGTCCGACCGACAAAAACAGAACGACGACGACGATCGGAATGACGATCGCGGCAACGGTGCCGCCCGGAAGCGCGGCAAACAAAACGGTGTTGAACATACTTTTTTCTCCTTATTCCTTATAATTATACCGGGGGAAAAGCTACCCCAAAAGCACATCCTTAGGAGAGAACCGGCTGTTTATCCTTGCCGGCCTTGGGGTCCTCGGCGCGGATCGAAGTGACGGGTTCGACCAGAAGCACACTGCTGTTGATGGCGTCGATTACGCGGACTTTTTCGCCGGTTTTGATGTCCAGCTCGCAGTCGGTGACGGCCTCGCGCTCGATAAACGAATCCTGCACCACCAGCGTCACCTTGCCGCTGCCCGCCCTTAGGCCGGGGATACGGAGGTAGACGTCGCCGATCTTGCCGATCGCGTTTTCGATGAGGATGTTGCCGTTTTCTTGCATACGGAAGATGGCGCGCACCAAGAAGGCGACGCCCACGGCCGCCGCCGCGCCGAACACGATGCCGAGGGTGGCCGAGAGATACCATTCCATCCAAAACTGAAAGAGAAAGAGTGACCAGGCGCCCACGCACAGAAAGGCCATGACCGTCCGAAAGCTAAGCAGGCGGAGCCCCGAAATGGTCGCAAACGGCTCGTTATTAAAAATATCGGTATCGGCCGAGGCGATGTCGGTATCCATATCCAAGGACGAATCGTCGCCGATGCCGATAAGAGCCAGGATCAACTGAACCAAAAAAATAGCCGATGTGACGCAGGCGATAATAAACATGACGCGCTGCAAGCCGTCAAGCTCGATCATCCACCAATCGCCGATCGCGGACGCAAACAACATAGGGCTGCCCTCCTTATTCGGAATCTTTTTTTATAGTATAACACGACCGCGCCGGCATTGCCACTAAAAAGCGGGCGTCATGAAAAAATTTTATCTATTTTTAATAATAGACCTGTCTTGACGATTCGGAAAGCGGCTTTTTGCGCCTTTTTGCGCCACTCTGCGCTAATTTTCCTAACCGTAGCGCTGCTACGGCGTCGTCGAAATCGCTTGATTGGCGCAAAAATCCATCAAAAATCCTGTTTTCCTCATTCATCAAGACAGGTCCTAAGAACGACCGCGCTTGCGCTTGCATTTGAACGAAATCGGTAGCGTCATTCAAAAGACTTTAGCGATTCGGTCATTTTGATTCGGCCGGTGCCCAGGGACATGACAAGGTTGATGACAAAGCCGGTGCCCAGCGTGATGAGCGACGCGTACAGGTAGGAGAGGCCGAAAAGCCGGTACAAAAACTGGACGACGGGCGTTTGGTTGATGGACAGCACCAAAACGGTCAGGGGGTAGCCCAGCCCCAGCCCCAAAATGCCGCCGAGGAGGGTCAGGATCATGACCTCGATCATCAGGGTGAGCGCGATCTCGCGCCGGCTAAAGCCCAGCACCTTGAGGGTGGCGATGTCGCGCTGCCGTTCGCGTTGGTTTAAGAGCGCGATGTTATAGAGGACGACGACGGCCAAAAGAATGGCGAATATCTTGAGCGTAAAGGTCATGAGCGAAATGCCGGACAGCGCGTCGTTGACCGATTGCCGAAACACCGCCGACGTAACGGCCAAAACGACGTCCGCGCGGGCGTTGAGCGCGTCGCCCACGGCGGCCGTGTCCGCGCCGGACGCCGCTTCCGCCCAGGCGTTGGCGCCCTTTTCGAAGAGCGCGGGATAGTCGGAGGCGTTGGCGACCAGGCCGTGAAGATAAAAGGCGTCAAACACGTGATCCACCTCGGCCTCCAGCCTTTCGCCGTTGACGGTAAAGGCGATCCGATCGCCCGCCCCGGCGTTTAGGTCGTTGGCCGTCTTGACCGCCAGCGCGATCCTGCCCTTTCGTACCCGAATCGAACAGAACGCCGAATCGTCCTCGACGATGCGCAGCGTGGTCTGACAGCCGCTCTTGTCCGACACGGCCGAGACCGAAAGGGCGGCGTAGGTTTCGATGCGGGCGATGCCGGGCACGGACGCCGCGATCTCCGCCGCGTCGATCGCCGTATCGGGCATAAAGGTGATGCTGACGTCGCTTTTATAGAGCTCCTGCGAATCCAGCCGGACGCCGTAATCCAGCGTATCGTCGATGCCAAAGCCGCACAAAAGAAGCGCCATGCACCCCATGATCCCGGCCACCACCATCACGCCCCGCGATTTTTTGGCCCTAAGGTTTCGAAGCGCCATTTTGAGCGGCATACGCCGGGTTTCTCGTTTAATATCGACCTCCGACGCGCGCCGGGGCGGGGTTTTTCCGTCGGCACGGGGCCGCGCGCTTGCCGCCGCCGCGTCCCGCCGATCGGACGGCAGTCTTTTTTGGGGCGCGGGGCCTATGGGGCGCATACTGTCGGCGGGCAGCCGGGCGATCTCCTTGCGGCAGCACAGATAGGCGACCAGCGCCGCCGCCGCCGCAAACACGCCAAGGATGCCGAGAATCTCGGGGACGGGAAAGACCGGCGCCAGCCGCGGCAGCGAAAACAGCATTTTGTACTTTTGGTTCATGACGTTGGGGACGAGAATGGGGCCGGTCACAACACCGATGACAAAGCCGATGGTGACCAGCGAGACCGTCAGCGACAGGTAGTGAAACAGGATGCTGCCGGTGGAAACGCCCAGCGCTTTCATCATGCCGATCTGCGTTTTTTCGCGGATGATGATCTGCGAAATGGTGGTCAAAATGACCAGCAGCGCGACGAGAAAAAAGATGACGGGAAAGACCAGCGTCATCTTTTGGGACTGCGTAATATCCGACATGATCCCGGCGTTTGTGGAGAGGTTGCGGACGTCAAAGCAGCTCAAAAAATTGTTCGCCTCCCCTTTTTTAGAAAAATAGGCGCGAATGTCCGCCGAAACCGTTTCCGTCCGCGCCCCGCCCGCCGTGCGGATCACGTACTGGTTGGGCGCGGTGAGCTTTTCGAGCGTTTCGGTCATGTAGGGCCGGGCGGTCACAAGGGGCAAAAGCTGTTTGTCCAGCGCGTAATTTTCTTCCAAAACGGCCAGCGCGGTCTCGACGATATACGCGTGCCGGGTATAAAAATAGGAGACGGCAAAGGCGCCGTTGTCCACGCATTCGGGGTGCGTCATGACGCCGGTCACGGTAAAGGGCAGGCTAAACGAATCGCCCGCCAGCACGTTTTTGCCCTCCGGCCGCAAAATGGCGCGCAAAAGCGGGGCAGCCTCCCCAAACTGCGCCTTCATGTCCGGCGTAAAGGGCAGCGTAAATTCGAAGGTCTGACCCAAAATGGGGGTAAAGTCGGTGATTTCGGTCATCGCGCTCTCGGCGCCCCGCTGCTTGATGAGGATCTGCGCGGCCATACTTTTTTCCAGCATAAAGCCGGGCGTCCCCGCGATGATCTCGGCATAGGCGCTGATCGAGGCGTCCGCCGCCGCCCCCAGCCCCGATACGGCGGCGTTGTCGTGAAGGCCGGACAGCAGCAGCCGGGGCTCGGCCCGTTCGACCCCCGGGAGCGCTTCGAGCCTGCCCGCCTCGTCCGGGTCAAAATCGGACACCGTCACCCAGAGGTCGGCGATCCGGCCTGCGTCGTAGAGGGTTTGCACCCGTTTTTGCAGCGCCTTATAGTTGGCGGTAAACCCGGTAAACAGGCAGACGGCCAGCGCCGCGATGAGAATGATCGCCGCAAACTGCAACAGGTTTTTGGCGATGTCGCGCCGTGTCTTTTTAAGGAGGATCGCGCCCGTTTTCACCATCTTCACCATTTTCACCATTCGATCTCCGAAACGGCCTTGGGACGCTCGTTTTGCCGATCGGCGGCGATCCGGCCGTCCTGGATCCGAATGACGCGGGAGGCGATTTCGGCAATCTTGGCATTGTGCGTGACGATGACGGTGGTGCGGTTTTGGCGGCGGCAGATGTCCTGCAAAACGCCCAAAATCGCCGCGCCGGTCTTGCTGTCCAGCGCGCCGGTCGGCTCGTCGCACAGCAAAAGCGCCGGGTTTTTGACAAACGCCCGCGCAATGGACACGCGCTGCTGCTCGCCGCCGGACAGCTGCGCCGGAAAATTCTTGAGACGGCGGCTAAGCCCCACCAGCTCCAAGGCCTCCCGCGCGTCCATCGGCCGATCGGCGACCGACTGCGCCAGCTGAACGTTTTCGAGCGCCGTGAGGTTGGGCATGAGGTTGTAAAACTGAAACACAAAGCCGATCCGGCGGCGGCGGAACTGCGCAAGGCGCTTGTTGTCAAACTCGTGAACGTTTTCGCCGTCGACCGCGTACGTCCCCTCGGACAGGCGATCCATGCCGCCGATAATGTTTAAAAGCGTGGTCTTGCCCGCGCCCGACGACCCCAAAATAACGGCAAACTCACCGGGCGAAAGCGTCAGACTGACGCCGTCCAAGGCCGCCACGCGGTTCTCGCCGCCGCCGTAAATCTTAGAAACCTGATTGAGACGGATAAATTCCATGCGCGTTCCTCCAATAGCGCTACCGCTTTCGGCCAAACGTAAATGCCGCAAGCGGCATTTAGCCGAACTTAGATTCGGTGTCCGCAAGCAAAAAATGTCATTTTTGCTTGCTCCCGATTGATTCGCCAAAATGCCGCTTACGCTCGCATTTTGGCGAGGAAAGAGGTGTCCTCAAACAAAAAACGTCGTTTTTGTAAAAAAGATTTAAGAGAAAGGTAGCTGCCGCGTTTCGATAAAATGGGGCTCGGTCATATCGCATGGCCGGGAGCGGTCAGATCGCGTGTGTATCGCGTGCGCCCCCTTGCCCAGTCAGGCGCGGTCAGATTGCGTGTCAGACGGACAACAGGCGGTAAGGGGATGAGGGAGTGTACTTCCGGTACATGACCTCATCCCCTTACCGCACGTAGTCCGTATCACACGTGATATGGCCGCGCCTAAACCCGGTTGTTGATGAATCGCTTAAACCCGGCTAAGAGCTCGTCAACCAGTGTTGCATCCGCCGCCTCAACCATCACGCGCACCTTGGGCTCGGTGCCGCTCATGCGCACGATGACGCGGCCATGGCCGGACAGACGCGCCTCGGCGGCCTCGGTGAGGCGGCGCATCTCGCGGTCGTACATGATCGAGGGATCGGCAAACTCGGCGATCGCCCGCTGGGGCAGGAGTTGTAGGGGGGTCATGGGGCGCAATTCGCCGTCCTTGTACAGCGAATCCGCCAAAAACATGGCGCTCATGATGCCGTCGCCCGTCGTGGACTGCGGATAGACGATGTAATGCCCCGACTGCTCGCCCCCGATGTTGTAGCCCTTTCGGTACATGAGGTCGCAGATAAATTTATCGCCCACCGGCGTGCGCACCAGCCGCCGCCCCTCCTGTTGCAGCCGGGTCTCCAAGCCCAAATTATTTAGGATCGTGCCGACCACCACGCCGTCCTTGATGTCTTGCATCCCGCGCGAAATGTTGTACAGGACGGTGTCGCCGTCCACGATCTCCCCGTCCATGACCACGCTCAGCCGATCGGCGTCGCCGTCAAACGAAAAGCCCAGCCGATAATCGGTGCCCTTCATGCTGTTGCGGACATAATAAGGATAGAGCGCGCCGCAGCCGCTGTTGATCTTTTCGCCCCGGAGCTTATAATTTTCGACGGTGACGGTCGCGCCCAACGACTCAAACGCCAGCCCCGCCACGGTGGACGCCGCGCCGTACCCGCAGTCCAAAAAGACCTTGAGCCCCCTAAAGTCAGCCGACATGGCGCCCTTTAGGTATTGGATGTACTCCTCCTTCGAATCCGTCCGAACAAGTTTTTTTCCGCCGCCCGGCTTGCGCACAGGCGGATTGTCGATATAATATTCGACGCTGCCCTCCTGATCCTCGGTCAGCTTGACGCCGTTTCCGTCGAATACCTTGATGCCGTTGTACTCGGGCGGGTTGTGGGACGCCGAAATCATGATGCCGCACTTGGCGCCGCAATGAATGGCAAGCCGCGCCACCGCGGGCGTGGGCAGAATATCGACCACGTACACGTCCCCGCCCATCGAGGTGATCCCCTCGACCAACGCGCTTTCGAGCTCCTCGCCCGACACGCGCGTGTCCCGGCCCACCACGAACTTGCCGACGCCGAAATACCCGCACAGCGCCACGCCCGTCTTGTAGGCCAGTATGTCGTCCAGCTTTTCGCCGTACTTGCCCCGAATCCCGTCCGTCCCGAAATATTTATTGCTCATATATGTATCTTGTCCGCTCCTCGGTGGATTTGAGAACCTGTCGCAACGAACAGGTTCTTATTACAGTATATTGGCATTATATAGGTTTTGTCCCGATTTGGCAAG
The DNA here is from genome assembly GCA_031255775.1 of Clostridiales bacterium. Lineage (GTDB taxonomy): Bacteria > Bacillota > Clostridia > Christensenellales > Pumilibacteraceae > JAIRRW01. The sequence continues at coordinate 8,508 of JAIRRW010000064.1, forward strand.
AAATACGCTGCCGCTATCGCGCGAATGTGCCCATTCGCGCGAGGGATAAGGCACTCATTTTTATTTAGGGTGTGGCCGTTCGTTGACAAAAGGCGTTTGGGGCGTGTACAATAGAGGCAGATAGGCAAGCGGAGGATTTGCGGCGTGAAATTTTTGACCATTCTTTGCGACGGAATGTCGGATCACCCCGACGAGCGGGGGAATACGCCCATGTCTCAGGCAAAAAAGCCGAACATGGACGCACTGGCCGCGCGCGGCGTCAGGGGGCTTGCGCAGACGGTGCCCGCCGGCATGAAGCCGGGCAGCGACGTCGCCAACCTGTCGGTCATGGGGTACGACCCCAAAAAATATTATACGGGACGCTCCCCCCTGGAGGCGCTGTCCATAGGCGTCCCCATGAAGTTTTCGGACGTCTCCTATCGGCTCAATCTGGTCACGCTGAGCGGCGAGCCCGTCTATGACGAAAAGCGTATGCTGGATTATTCGGCGGGCGAAATCACCACGGCGGAGGCGAAAAAGCTGATCGAGTTTTTGGCGTTTACGCTGCCGCCGGACGGCCTATACCTCTATCCGGGCGTCAGCTATCGGCATTGCCTCTTGCACCGGGACGCCGAAACGGGCGCGGAGCTGACGCCGCCGCACGACATCGCCGACCGCGTGATCGGCGCGTACCTCCCCAAAGGGCGTTATGCCGAGGTCTTTTGCGACCTGATGCGGCAGTCAAACGAGCTTTTGACCGGACATCCCGTCAACGAGGCGCGCATAAAGGCCGGGAAAAATCCCGCCAATTCGATCTGGCTGTGGGGCGAGGGGCGAAAGCCCGCTTTGGACAACTTTTATCAGCTGTACGGCGTGCGGGGCGCGGTCATCTCCGCCGTCGATCTCTTAAAGGGGATCGCCGTCGGCGCGGGACTGGACGTCGTGGAGGTGCCCGGCGCCACCGGGAACATTCATACCGATTTTTCGGGAAAGGCCGCGGCCGCGATCGAGACGCTGCGGGATCACGATTATGTGTACCTGCACATCGAGGCGCCCGACGAATGCGGACATCAGGGCGACCGGGCGGGTAAAACCAAGGCCATCGAGCTGATCGACGAAAAGGTCGTCGGCCCGATCGTCGAGGCGCTGGGCAAGAGCGGCGCGCCGTTTCGCATCCTCGTCCTGCCCGACCACGCGACGCCCACGGCCCTGCGCTCGCACGTCGCCGACCCCGTCCCGTTTTTGCTGTACGACAGCCGGACGGACGCGCGCGCAAAGACCGGGGCGGACGGGACGCCCCCGCCCTTTACCGAGGAAAGCGCCAAAAGATCCGGCCTCTTTGTGCCCTCCGGCAACGCGCTGCTGCAACGCCTGATCGGCGGTTAATACGTGCCCGTTGACAAACGGAAAGTTTTATGGTAGGATAAGGTCATGATCTTGGATCGGATTCACGAAGACCTCGAGCGCAACGAAAAAAGCACGCCCTCGGCCAAGCTGCACACCAATCTCCAGATCGTCTCGGCGCTGGGGAGCGTTTTGCTGTTGCTGGTGAGTTTTGTGCTCTTTTTTGTGGACGAGGACATCTGGCGCCGGGTGTTTGGCGCCTGCCTCTACCCGATCGTCATCCTATTGATCCTATCCTTTTACTGCGGCATTGCCCAGATATTCCGCCAGCGCCTAAAGCGCAACCTGTTGTTTTTGATCGTCGCCCTCCTGTGCGTAGCGGCCGTCGTCGGGACGGTCATCTACGAGGTCGGCGTCTTCGGCGCCTTTTATATCCCGCCGTTTAACTGACGCTGACGCTTTCGATAAAATGAAAGCGCAAGCGGCATTTTGGCGATAGCGGCAGCGTTTAAATAAATTCGCGGTACAGGCAGGCGATTGCCTTTTCGTAATCGGCATTGTCCACGCCGATGATGATATTGAGCTCGCTGCTGCCCTGATCGATCATGCGGATGTTGACGTCGGCACGGTACAGGCAAGAGCAGACCTTGGCCGCGGTTCCCTTTTTTCGGAGCATTCCGTGGCCGACGACCGCGATGAGCGCGATGTCCCGGACAATATCGATGACGTCCGGCCGACAGGTCTTGACGATCTCGGCCAAAATGTCCTCCACCGTCTCCGGCTCGACGCCCGTCCCGTCAATAACGATGCTCAAAGTGTCCACGCCCGTGGGCATATGCTCGATGGACAGCCCCTTATTTTCGATGGCGGAGAGAACCCGACGCGCAAAGCCCAGCTCGTTGTTCATCATGGACTTTTCGATAAAAATGGCAAAAAAATCCTTTTTGCCCGCAATGCCGGTCACCGTGCTATCCCGGCGCGTAAATTCGCCCTTAAAGAATTTTTTGGTGGGCACGATCAGCGTGCCGGGCGCAGCGGGGTTAAAGGTGTTGCGGATATTGATGGGAATGTCGTTTTTTCGCACCGGGAAAATGGATTCGGGGTGCAGGACGTTTGCGCCCATGTACGAGAGCTCTCTGAGCTCCTTATAGGTGATCATGCCGATCAATTCCGGGTCCTCGACGATGCGCGGGTCGCACATCAAAAAGCCGTCGACGTCCGTCCAGTTTTCGTACATATCGGCCAGGACCGCGCGGGCGACGATCGCGCCGGACACGTCCGAGCCGCCGCGCGAAAAGGTGCGGATCTCCCCCGCCTCGTCCGCGCCGTAAAACCCCGGCAGTACCAGCCTTGTGCGGCCGCAAAGCGCTTTTTTCATCAAGACGTCGGTTTCCTCGGCCATAAAACGCCCGGCGTCGTCAAACCGAATGAGTTCCTTGGTGTCGCAAAACGTCCAGCCGAGCGCGGCCGCCATGACCTTGGCGCTCAAATATTCGCCGCGGCTGGCGATATAATCGGCGGTCGTGCCCCGATCGAGCCTTTCGATGATCCCGTCGTATTCGGCGGACAGGTCCATTTTTAGCCCCAGCCCGCCCACGATGTCGTCAAAGCGCGTCCTGACCGGCAAAAAGGCGTCGGCCGCGGCCTGCCCCGCCTTGACCGCCCGAAAGGCGGCGTATAAAAGGTCGGTCACCTTGGCGTCCCCGGCCTCGCGCTTGCCCGGCGCCGATACCACCACATAGCCCGCGTCCGGGTCGGACAAAACGATCTCCTTAACTCTCTTGATACAACCGGCGTTTGCCATGGACGTGCCGCCGAACTTCAATACTTTCATGAATAAACCTCTTTCAAACGCTGCCGCTTGCGATAAAATGCCGCTTGCGCTTATAGTAAGCCGAACGCTACCTAAGTCGTGTTGACACGCGTGTAATCGAGCAAGTTTTTAGGGATTTTTGTGTCTGTTGAAACGATTTTTCGCAGGGCGTAGCAGCGCTACGTGCAAGAAAATTCGTGATAACAGACGCGAAAAGAGCAAAAACCTGCCGATTATTATCTCGTGTCAACACGACCTAATATAACGCGCTTCGATATAATACCGTTTTTCGTCCGCCTCGCCCATCGAAAAGGTCTTTTTGGGCAGGGGGCCGTGCTGGACAATGTAGGGAAAGAGCGCTTCCTTTTGCATTTTACGGAGGACGATGCCCACGCCGCCGGTTCGGCTTGCGACGGCCTTTAGCTCGGCCTCGCCGTGGATATAGTCGATCTCCCCGCCCTTTTCCGCTTGGTACGCCTCTAAAAACGCGTCCACGGCCTTGACGGCGTCGATCGCGTTTTCGGGCACAAAAAGCCGGACGGCGTCCCCGCCGACATAGCCCGCGGTGCGCGCCCCGCCCTTGATACGGGCGGCGTACGCGGCCAGAAAATCGGCGGCGTCGATGCCGTGAATGACCCGATGAATGGGCTCAAACAGGATGCCCGGGTCATAAATATTGACCGCCTCGACCAGCGCGTACTTGGATTTTGGGTTCGCGTCCGTCCGGCAGGCCTTGGCCGTCGCCAGCGAATGGTTGCCGTCGCCTACCAAAAACAGCAGCTCCTCGCCGTACACCCTTTTCGCGCGCAGGACAAGCGCGTCCAGCGCGGCGGAAAGCCCCCGCGTGTCCGTGACTTGATACCCGGTGATCCGTCCGCCGTTGCCGTTTAATTCGCCCTCGTACAGGACGGGGGCGCTGGCGGCTCTATAGGGGCCCAAGACCGAGTCGGCGGGGTCGTCGTACAGCGCCATGATGTGCGGAAGCTCCAGCAGGCAGTCCTTGCGGACGGCGACCCGCGGCGGCACCCGCTCGGGGACGACCGCTTCGGTCGCGCGGATCAGCGTTTTTTCGCCGCGAACCACCGAATAATCGTCCAGATCCACCAGCAGCATCAGGCCGTGATGCGTGTGGCCGTAGGCGGTTTCGCGCTTTAGGACGACCGTGCCGTCCACCGCCCGAAACAGGCCGTCCGCCGCGTACCGCGCCTGCGTCTCGATGATCGAACGGATACGCTTTTCCTTGCCCGGCGCGTTTAGGTACGCCTCGGGAAAAATGAGGTTGAGCGTTGTCGGCGGCGTCAGGCTCTCCTCCAAGCCCCGCCAATAAGCGGGATTGGACGAATACTGGTCACAGGCCACGACCGCCCAATTGCGCACATCCGGCTCTTTAGGGAGAACGATCTCCCCAAAACGAAAACAACCCATAGCGATGCCGGTCTCCTTGCCTTTCGATAAACTTTTTGATGAACTTTTTTTAATCGACCTGTTCTAATTTTAACAGACCTGTTCTAAACCCAATCGTGAATGGATAAACGAGGATATATTTTGTCCGCCGAGGAAAAGGTTCTTTTTGGTAGCAGCGCTACCAAAAACGGTTCTTTGACGACGGCGGGCGGAATATAGGCCGTTTAGCCGTCACGATTGGTTGCAAGAACAGGTCTCATTCTACCCGATCGGGGTGAACCCGGCCATCAAGAGCCACAGCGCCGCCGCAAACAGCAGCGAAAACAGCTTGAGCGCCCAGTCCTTGACAAAGACAAGCCGCAGGAGGCGGGTCAAGGGGTTGCCCTTTTTTTGCGTATCGTTTGCGTTTTTTTGCGTATCCATGTTCCGCTCCCCTTTTTTACTCGATCACACCCGCGAAAACCGCTACCGAATGATCCGCCGACGGCGTCCCGTCTTTTTGTCGTCGGTCGCTTTGAGGCCGTACACCTCTTTTAAGAGGCCGGTCAGCGTCTGGCTGTCCAAATACCGCTCGATCTCGCCGTGACGGGCGACCGATATGATGCCCGTCTCCTCGGAGACGATGATGGCCAGGTGGTCGTACTGCTCGGTGACGCCGATCGCGGCGCGGTGCCGGGTGCCCAAATCCTTGTCGAGGTTGGTCTGCTGGGTGAGAGGCAAAAAGCAGCCGGCCGCCAAAATCTTGCCGCCCCGGACATAGACGGCGCCGTCGTGCAGGGGGGCTTTTGTGTTGAACAGACATTCGATGAGCGGCGACGACAGATCCGCATTGAGACGGGTCCCGCTGTCCAAAATATGCTCCGGGAGGTTGTCGGGCGCGACGATGATCAACGCGCCCAAATCCTTTTTGGACATATTTTGCACGGCGCGCACGATGTCCTCCACGGCGGTTTGCAGCGCCTCGTCGGACACCTCGTATTCGGTCGTGTAAAAATTATTGGCGTACCGGGGGCTGGCGACCTGCCACAGCACGCGCCTGAGCTGCTGGGGAAACAGCAGCAGAATGATCAAGAGCGTCAAAATGACAAAGTGCGAAAACAGGTGGCCGGTGACCGGCATTTGGCCGACGAGGCCTTGGATGACCGCGCCCAAAAGCACCAGCGCCGCGATATACTTGATGATCCGCGCGGCGTTGTTTTTTTTGAGAAAAATGACAATCAAAAAGACGATGACCGCCGTCAAGAGGATGTCAAAAACGCTTAGGACGATCCCCTCGGGCGAGGCAAACCGCCCCGTGATATTATTTAAAAACGCTTCAAATCCCTCTCCCACGCGCCTCTACCCATTACTTACCTTGCCTGTGTGAATTCATTATACATAAAACTGTCTATATTATCAATAAAAATCGAGCCGTTTTTTACTTTTTTTCGATTTTGTCGTATTCGTCCCCGAATACCGATACCGCCGCGGCGGCTTTCGGGAGCGTCCGCTTTTGGGCGGACGCGGGCATACGCGCGGCTTTTTGCATGGTCTGTCCCTCCCCTAGACGCCCAGTGCCTGTCCGACCAGGGTCAAGAGCGCCGTCCGATCGTTGATTTTGCCCGATTTAAACCCGAAATCGGCCTGATGCAGCCCGTCCAATATGCTTTTGAGCTTTTTGGCGGACAGGCCCTTGGTCTGGCGCAGCGACATTTTGACGGCGTATTCGGCGACGCCCAGGTCCTGCGCCAGCGTGTCCGAGCCGGGGTTGATCTTGACAAACAGGAGGCGGCGGAAGTGCCGGTAGAGATAGCCCAAAATCTGGACGGGCGGCGTGTTGCTCTCAAACAGCGCGCGTAAAAGGCGGCCGCTGCGCGCCCCCGCCTTAGCCGCGAGCGCGTCGCCCAGCTCATAAATTTTATATTCGAGGTCAAAGGCAACCAGCTCCTCGACGTCCTTGACCGTGATTTGCGCCCCGTCCTTATAATCGGCCAGCTTTTTCGTTTCGAGGTCGATCCGGGTCAAAAACCCGCCCGTCGCCTCGATGAGACGCTCGGCCGCGTCGGTCGTGACCGCGCCGCCCCGCTCCGTCAGCGCCCTTAGGATAAAGCTCAAAACGTGCGGCTTAGAGAGCCTTGCGCAGTCCACCGGCTCGACCGCGCCCGCCTTTATGTAGGGCGTAAAATTGGGCGTGGCCTCGCCCTCGAAAATCAATACGGCGTCCGGCGGCGGCGCGTCAAAAAACCGTTCCAGGGGTTTTAGGTCGAACGCGCAGTCCCGGGCGGCGACCACCCGACGCCCGCCCATGACCGGCAGCGCACAAAGCGCCTCGTACAGCGTCTGCGCCGAATAGTCGCGGGCAAACACGCTGACGTTCCACTCGGGCGCCCCGCCCGCAAGCGCGGTCAGCATCGAAAAAGCCAGACGGCGGAGGTACGCGTCCTCACCCGTCACCAGATAGCAGGGTCTCAATTCGCCCGCTTGGATATGTTTTTTTAGTGCCTCAAATTTCAAGCCGCCCGCCTCATAAGGTTGACTCACGACCGCCCCGCGCCGCGCGGGCCGGACAGCCGCCCCTGTCTATTGTACCCTATCCCGGGGCTTTTGACAATCAAAATATATTCACGGCGGCGGGAAAGGTTTCGTCCCTGAGATCGTCCACCAGCCGCCGCGCGGTATTGGCCGCCACGCGCGATTCCTCGGCGTTGTTTTGCTCCATCCACACCCGCAGCGTCACCAACCTTTCGTCCACCGTACGCGCAAGCGCGTGGTTGGACATACTTAGCGTAAAGGGACGGTTTTTGAGCCACAATTCCTCTATCTCCCGGTACGAAGCCAAATTTTTTTCGCTGTCGGTCTCTTCGGGCAGCAAAACAAACTGCGCGTCAAGCGCGGCCAGCTTGTCGGACATCGACCGATACAGGTTGTCGGTCAGGATCATTTCGGTCACCGAAAGCCCCAAAAGCAGGGCGAACACACAGGAAATGACGATCAGCTTTTTCACCAGCTCTGCCCTCCCGTCAGCGGAATCGTCCCCGTCAGACAGGGGCTGTTTTTGGGCGAGAGGTAGACGGTTCCGTCCTGTCGAATGTCCATATACAGCACTTCTTTGAGCGATTTTAGCTTGTTTTGCCTGATAAAAGCGAGAATATCGGCCTCCTTTAATCCGGCCAACGCCAGATTTTTTTGATAGACGTAGCCGTCCGTCACCAGCGATAGGGGCAGGGTCGCGGTTTCGGGCGGCGGGCCGCTCCGGGGCTTTTCGACGACGCAGAGCTTGCCGTTGGTCTCGAAAATGGCGTACGCGATGTCGTTGAGGTCGGTATAGCCGCCGCTCCGCGCCGCCTCGACGAGGTCGTCCACATTGACGTTGATTCGCTTTAGGTTTTGATAATTGATGCCGTTTTTGTCTATGGCGATGACCGCGCTGCCCGAAAACACCCGACGCGCCCAAATGCTTTTACGCGCGATAAAGGACATCAGCACCTGCAAGAGGGTGAGCGTCACCACCGGCACAACGCCCGCGTAGAGCGGAATGGCCGGGTCGTTTAGGGGGATGCAGGCCACCTCGGCGATCAACAGCATGATGACAAGCTCAAACGGCTGCATTTCGCCCAGCTGCCGCTTACCCATAATGCGCACCGTAAAGAGCACGATGACATAAATGATCGCCGCTTTCATAAAGATCAATAGCATAGCGGCGCTAGTATCCGACAGAAAACGGGATTTTATGCGCTGCCGCTGACGCTGACGCTTTCGCTCAAACGCCGCTACGCTTGCGTTGTGAGCGAGGGATAAGGCACTTTTTGACAAAAAACGTCGTTTTTGTCAAAAAGATTTAAGAGAAAGATAGCTGACGCGTTTTTGTCAAAAAGATTTAAGAGAAAGATAGCGGTTGCGTTAAAAAGTATTCGACGGCGGCGATGCTGCGCTTGGAGGCCTCCAGGACAAATTCGTAAAAGCTCCCCACCGCTTTTTCGTCGGCGTTGTCCGAAACGGACCTAAGCGCGGTAAAGGGCACATTCAGCTCAAAGCAGACCTGCGCGACGGCGGCGCTCTCCATATCCACCGCGCTTGCGCCGAACTGTTCTTTTAAATACCGCGCCGTTTGCGAATCGTCGATAAACCGGTCGCCGGACGCCACCGTCCCCTTAAAGCAGGAAAACCCCAGGGCGCGCGCGGCGGCGTAGAGCCCCTCGCACAGGGTCGGATCGCAGGGGATAAAGGGCGACCCGTACCCCTGTATCTGCCCGGGCAGGAGGCCGTCGGCCACCGCCGAATAGTCGTGCTGTACCGCGCTTGCCGCCACGACGATGTCCTTTTGCTTTAGGGGCGCGATGCCGCCCGCCACGCCCAGATTGATGAGGGCGTCGGGGCGAAAGCGTTCGATCATGACGGATGCCGCCATGGCGGCGTACACCTTTCCGACGCCGCAGCAGCACAAAACCACGTCCCGGCTTGCCAGCCGCCCGGTAAAAAAGGTCAGCCGCCCGATCGTATAGGCCGAAAGCGCCGAAAGCCGCGCCTTTAAGCCCTCCGTTTCAAGCGCGAGCGCGCCGATAATCCCGATTGGCGCCGCCGCTTTTGCGCAAGCGTCCCCCTTCGCGCGGCCATGCCCGTCCCCGTCAAAAGAATCGGACGCAAAACCCTTGCGCATAAATCCCACCTCCTGTGTGCCTATCTCCATTATACACGGCGCGGGCTCTCTTTGCAAGCTATCTTTCTATCCTTGTATTAGGTATATCAGAAACGGCCGGGATCGCGGGAAAAGAGGGGCGCAAAGGCCTCCTGCGCGGCGCGGGAAAAGTCGGCGGGCGAAAGGGCTTCGAGCGCGGTTTCGTCAACGGCGCCCAGTCGGTTGAGCCGGTCGTCAACCAAGACAAAGCGCGTAAAATAGTTGGCGTTGATGTACCGAAAGAGTCGGCCGGCCGGAGTTTTGCCGTCGATCATGACCGTTTTGACGACCAGCCCCCGCTTGACCTTTTGGGTGCGGTAGGCGAGGCGGTAGAGCTGCTGGTACTTGGAGGAGCGGTCGGGAACGGCGGTGGAAACCAGAATAAAAACCGCCATGACGATGAGGGACGGGTTGAGCCCGAAAAAAAAGGAGGCGATAAACAACCCCGACAGGAGCGCGCCGAAAACAAAGCCGACGATCCGCAGACGCCTATACGCCCGGTTTCGCGGCATTTTTAGGGTGAGCGCCGAGAGGAGGATGCGGCCGCCGTCCAGCGGGAAAATGGGCAGGAGGTTGAAGGCGGCGATATAGACGTTGGAGAGGATAAATTCCCGGGTAAAAAAGTAGGAATCGGGGATCAGCCACAGGATCGCGACAAACAGCACCGAGAGCAGGAGGTTAAACAGCGGCCCCGCCGCCGCGATTCGGATCTCGTCACGGCTCAAGGCGCCCTCAAATTCGCCGATCAGCGCCGCGCCGTAGGGCGTCAATTTGAAATAGCTGAGCGTATACCCCAAGCGGCGGGCGACCTCGGCGTGCGCCATTTCGTGGAGGACGATGGCCACAAGGTAGGAGAGAAACGCCTGAAAATAGCCCAAAAAAAACATGACCAGCGCCAAAAGATAGAGCGTCAGCGAGATGTGCAGCCTCATGCCGCCCGTCCGGCTTTTTTTGCGCCGGGGGCGTTTATTTTTGCGGCGCAGCTTTTCTAAGAGCGCCGCCGCGCCCCGGCCGTCCCCGCGCCCCGTCTCGTGCTTCAATGCCGTCTACGCCCCGTCCGCGCCCGGCTGCTCGGTAAAATAGGCGACGATAACCCCTTCGCCCGGCGCCTCGCCCTCGCGGGCAAGGCTCATGTCGTATAGAATCGCGTTTTTGACGAGGCCGCCGACCGCCTCGAATACCGGGAGCTTAAACAGGCGGCCCGCAAACACGGTAAAAGCGATGAGCCCGGCGATGCCCAGCCGGACAAGCAGGCCGCGCCGGGGCGGGTCGGTCTTTTGATAGCCCGCCCCGCCGTAACCCGTCCCGCCGTAACCGCCGCCCCGCCGGCTATAAGCGCCGCCGCGCGTTGTGCGCCGCCGCTGGTTGTCGATCAGCGTAACCTCGGCCACGTCGATCCCGTCGTATTTTCCCATAATAGATTGTATGAAACGGGAGAGGGGAAAAATGACACTTTTCCCCTCGGACACTATTTCCCTCGCCAAAATGCAAGCGCAAGCGGCATTTTGGCGAAAGCGGCAGCGCTAGAGTGTCAGCCCCGGATCGATGAGGTGGTCGGTCTCGGCGCGAATGCTCAAAATATAGCGGCCGTCCTCGGTGATGTCGATGCACACGCTAAGGTTTTCGCGGTTGAGATACATAAAATTGGTCAAGAGCCGATACTGCTCGCTGCGAATGATTTTGAGCATATCCTCGATTTTGGCGACCTTATCCCGCATGACCGCGCCGCTCAGACGCTGCTTGACCTTGCTGTTTTGTTGAATCATATCGGCGTGAGCCCCCCTTACAACCTTTTTTTGATGCGCCGCTTGATACTGCCGAAAAAGCCCTTGTATTTTTTGGCCGCGTCGTAGATAAAGTCGGTGCCGTAGTGGAGGTTTTTGGCCGCCATAAACGTTGCGTCATAGCCCGCGCTCCCCTTGTCGGGCAGGCGGCCGGAGCTGGAGAGGATATTGATGTCGTCGTCCTCGGGCACCACCCCCAACGCCCGCGCCTTTAGGATCTCCCTGACGTCGTCCACGCCCACCGTTTCCTGCCGGAGCTCCATGTCGCCGCGCACGCGGTTGAGGATAAACGAGATGTCCTTTAGCCGATAGCTTTTTAGGAGCTGGATGACCTTGTCGGCGTCGCGGATGGCGGAGATGTGCGGCGTGGTGACCACGACCGCCTCGTCGGCGGCCGACACCGCGCGGTGAAAGCCCACCTCAATGCCCGCCGGACAGTCGATGAGGACATAATCGAATTTCTCCTTTAGGCTCCTGACCACCGCCTTGATGTTTTGGCCGTTGATCTTGGAGGTGTCGTAGCTGTGCGCGGAGGGCAGCACAAACAGCCCCTCGGCCACCTCGTCCTCGATGAGCGCCTGCTTGATACGGCAGCGGTTTTCGATCACGTCCATAATGTCGTAGACGATGCGGTTTTCCAGCCCCATGATGACGTCCAGGTTGTTGAGCCCGATGTCGGTATCCAAGAGAACCACCTTGTTGCCCAAGCACGCCAGCATACGGCCAAGGTTGGCCGTGACCGTGGTCTTGCCCACGCCCCCTTTGCCGGAAGTAATGACGATCGCTCTTGTCATACGCGTTTTTACACTCCTAATGGCCGCGCCCAAAAATGGGGCGTGGATTGAGTATACCAAATCCCGCGCCGCAAAAAAACAAATGTTCTTGTCGATTTAGCGGTCTTTATGGAAAAAGAAAAAAGAGAAACGCCCTGACATGCAGGGCGTTTTCGGACGTATGCGCATACAAACAATTCGAATCGGAAACAAGGGATACTCGGCGGCGAAATCGGGAGCGACCGAAAATGACGTTTTTGTTTGCGGACACCTTTTTTTTCTCGCCAAAATGCAAGTGAAACGGCATTTTGGCGATAGCGGCAGCGCCTTACGCGCCGTTGATTTCCTTTAACAGCGGGATATTGGCAAGGAGCTTTCCGGCGCCCAAAATGGGAATGAGCTCGGCATTTTCGGCGACGGTGATCCGCATCCCCAACAGCTCGGAAAAAAATTCGGACAGGCCGGGAACGGACGCGCCGCCCCCCGCGACATAGATGCCCATCTCCAGGATGTCGGACGCGAGCTCGGGCGGGCAAACGTTGATGATCCCCGCGACGGCCTCACAGATGCGCGTATAGTAGGGCAGCAGGGTCTCGTAAATGTCGGACGCGTAGACCGTGACCGACGCCGGCGTGAGGTTTTTGATATTGACGCCCTTGATCTCCCCGCTCGAAATGTCGTTGGGGTACAGGCTGGCGACGTCGTGCTTGAGCTTTCGGACCGAGCTGACGCCCGCCTTGAGCCCGTACTTTCCGGTAATAAAATCCATGAGCGCCTTGTCCATCATCTGTCCGCCCACGTTGACCGAGCAGCCCGCGATGATGCCGCACATGGAGACCAGCGCGACCTCGGTCGAGCCGCCGCCGATATTGACCAGCATCCCGCCCGCGGGCAGCGAAACGGGCAGATCATAGCCCACCGCGGTGGCCATGATGTTGTCCACCATCGTCACCTCGTTGACGCCGCCCCGGACAAACGCGTCCTCATACGCCTTGCGTTCGTCCACCGAGAGCCCGGTGGGGACGGCGACCAGCGCCTTGATTTTGGGGAGGAATATATAGCTTTCGGGCAGGATACACTTGACACATTCCTTGATCAAAACGGCCGCGACCTCGTAATTTTGGATATAGCCGTCGGTGACCGGCGAAACCAGCAGCGTCCGATCGGGCGTCCGCCCGACCATCTCGGCGGCGCGCTGGCCAAAGGCCTTGATGCGGCGGCCGTCCTCCTCGCCCGAAAAGGCCACGATGGACGGCTCTTTTAAAACAATGCCGCTGCCCGCCGCGTAGACGGTGACATAGCTGGTCCCAAGATCGATTGCGATATGCATCACCGCCATGAAAAATGCTCCTCCAACATACGCCGAACCAACGCGACCGGAAGGCCGATCACGTTGTCCGCCTCCCCGTCCGTTTTTTCTATTATAGCGCGAATCTCGTCATCCTGCAACCCATACGCGCCCGCCTTGTCGAGGGGCTTTTTTGTCCCGACGTACGCCGCGATAAAATCTTGGTCAAGCGGCCGAAACGTCACGTCCGTCACCGCGTGGCCGACGATGCGCTTCCCTGCCCCGATCAGCGTCACGCCGGTAATGACGCGGTGCGTGCGGCCGGACAGGCGGGTCAGCATACAAACCGCGTCGGCGGCGTCCTTCGGCTTGCCCAATAAGAGGCCGTCGATCGTCACCACGGTATCGGCGCCCAGTACGACGCCGGTTTTTTGCCGATCGTACACATCCTGTGCCTTACACGACGAAAGCGCCCGCGCGACGGACACGGGCTCGGTCAAACGCGTGCGCTCGTCAAAAAGCGGCGCGACGACGTCCACGGTCAGGCCGGGCAGGCTTTTAATCAGTTGGATCCGCCGGGGCGACGTGCTGGCCAGCGTCAGCCTCATAGAATCTCCAAATTCTTTTTAAACGATTTGGCAAATTCGGCGGCGGCGTTCATCGCGTCCTTGATCTCCAGCGACGCGTCGCCCTCCACCTCGGTTTTCATGATGACGCTGTCGCCCAAAACGTCGCAGTTTAGGGTATGGACGACGTTGCACATCGAGCGGTCCAGGCTCTCGGCGATCCGCAGAATGGCGGCCAGCCGCATGACGGCGACCAGATCCTCCTCCTTGACGATGTCCTTATAGCGCGCCCACTCGGCCATCGAAAACTCGTCCTTGCGAAAGCCCTGCGCGACAAAGGCGGACAGGACAAGGTCGCGGTGCGAGACGCCGTAGAGGTTGGAATTGATGATAAAGTAAAAGCTGTGCCGGTACCGGTCATAAAACTTGACCCGCGCGCCCGAATCGTGCAGGAGCGCCGCGATCCTGAGGACGCGCACGTACTGGCGGGGCAGCTTGTGGAGGACGCGCAGCTGCTTGTAGAGCTGGATGGCCAAATTGCAGACCTGCTCGGCGTGCGGAATGTTGACCTCGTAGCTGCTCATCAGCGTATAGGCCGAATAGCCCATGACGTCGCTGATGGGCTTTTCGAGCGTGGTCGGCACCGCGTGGTTAAACATGACGCCCTCGCGGATACCCGAGCCGGATATGACGAGGTTGTCAAAGCCGGTAAAGTTGAATATCCCCTTGATACAGGCGAGCGCGGAGACAAAGATGTCCGCGCGGCTCTCGTTTAGCCCCTTGATGCGGGTGCGCTTGTCCGTGCTTAGGCCCTTGATCATGTCAAAGACCTGCGAAAAGTCGTCCAGCGAGATGTTGAAGTTGTGGATCATATCCAGCGGGTAACGCTTGATCCGTCTGACGATACGCGCAAGGTTGCGGAACGACCCGCCCACGCCGACAAACTGAACGTCCGGCTCGATCTCCTTGAGCCAGGTGATGCGGGAGATCTGCTCGTAGACATAGGTCTCGATCTGGCGCGTCTGTTCCTCCGGGCTCAAATTGGGATCGGTAAACAGATCGGTCAGGGTGATGGTGCCAAACGGCAGGTTTTCGCGGTTTAGGACGTTGCGGCGGTTGTAGTGGATGAGGTGCATACTGCTGCCGCTGATGTCAACGATGACGGCCTTGGGGATGTCCAGCGAATTGATGACGCCGTGATAGATATGAATGGCCTCCTCCTCCTCGGACAACACCTTAAATTTAAAGCCGCATACCGCGTTGATCTCCTCGATAAAGCTCTTTTGGTTTTTGGCGCGCCGCACCGCGTTGGTCGCAAACGCGTACATCTTGTCCACATTATAGCTGTCGCACAGCTTGCGAAACATCTTGAGCGTCTTGACGGCGTGCGCCACGCGCGAGGGTTTTAAAAACCCGTCTCTGTCCATGTCCTGTCCCAGCCTAACGCTCTCCTTCAGCTCGTCGAATATCATGAAATGCCCGCCGGGCAGAATGTTTGCCAATACCAGCCGCGCAGTATTGCTGCCCAGATCGATTACCGCAATTTTTTCCACTGTTACCTCTCTACCGGAAAATAATTTTTCACGTAAAAGTATACCACAATCTTTTTTTTATGTATAGACCCCTTTTTGCAAAATTTTGACTAATTTTTTCGGGGTTTTTTGGATAGTTTGTATATAGTATGGGTCAAATTTTTTCCCGTACCCGCAAAACGGCGCCCGCCCGCGCGGCCAGCGCCTCGCAGCGGCCGATATCGACGCCCGGCAGGCGCACGACCGTCATGACCGTCCGAATCCCGGCCGCACTGCACCGCCCGGCAAAATCCAGCAGGGCGGGAAACGCGTCCGCGCCGAAGCCGCTCCTGCACAGCGCGTCGTAGCGGGCGGCGTCCGACTCGTTTAGGGAGACCGACACGACGTCGATCCGACCCGCAAGATCTTGCACAATATCGCGGCCGTTGATGAGATTGCCCAGGCCGTTGGTGTTGAGCCGCACCCTTTTCCCGATGCCGTGCAGGTAGTCGGCGACCGCGCACATGACGTCCGTCCGGTAGGTGCATTCGCCGTAGCCGCAAAATACGGCCTCGTCAAAGGGGAAGTCCGCGGCCTTGATGCCGGCGATCACCTCGGCGGCGGACGGCTCGCGGCTCAACCACAGGTTGCCGCCCTCGCCCACGCCGTCGGCGTAGGTGCGGATGCAAAAGGTACAGGCGTTGCAGCACCGATTGGTCAGGTTGATGTACAGCGTATCGCCCACGCGATACACAAAAATGTCCGTCTTCTGTTTTGTCATGATGTCCGTTTTGTCTCCGTTTAAGCGCGGGCGCAGTCCGTATGGTTCTATGCCATGCCTACGGCCGCATTTTGGGGAAGGCGCGGTAGGCGTTTTGGCGGGTGAGCGCGGCGATCTCCTCAAAGTCCTTTCCCAATATCTCGGCGATTTTTTGCGCGGTGAGCGCGACCCGCTTGGGGTAGTTTGTCTCGCCCCGAAAGGGATGCGGCGAAAGGTAGGGCGCGTCGGTCTCGACGAGGATCCGGTCGAGGGGCAGCGCCCGAATGATCTCGGGAAATTTGTTGGCGTTTTTGAAGGTCACCGCTCCGGCAAAGGAGATGTAATATCCCCGGTCCGCGTAGTGGAGCGCGGTCTCCTTTGAGCCCGAAAAGCAGTGCATGACCGCCCCGCCGCGTATGTCGGCCCCGCGCGCGTCCAGCGCCCTTTGCGTGTCCTCGTAGGCGTCCCGCACATGAAAGCAGACGGGAAGCCCGCAGGCCGCGACGACGTCCAGCTGACGGTTTAGCCAGCGCAGCTGTTTATCGCGGTCGGTGTCGTCGTAGTGGTAATCCAGCCCGATCTCGCCCACCGCCACGGCCTTTTCCGCTTGCGTGAGCGAAAGCAGCGCGTCAAAAATATCGGCCTCCAGCGCTTGCGCGTTGCTGGGGTGAACGCCCACGGCGCAGTAGACGTCCCGATGCGCGGCCGCGATCGCAAGCCCGGCGCGTGAGCTGGCCAAGTCGTAGCCCACGGTGATGATCTTGTCGAGGCCGTCCGTTTTCATCGCGGCGATGAGGTCGTCCGCGCCGCCGTAACAGGCGTCGGTGAGGTGCGCGTGCGTATCGATCAGCATATCGGTCGTGCCCACGCCCTTAGCGGACTTCCGAGCCCGGCTCCGCGCCCTTTTCGGGGCAGACGAGAGACAGGCGGTCGCCCTTGGACGAACAGAGCAGCATCCCCTGGCTCTCGATGCCGCGCATTTTGCGGGGGGCGAGATTTTTGACCAAAACCACGTCCTTGCCGGGCAGCTCCGCCGGGTCGTACCACCGGGCGATCCCCGACAGCACCGTGACGGTCTCGCCGCCGCCGATGTCCAGCGTGGATTTTAACAGCTTGTCCGACTTTTCCACCTTTTCGCAGGCCAGCACACGCGCGGTGACCAGCCGGACCTTCATAAAATCGTCAATCGTAATGACGCCCTCTTCCATTGCTTTTTCCTCCTGTGTCCCGGGCTGCTTATCGGCCTCCCGCGTCCCCGCCGGTTTGACCGAATTGGCGGCGGCCTTGGCGATAATGTCCTCTAAAAAGGTCAGCTCCCTTTCGATGTCCAGCCGGGGGAACAGCGCCTCGGCGTTGGTCGTCTGATAGGCGGCCACCTTGCCGAAGACCAGCTCGCCCGCAAACAGCGCCGGAACCGCCAGACCCAGACTTTGAAATATCCTTTTGGGCGCAACGGTAAGAAAGGGCAGCAGCGCGGCGGCCGCCACGCGCAGCGCCTCTAAGAGGTTGTAGATGACCCGGCTTAAGACGGCGGTATCCTTTTCTTTAAAGAGCGCCCAGGGCTTGGTCTCGTCGATATATTTGTTGGCGCGGCCGATCAGCGCAAACACCTCCTCGGCCGCCCGGTTGATGAGCAGTTTGTCGATCAGCGCCTCGAGCTTGCCGTCCAAGGCGTTGACCGCGGCGATAAACCCGGCGTCGGCGGGGTCGGGCTTTTCGGGGCGAACGACCCGGCCGCCAAAATACTGGAGGGACATCGCGACCGTGCGCTTGACGAGATTGCCCAGATCGTTGCACAAATCTTGGTTAAAGAGGTGCAAAAAGGCCTCGCCCGAATAGGTTCCGTCCGACCCGAAGGGCACCTCGCGCAGGAGATAATAGCGGACGGGATCGATGCCGTAACGCTCGACCAGCACAAAGGGGTCGATGACGTTTCCCTTGGACTTGGACATCTTGTCGCCCGCCAGCAGCAGCAGCCCGTGGCCGCAGACCTTTTTGGGCAGCGGCAGCTCCAGCGCCATGAGGAGCGCCGGCCAGATGATCGAATGAAACCGCACGATCTCCTTGCCCACCATTTGGAGGTCCGCCGGCCAGTATTTTTTGAAGAGGCCGTCGTCCCCGCTCGCGTAGCCCAGCGCCGTGATATAGTTGGAGAGCGCGTCGATCCAGACATAGATGACGTGCCCCGCGTCGTTTTTGACCGGGATGCCCCAGCTAAAGGACGAACGCGACACCGCAAGGTCGGTGAGGCCGGGGTCGATAAAGTTGTTGACCATCTCGTTGACGCGGGATTTTGGCTCTAAAAAATCGGTCTCGGCCAGCAGCTTTTTGACGCGGTCGGCGTAGGCGGACAGCCGAAAGAAATAGCATTCCTCCTCCGTCTCGGCGACCTCGCGGCCGCAGTCGGGACACTTGCCGTCCGCCAGCTGGGACTTGGTCCAAAACGATTCGCAGGGCGTACAGTACAGCCCGCTGTACTTGGATTTATAGATGTCGCCCTTTTTTAGGAGCCTGTCGAAAATGGCGGAGACCGCCGCCTTGTGGTACGCGTCGGTGGTGCGGATATATTTGTCGTAGGAGATGTCGAGACGCTTCCACAAATCCTTGAGCTCGCCCACGAGGCCGTCCACAAAGGCCTGGGGGGTGACGCCCGCCTCGGCCGCGCGCTTCTCGATCTTTTGGCCGTGCTCGTCGGTGCCGGTCAGGTAAAACACGTCGTATCCGCGCATCCGCTTATAACGCGCCAGCATATCGCAGCCCACCGTCGTGTAGCAGTGACCCAAATGCCATTTGCCGCTCGGGTAATAGATGGGCGTGGTGATATAGTACGTTTTTTTCGCGTTCATGCTCGGGTATTCTCCTTATAATGCGGCTATTATACGCTTTTTGGCCGAAATTTGCAATGAAATAGGGCGTGTTCACATAAAATCATGAGCGTAAAATCGTGAGCGGCCGAATATACATAGTAATAAAGATTAGATAAGGATCAAATGGGGACAGGCGCGGACGATGAATATGATTTGGATGCTGCTGCTTATATCGGGGACGGCGGTCATGCTGTTTACCAACCCCGACGGCATTTTAAAGGCTATGCTGGACGGGGCGACCGGCGCGGTCGGCCTTGCGATGCAGCTCGTCGCCATGTACGCCTTTTGGCTGGGCTTTTTTGCCCTGCTCGAAAGGACGGGCGCCGCCGGCCTCATCGCAAAAATTTTGCGGCCGCTCATTCGCTTTTTGTTTAAGGACATCGACGAAAAGACCGAAAAATTTATCTCCATGAATATGTCCGCCAACCTGCTGGGGTTGGGCAACGCCTCCACGCCCATGGGCATCGGCGCGATCAACGCCATGAACGACGGCAAAAAGGCCTTTGCCACCACCAATATGATCATGCTGGCGGTGATCTCGGCGACCAGCCTCCAGCTCATTCCCTCCACGGTCATCAGTATGCGTATCGCGCACGGCTCGACCGATCCGACCGCCTTTTTGCTGCCCTGCATCGTCTCGACGGTCAGCTCGACCGTGATCGGGATCCTGTCGGTCAAGCTGTTGAGCCGGGCGCTTGGGCGCGAACCGAAGACCCGGCGCGGACGGGAAAAGCGGGCAAAAACGGGCGGGCGGCCGCTCCCCTTGGGTGACAAGTGATGGGCTGGACGGCATACATCATTCCGGTCATTTTTTTGACCGTCTTGCTCGTTTCGTTTTTTAAAAAGAAAACCGGCTACAATATTTTTATCGACGGGTCGAAAAGCGCGATCAGCCTGATGGCGCAGGTTTTTCCCTTTTTGCTGACGGTTTTGGTCGCGGTCGAGCTGTTTCGCGCCAGCGGCGTGTCGGCCGCGGTCGCAAATTTTTTGTCCCCCGCCCTAAACCTCGTCGGCATCCCGGCGGAGCTGACCGAGCTCATGTTGGTGCGCCCGCTCTCCGGCGCGGGGGCGCTGGCCATACTCGACAACATCTTTACCCGGTACGGCGCCGATACCTATATCGGCCTGTGCGCCTCCATTATCTACGGCTCCAGCGAAACGGTCTTTTATGTCTCCTCCGTCTACTTTTCGCAGACCAAAATCAAAAACCTCCGCTACGCCATACCCGTATCCCTCGCCGCGACCTTTTTAGGGTGTGTTTTGGGTTGCTTGCTGATGCGGTTCTTTCTGTAAAAACCGGCTTTTAGGTTTCTATAAAAGGTTTTTCGTAGGGAAAAGGCAAAATACACTTGCGCGGGCAGACGTCCGCGCAGTTGCCGCATTTGATGCACCTGCCGTAATCGATGGCGGCGAGGTTGTTGTTGAGCGCGATCGCGCCGGTGGGGCAGTTTTTTTCGCAGCGGCCGCAGGCGATACAGCCCTTTTTGCAGACGGATGCCACCTCCTTGCCGGTTTTGGTGTTGGAGCAGGCGACATAGACCACGGCGTCCACCGGGATGCGGCCGATAATCTTTTTGGGGCACTCGGCCACGCAGGCGCCGCAGGAGGCGCAGTATTCGTAGCTGACCCGCGCCACGCCCGTCCTCTTGTCCACCGTGATCGCGTTGTACTTACATTCGTCCACACAGGCGGACAGGCCGATACAGCCCAGGGAGCACTGCTTATTGCCCCCGGCCAAAAGCTCGGCGGACTTGCAGTCGCCGTAGCCCTGATAGTCAAACTTGTCCTTGCACGCCCTGCCGCCGATGCAGTGGACCACCGCGACGGTGCGCTGCGAATCGGCCAGCGGCAGCTCTAAAATGCGCAGGATGTTGTTTTTGTTTTCGGGCGAGAGGGGGCCGCACTCGGTCACGCTTGCCTCGCCGGAAAACAGCGCCTCGGCCATGGCCGAGCACCCCGCCCTGCCGCAGCCGCCGCAGTTGGCGCCGGGCAGAAACCGCTCGATGTCGTCGATCCGCGCGTCGCGGTCGACCGCCATTTTTTCGCCCAAAAAGGCCAGCAGAACGGCGACGACGCCCCCGATGCCCCCGATGAGCAGAACGGGCATGATGTATGTCAGAAATATCGGCATTTTCTACCCTCCAAACAGCCCTTTAAGCCCCATAAACGCCAGCGCCATGATCCCGGCGGTGATGAGCGCGATGGGGAGGCCCTGCACGCTTTTGGGGAGCGCCGCCCGATCGAGGCGTTCGCGAATGCCCGCCATCAACAGGAGCGCCAGCGTAAACCCCAGGCCGACGGCGACGGCGTTGACAAAGGCGCCCAAAATATTAAAGCCCTGCGAGATCACGTTGTTGGCGGTAAAGAGCACGACGCAATTGGTGGTGATGAGCGCCAGATAGACGCCGAGGGAGGCGTACAGCGCGGGCGAGAGCTTTTTTAGGACGATGTCGAGGACCTGAACCAAAACCGCGATGATCAGAATAAACACGATGGTCTGGAGGTAGACGAGGCTTAGGGGGGCAAGCACATAGTAGTACAGGACATAACAGACCACCGAGGCCAGTACCAGCACAAAGGTGACCGCAAGCCCCATGCCCAGGCCCGACTCGAGCTTTTTACTGACGCCCAAGAAGGGACAGATCCCCAGGGTGCGCATCATGACCATATTGTCGGTGATGAGGCCGGACAACAGGATAGAAAAAAACATACTCATTGCTTACCTCCCGTCCCCGCCCGAAACAGCTGCCGGCGGTTGCGGCGCTTGACCGTATCGATCAACAGGTTGAACAGCGCCATGAGGATGCCGAAAATGATAAAGCCTCCGGCGCTTTGCGAAAACACGCCGAACCCCGCCAGCGTCAGCCCCTGGCGAATGAGCCCCAAGAGGCTGATGGCGGCGATAAAGCCCAGTCCCATCGACACGCCGTCGATCAGGGAGGGGAGCGCGCCGTGCTTTCCGGCGTAGGCCTCCGCGCGGCCTAAAATGATACAGTTGACGACGATGAGCGGGATAAAGACGCCCACGCTCTCGTTGAGGGCGGGGAAAAATTTGGCGACGGCCAGCTCGACGACGGTGACAAAGGTCGCGATGATGACGATATAGCCCGGCAGGCGCACGCGGTCGGGAATCACCTTGCGCAGCAGGGAGATAAAGACGTTAGAACAGATGAGGACAAAGGCGGTCGCGACGCCCAGGCCAAAGGCGTTGGCGAGCGTGCCGGACATGGCCAGCGTCGGGCAGGTGCCCAAAACCAGCACGAAAACGGGGTTTTGCAGGAGGCCGCCGAGGGCCGCCTTTTTCAGCTCGTTTTTGTTCATGCGCGCCGCCCTCCCTGCGCTTCCAGCCTGCCGATAAGCGTGTTGGACATCCTGAGCGCCTTGTCGATCGCGCCCGCGCTGTAGCTGACGCCGCTGTGCGTAAATTTTCCGTCCAGCGCCGACACCTGCTTTCCGGCGTAAAACGCGTCCAGCTCCTCCTCGGTGATCCGCCGCAAAAACGACTGCTTTTCGTTTGAAAACACCCGCGTTTTTAAGAGGACGGGGCCGGGACGGTAGGCGGTGATCATGACGACATAGCCGCCCTCAAAGCCCTCGGCCTGCGCCTTGATCACGAGGCTTCCGGCGTTTTCGCCCTTGGTCGCCCGATAGACCTCCAGCACCCGATCCTTGGGCGTCTGGTTGTCGGCGCGGTGAAAGGCCGACCTGACCATGCCCGATTCGTCGAGGTTGAAGGCGTCGAGGTCAACGCCCGCCCCTTTCACGTCGAATATCTCAAAATAATCGAGCGCGTTTTCGTCGGCGGCGCCGGTCGGGCAGACGGCCGCCAGTTTTTGCGCGGTGTCGAGATCGAGGACGGGGGGCGGCTCCTCCACCTTTAAAAAGACGTTGGCGACGGCCAGCAGCCCCACGCAGACGCCGGCAATCAAAAACAGGACGAGCCCGGCCTTGAGCATATCCTTGACGCTTTTATTCATGCCTTGCCCTCCTCTCTCTTTTTTGTTTTATCGGGTATGTCCGGCTTGCCGGGCGCTTGGGGCGCGTCCTTTTTTTGCGCGGGCCTTTTAGCCTTGACGTAACCAAAGGGTCGGGGCACGATATAGCGGTCGATGAGGGGCGCCAGAATATTCATCAACAGCAGCGCGAAGCTCGCGCCCTCGGGATAGAGGCCGTACCGGCGGATGAGCACGGTCAAAAGCGCCAGCCCGCCCGAAAACACGGCGTTGCCGACCAACGTATTGGGGCTGGTCGAAAAGTCGGTGGCCATAAAGACGGCCATAAACAGGAGGCCGCCGGAGAGAACCTGCGCCAGCGCGTCCCCAAACAGCGCGGACGCATTGTCCGCCCCGTCGATGCCCGCAAACAGGAGCGAAAACAAAAACGCGCACCCGACGGTCATCAGCGGATACCGGGGGTCGATGCGCTTGCGGACGGTCAGGTACAAGAGCCCTAAGCCGATCGCGATGAGTGAGGTTTCGCCCACCGACATGGTGGAGACGTTGCCCAAAATCATGCTCAAAAACAGCTTGCCGCTAAGACCAGGCCGCGCGCCCGCGTCCGTCCCCAGCCAGGTGGCGCCGCTCTTGGCAAAGAGGCCGAAATCCGCCCAGGTCGAGGAGACGACAAAGCCGGCGGAAAAGCAGAGCATCAAGAAGATCCGCGCGGTGACCGCGGGGTTGGCAAAGTTGCGCCCGATGCCGCCGAATAGTTTTTTGACGAGAACGACGGCAAACGCGCCCCCGACGAGGACGGCCAAAAGCGCGTCGAAGCTAAGCAGGATACCTCCGGCGGCGTCCTTGAGGTTGAGCCCCCAAATTTCCGCGTACGCGGGCAGGTTGAGCGTGAGGATGACGCCGGTGACCAGACAGCTTAGGTCCCAACAGGTCGATTGGCGGACGCCCTCGCGTCCGAACGACTTGGCGCGGATGAGGTCGTAGAGGAGCTCCGCGCCCAAGCAGGCCGCGCAGCAGACCGCGAGGTTGAGGATCACCTGATAGCCGTAAAACAGCGTGGCGGCAAAGACGCAGGGAAACAGCGCGATCAGCGCGTCGAGCATGACAAGGCGGGTGGTGTTGCGCCGCTCGGTGAGGTGGGGCGAGGAGGAAACGGTCAGATTGTCCATAACGCCTAGAGCCCCCTTTCGCGAATTTGTTTTTTGGCAAGACGAATGGACTGTACCAGCGTCCGCTTGGCCGGGCAGACATACGCGCACGCGCCGCATTCGATACAGTGCTTGGCGCCGTACCTGACCGCGGCGGCCGCGTCGTCCATAAAGATATATTTATCGATGTACATGGGCATCAGCCGCATCGGACAGGCGCGGTGGCAGCGGCCGCAGTTGATACAGGCGGTGGGGGACGCCGTCTCGGCCTCGGCCTCGGTCAACAGTAAGAGACAGCCGGCGGTCTTGGTGATCGAAACGCCCCCGCCGGAGAGCGCAAAGCCCATCATGGGGCCGCCCCACAGCATTTTGACGACCCGCTTGCGGTCGTCCAGGCCGCCGGCAAAGATGAGGGCGTCGTTTAGGGTCGCGCCGACGGGCGCCAAAAAATTGCCGGGCTGCTTGACGCCCTCGCCCGATACGGTCATGACGCGGCGGTACAGGGGGATGCCCTCGCATACCGCGTCGTGCACGGCAAGCGCGGTGTGCGCGTTGTGCACGATGACGCCCGCGTCCGCAGGCAGGTCGCCCGACGGAACCACCCGGCCGGTCACCGCAAAAATCAGCTGCTTTTCGGCGCCCTGCGGATACTTGGCGGGCAGCGCGCGCACGGACAGATCGGAAATATTTTCGTCCTTTATGTAGGCCTCGACGACGGCGGCCGCGTCCCGCTTATTGTCCTCGATGCCGATGATGCCGTTTTCCAACGAGAGCGCCCGCATCAGGAGGCGGCAGCCGGAAACGAAACGCGCGGTATACTCCAACAAAATCCGGTAATCGCAGGTGATATAGGGCTCGCATTCGGCGGCGTTGATGATCAGCGTGTCCACCGCCGTCTTGGGCCGCAGCTTGACCGCAACCGGAAAGCCCGCGCCGCCCAAGCCCACGATGCCCGCCGTCTCGACGCGTTCGAGAATGTCGGCAGGCTTGGGATTTTTGAGGGGCCGGAGGCGCTTTTCGGTGTAGAGCCAGTCATTTTCGACGACGATATGCGCGGCGGAACCGGTATGGGTGGGCAGGGTTTCGACGCCCCGGACATGGCCGGAGACCGACGAATGGATATTGCCGGACAGCGCGCCGTCGGCCTTGGCGATCAGCTCGCCCATCGCGACCTTTTGCCGCTCCTTGACGACGGGCAGCGCGGGCTTGCCGAGATGCTGGACAAGCGGGATATAGACCACCGCGGGCGCGGGCATCGGGACGATCGGCTTGTCCTTGGTCAAAGCCTTTCTGTCCCCGGGATGGACGCCGCGCGGAAAAGAGTTCTGCAAAAAATTCCCCTCCTGTTTTTGTGCCTTAGCTATCATACCACAGCGGCCGAACAAGCGTCGGCCGATTACCCTATATCATAGCATATCCCATACGGACTTGTAAAGAAAAACGCTACCGCTTTTTCGGCCAAACGCGAATGCCGGAGGCATTCGGCCGAACTTTTACGGTGTCCGCCCCCAAAAAGTGTCATTTTTGGGGGCTCCCTTTTTTATCGAAAACCATAAACAAAGCACACCCAAAAAAATTGGGAGCAAACAAAAACGACGCTTTTTGTTTGCGGACACCTTATCCCTCGTTCAAATGAAAGCAACGCGTCATTTGAACGAAAGCGTCAGCGTTTTTTGTAAATCGTGATTTTTTCCTGCGATTCGCGGCGTTTCAGGTCGGCCGCCTTCCGTTTTTCGGCGCGTCTTTTTTTGACAAAGGCGCGGACGATGCCGGACAGCTGCCAGACGCCCAGCACGATGAGGAATATGCCGAAATACATCCGCAGGGAGCCCGCCTCGACACGGCGTGCCAAAATCGCGCTGAACACACTGCTGACGACCGCCGGGACGGCCATGAGCGGGAGGTATTTAAACTCGACCAGGCCGTTTTTGATGTGGATGATGAGCGCAACCGCCGACATCGGGATAAACGCGATGAGGTTGACCGCCTGGGCAGCGTGCTGCTCGGTCTCGGTCAGCATGGTCAAGAGCGGGATCAAGAGCGTGCCGCCGCCCATGCCCATGCCGCCGATCAGGCCGCCGACCGCGCCGATAAGCACAAACAGAATGATTTTTAGGGTCATAGCCCCTCCTTGATTCTATTAAGTGGTGTTGACACTACTTAAATCTTTTTTACAAAAACGACGTTTTTTGTAAAAAAGTGCCGTATCCCTCGTTCAAATGAAAGCAACGCGTCATTTGAACGAAAGCGGTAGCGTTAGCTTTATGCCCACCGCGATCATCAGGCACGCAAAGAGGAGCCCGACGACCTCGGGCTTGAGCTTTTTTAGGAGCAGCGCGCCCAAAACGCCGCCCCCCAGGCAGCCGGCCGAGGCGAACGCGGCGGGGAACCATTGAAAATGGCCGTTTAGGATATAGGTGACGGCGCTGGCGATGCTGACGGGCAAAATCACCGCAATCGCGGTCGCGTGGGATTTTTTGACGGGACACTTGAGCGCCTTTTCCAGCGCGGGAACCAGCAGCATCCCGCCGCCCCCGCCGAAAAACCCGTTGACAAAGCCGATGACGGCCGACAGGAGCCCCGCGCCGCCGTACTTGAGAATTTTCTTCATGGAACATAGTTTTACCAAAATTTACGCAAAATACCACTGCGGCGGCAAATGGGCAAAGCATGTGTTATTCGGGGCCAAGCGGGCGGGCGGACGGGCTTGCGCGGCGCGAAACCTCCAAGTTTTTTGCAAAAGCGGAAGTAAAACGTTTGCAAAAAGCGGGTGAATCATATATAATTGTAAAATGTATTGTATCGTGCCTAGGTATGCTCCGATGCGGACAAGCCGCGGCGCGGACACGAAACTTGATTAACACAAAAGGTGATGAAAGAGAATGAAGTTCACGCGTTGTCTAAAGAAATATTTTGTTGCGATTACCGCCGCGTTTTTGGCGCTGGCCTTGGGATTCTGCTATGCCTCTCTCCGCTTTCCCGGCGCGTACGCCGCCGACGAGGATGCCTTTGACGACAGCCGGTATTTGATTTGGACAGCCCCCCTGACGATCGCCGACGGTCAATTTGACAGCGGCAGCGGCGTTTTGGGTACGCCCTCCTCCTGGACGGGCGAGCGGGTCTCGGGCGCCGAGCCCGTCACGGGCATTTTGGATCTCTCCGCCTATTCGGCCAACGTTGACTCGTACAAGCTCAAGGACAGATACGACGAATTTAAAAACGACGCGCCCGATTCGCCCTTTGGCAAGGCGAACGATTCGTCCAAGGGGTTTGAGGGCAGCAACCGCAAGGTTCTTTTGATCAATTCGGACGGCAACACTACGACCTACGGCTACCGCTCGCAGGCCTTTACGCTGGAGCCCGCCTCCTATTACGGCATTTCGGTGTGGCTTAGGACGGGCGCGTTTCACGGAAAGTCCGGCGCTTCCGTCGTGATAGACGGCTTTGACGGCAAGGACAACAAAAACATCGGCATCTACAACATCGACACGACCAAAATCGCCGACCCCGCCGAGGACGATTACCGGGTGGGCTGGCGCGAACACACGATCTATATCGCGACGCCCGCCTACACCGCCACCGAGGCCACGCTGACGCTCTCGCTGGGCGCGGCGGATCGGGTCGGGAGCGGCGAGGCGCAGGGCTATGTCATGTTTGACAACATTACGGCCAAGCAGTATTCGCCCAAGACCTTTGCCGACGCCTTTCATTTCGAATCGGTGTCGGAGGACGGCACGGGCCGGTATTTTGACCTGTATGACGGCGTTCCGGTCGAGAACGGCGATTTCTCGTCCTTGCCCGATTTTTGGTCGGGCGTAAAGGGGAGCGACGCCAACGCGCTCGTCCGCGACGTCGAGGGGGGCGCCTACGCCTACGACCATTTCGGCATGGAACGCTATGCCTACGCGCCCGGCTTTACGGACGTGGGCACAAACCGCATCCAACTGATCACCTCTTACGACGAAACGAAGGACGCCTTTAAGGAAGGGTACAACGGCATCATCTCCGAGGAAATCGAGGTCAAGCGGTATGCCCTGTACCGGGTCGCCTTTTGGGCCAAGACCGAAAGCCTTTCCGGCGGGGGCGCGACGGCCGCCGTCCATTACAAGGCGGTGGGCGCTCCGGAGGAGACCGAATCAAAGGAGACGCGCATGACCGGCGTGACCGGGGACGAGAGCAATTACGCGCGTTTCGGCTGGAAGCAGCACGCCTTTTATATTCGCGGCTCGGCCTATTTTGATTTTAAGATTCAGATCGAGCTGGCTCTTGGGAGCAAGGACAGCAAGGGCAAGGGGCTTGTCCTCTACGACGACGTGACCATGGAGACGCTGACGCCCACCCGGTTTGCGGCCTTTGCCGAGGGCGACGGAACCAAGGTCGAGCTGGACAGCGTGACCGACGAGTCCGGGCTGACAAACGGCAATCTGGACAAGGCCGGCGAATATGAGGAGCTGGTCTACCCCCTCTACGACAATCCGCTGCCGCCCGAGGGGTGGACGCTGACAAAACCCAGCGCCAACGACGCGGCGGGATACGACAAGACCGACCGGGGCGCCGACGACATCGTTAGCGGGCTGGTGCCCGTCGAGGATATTATCAGTCTCAACCTAGACAAGGCCTACGGCGGGGCGCTTCGCCTCTCTTCGCCCACCCTGACGGCGTTTGCCTATAAGAGCAGCGGCATCACGGTCGCCGCGTCCACGGCCGAGGCGCCCGTCTATAAGGAGATCGCCGTGACGCTGGCGGTCAGCGACATCAGCGGGTACGGCGCAAGTTTGGTTTTAAAAAACGGCGCTTCGACCGTCGCGAACATCGAGGGCATCCGGGATACCCTCGCCAAAACGCAGACCTATAAATTTTATGTCAAGGGCGGCAACGCCGAGGCCGCGATGACCCTGGAGGTCTGGCTGGGCATGGCCAACCGTCTAAACGCCGCGCCCAAGCTGAGCGCGGGCGACGTCTTTGTCACCGGCGTACGGGTGACCGATTCGACTGCGGAGGCGTACGACGCGGCGGCGGCAAGCTACAAGGTCGATCGGCGTCACGCTGTGGAGGACGGCCTCGACTACGCCGTCGTCCCCCTCACGGACAACCAGTTTTATCTGTTTGACAACTTTGACACCGACAACAACGCGGGACTGCCCAACCAGGTCAAGCATCCGTACAACTGGTCGATGTCAACGATCGGCGACCAAAGGCTGGTGCGTTACGGCATTTTCGCCGCCGACCCGATTTCGGGCAGTCAGATCCCGGCCGCCTTTAAAAACCCGCTGGGCGCGCCCTATATCCTACTGCTGGAAAACCTGGCCGACACCGCCAGCACGCTGACGCTGGACACGCCCTACGCCCTCTCCGCTTCCGGCTATTATAAGCTGTCCGTCGCGGTCAAGGTCGACCTAAACGACGCGGCGCGCGACAGCGGCAAAATGCTGGGCGCCTCGATCAAGCTTTCCTCGGGGGATTTTGTCTTTAAGGACATTAAGGACACCTCGAAAAAGCCGGTGGGCGACACCAATTTAGACCCCGACAAAGAGGTTTTTCGGACCTATACCTTTTATATCAAGGCGGGTGACGCCGAGAGTACGCTCGGCCTGACCTTCGGGCTGGGCGGCAGTGAAAATCCCGGCCAGCGGATCGCCGGACGGCTGTATATCGGCGACATCACGCTCGAAACGATCGACAACGTCGCCTATGACGACGCCGCCGACCGCTATGCCGCGCTAAAGAAAAACAACGACAGGGACGTCAATGAGGCCGAGGAATACGCCACGACCATGATCGTCGATCAGTCGTCGGCCGCACAGCCCGAGGAGGGCGGGGATACGCCCGACGCGGACGCGGGCTGCGGCGACATTCAGTGGTGGCTGATCCCCTCCATTCTGCTGGCCGTCCTGTTGATCGTCGTCGTCGTCGGCAGCTTTATCCGCCGCAAGATCGACAACCGACCCAAGAAGGTCACCGTCAAAAAAGCGGCCTCCTACGACAGACGCCTTGTCAGCCTTGACGAGGAGGAAGTCACGGTAGACGCCGCCGGAAAGACCGTTTCCGTCAAGACGCCCGATTCGTTTGAATCGTTTGACGACGACGCCGAGCCCGCCGCCGAAAAGCCGGTCAAAAAGCCGAAGCCGGTCAAGGAAGTGCGCGGCGACGAATTTGACGAAACGGACGACCTAGAGGACGCAGACGACGCGGACGACGCGGCCAACGCGGCCAACGCGGCCAACGCGGCCAACGCGGCCAACGCGGCCAACGCGGCCAACGCGGACAACGCGGACAACGCGGACAACGCGGACAACGCGGACGACGCGGACAACGCGGCCAAGACGGACGAAATGAACGACGCGGACAACGCGGACGACGCGGCCAAGGATGAAACGCCGGAGCCGACGGAGGCCGCCGCGCCCGCAGACATGGCCGAACCCGCGCCCGCCGAACCGACGACGGAACCCGCATCGGAACCCGCGGCCGACAAAACGACCGCGCCCGACGAGAAAGCGGAGCCGGACGAAAAGGCCGCGCCCAAGAAAGCGTTTGGCGGCTTTGAGGACGACTTTGAGGATTAGGGTTCACAACGAGATTTGAAAAGCATATAACCGCTTTTAGCGTCAAAGACCGTCGGTAAAGCCGACGGTCTTTGACTATAGACAGCGCAACATAAAACGGGAGCGGACACCTTATTTCCTCGCCAAACTGCAAGTAAACCGGCATTTTATCGAAAGCGGTCGCGCTATAGCGTCAGCGTTTTGATTGAGTCCAGCAATTTGTGATACGCGTCGTCCAGCGCCTTTGTTCGGCCGGGCGTGCGGTTTTCGGGCTGAAAGCGCTGTGCCCGCAGGAGGGCGGCGATCTCCTTCATTTCGCCGATCGGCGCGCCCGTTTCGCTGAGCTCGACGATCCGGGTGATGACGTCCTCCAGGTCCGGCTCCAACCCCGCCTCGGTCTCATAGCCCGAAAAAACATAGGGCGCGTAGGGCGTTTCGTCCGCCGCCTCCCGCTCTTTTTGCGTCGGCGTCGTCGGGACATCGGCGGCGTACGCCCCTCCCGCCGCCCCGGCTTTTTCGACGGCTTGTGCCGACGGAAAGGCGGTATCGACGATAAAGAGGAGGCGCTCATAGCGGCGCATCGCCCGCTTGTAGAGGGGGTTTAACGCCAAGCGTCCCAAAAAGGCGCAGACCGTCCCGGCAAGCGCGACGAGGAGGACGACGGCGGGCGTCGAAACGGGCGTATACGCGGCGATGCGGGCAAAGCCCAAAAAGCCGGAGAGCAGGGCGATGATGCCGGTAAACAGCAGGGTCAAGGGGGTGATCTTGTACACCGCCGAACGCTCGAAGGGGACGGCGACGCAAAGCCAGGCCGTCAGCCGCTCGCCGAGGGGCTCGCCCCGCTCGGCCGCCCGGCGGCAGGCCTCCGCCGCCATAGCGGGCATACGGGACATCTCCCCGTCCAGCACACGGACGGTCAGTCGTTTTTTCTTAAACAACCTGTCGATCCGACGGACGCGCCGACAAAAGCGCGCCGTTCCGCCCCGGCCAAACAGGCACAGGCAGAGCACAAACAGCGCGGTGAGCGCGGCGCCGGCGGCGGCGATGCCCGCAGGCGTCAGCGCCGCTGCGGCGGCGGCGATCCAAGCTATCACGGTTTCAAACAAGGGCAAGGCGCGGCCTCCTTTCCATACAGCGGCCGGAGCGGACAAACAGCGGGTTTATACGGGCTGCGTTTGTCTTGCCCACTCCCGGCCTTTTCTATATGTATATGCGAAGGAAAGCGGCCAAACGACTTTGATTGCGCAGGTTTATTGTTTTTTGAATACGGAACCTCGCGGAGTGGCCAAATAGTGGGTTGATACGGGCTACGTTTGTCTTGCCGCCTCAGTCATGTATGTCATATACACTCCTGTCGGCGGCAAAACAACTGTTGCCCGTCTGAACCTCACTCTTTGTCACTCCGTGTAACTCATGATTTGCCCACTCCCGGAACCTCGTACAGCTTGCCGGTGCCAAAGGCGTACACGTACAGCTTTTCGGGCTCTTTTTTGAGGATCTTGCGCGCGGCGCGGCCGTACATGCCCAGCTGCGCGTCAAAATGTCCCGCCGTAATTGTATCCGCTTTAGCGGTTTTATAATCAATGACCGTACAGCTTTTTTCGTCCGCGATCAACAGGTCGATGATGCCCTGTATCAGGCGGCCGCCCTCGCTTAGGATAAAGGGAATCTCGCGGAAATACGTCCTGTTTTTGACCAGCCGTCCGATCACGCGGTGCGCGGTCGCGATCTCGCCTTTATCGACCGAGGCCGCCTCTCCCTCGGCCAGGCCGCCGACCGCGTCCGAAAACGCCCGCTCAAAGGGCTTGGCAAAATCCAGCCTTTCCATCACGCGGTGGTAGGCGGTGCCGCGCGCCGCCGCCCGGTCGTCCGTCTCGCCGCCCGCGGCGTACCCGGCCCGCGGCAGGTCGGCCGCCGCCTCGTCCGCTAAGAGCG
Source organism: Clostridiales bacterium (assembly GCA_031255775.1). Taxonomy (GTDB): domain Bacteria; phylum Bacillota; class Clostridia; order Christensenellales; family Pumilibacteraceae; genus JAIRRW01. The sequence continues at coordinate 40,829 of JAIRRW010000064.1, forward strand.
CGGTCACCGAGGTCTTGACCGGGCGGGGCGCGTGCGGATAGACAAACGAAAACTGCGCCCTCAAGCTCGCGGTGAGCGCCGGGTCCTCCCTCCCCGAAAGGGTCCTGTCCTGCGGGGCGTAGTCGATCGTTGGCTGTGCCGCCCGATCGATGAGCGAAAACCCTTTCTCCCGCGCGGCGGGCATCAGCCAGTCGAAAAAACATTCGGCGTCGCGGGCGGGCGGGCAGGGATCGCCGGTAAACAGCGGGTCCTTTTCGGGGAGGACGGCGTACAGGCGCAGGCCGGTTTTCGCGCGGGTGAGCGCGACGTACAGGAGGCGCATTTCCTCTTCCTTTTGGGCGGCGGTCAATTTGACGGCGGCCGCGCGGTGGATGCGGTTTGGGAGGACGGCGCGGCGCGTCTTGTCCCAGGTCTTTAGGCACAGACCCAGCCGGGGCTCGAGGATCGCCGACGCTCTTTCGTCGCTGAGATTGAATTTTTTTTGCGTGTGGATCAAAAACACGTGCTCAAACTCCAGCCCCTTGGCGGCATGAACCGTCATCAGCCGGACGGCGCCCGCAGGAGCGTCGGGCGTGTGGGCGGGCTGCGCGTTTCGCAAATAAACCACATAATCGGCCGTCGTGCGTCCGTAGGGCGCCCGGTTGATATGCTCTAAAAAGGCGCTTAAAAGCTCGGCCTTTTCGGCGCCGCCGTCCTGCGCGAGCACGTGCGCAAAATAGCCGTGGGCGGCGATAAAGCGTCCGATCAGCTCGCCCGCGGTATGCCCGGCGGCATAGGCGGTATAAAAGTCAAGCTCGGCAAAAAAGGCGTTGAGCCGGACGGCGGTGTCGTCGGTTTTATCGGCGGCGTACGCCTTGGCGGCGCGGAAAAACCGTCCCGGCTCTTCCTCGGCCGGGCGCGAACCCTGCCGCGCGTCTCCCGCCTGCGGCCGCTCGGACAGCCGAATCTCCGCCAGCCCATTCTTGTCAAGGCCGACAAAAAAGGATTGTAGCACGCTGACAAGGGCAATGTCGTCGGTGTGGTTGTCGATCAGCCGCAAAAAGGCCAGCAGCACCGCGATCTCATAGACGGACGAAAAGTTTAGCGGCTTTTTCATATAGACGTTGACCCCGGCCACGCGAAGCCTTTCGTACAGGTCGGCCGCCTCGCCGCCCGCCGACCGCGTCAGCACCGCGATGTCCGAGGGTCTGACCCGGCGCTTTTCGCCGTCCTCCTCGACGAGGCCGGACTCTAACAGCTCGACAATATCCAGCACGATCCGGTCGTTTAGGAGCCCCGTGTCGGCGCCCGAATCGGTTTCGTCATGAGAGAGCACGCTGTAGACCGCGGGCGTCGGCTTTGGCCGCTCGGCGGCCTTTTGCAGGATCACGGCCTCGACGACGCCGCCCGAAAAACCCGCCCGCCCGATGAGCCGCGCGTCCGACGCGTAGTCGATCCCGCCGAAGTCCCGCGTCATGCAGCGCGAAAAGACCTCGTTGCAAAAGGAGAGGATCTCGGCGCGGCTGCGGAAATTGTGGTTGAGCTCGATCGGCGGTTGCAGGCCGAGCGCCTTATAGCCGTAATATTTGTCGATAAAGATTTGCGGGTCGCAGCGGCGAAAGGCGTAAATACTCTGCTTGACGTCGCCGACAAGCAGCACCTCCGACTGCTTGGACACGGCGGAAATAATGCTGTCCTGCAGGGGGTTGATGTCCTGATATTCGTCCACAAAGACCGCGCGGTAACGCCCGGCGATATCGGCGGCGACGTCGGGGATTTGCAGGAGCTCCCGCGCGTAGTGCTCTAAATCGGCGTAGTCCAGCTTGTTGCGCCGCCGCTTGGCCTCGCGGTACAGCTCAAAAACCGTCCGCGTCACCGCGCACAGCGTCCCGGCGTAGACCGACGACTCCGTGCCGTCCGGCAAGAGGAGGTCGCCGCGGGCGCGGGACAGGCGGGGTAAGAGCTTATCCTTAAGCGCCTTAAACGCGTCGTTGAGCGCGGGAAAATCGCCGACCGGGCCCCGGCCGACGGGCAGTCCGTCCAAGAGGTCGTTTTTATCCCCGACCCGGGTCAAAACCTCTTCGATCGCGTCGTCGTTGCGCGAATAGCCGACGGCGCGGCAGCGCGCCAACAACTCGGTGAGCTTGCCCCCGGCCAAGGCGGAAAGCCGTTCCTCCTCGCCGCGCAAAACTGCGTCCGCCCTTGCCGGGTCGGCGTACACGGCCAGCGCGTCGCCGCGCAGCCAAGCCTGCGGGTCGGGCTGCGTGGCGGCAAATTGGTAGACCCTTAGGAGAATACGCGCTAAGCCCGTGTGGCGGCGGCGCCATAAAAGCGCGTCGTACAAGAACAAAAAATCCGCGTCGGCCGCTTCGAGATACTGGGCGATCGCCCCCTCCACCGCCTCGCTCAAAAGCACGTCGGCCTCCCCCTCGTCCATCACCTCAAAGCCCGGGTCCACGTCCAGCGCGTAAAAATAACTGCGGATCAGCCGCTGGCACCAGCTGTCGATGGTGGAGATCTCGGCGGTGGACAGCGCGTTGAGCTGCCGCTCGAGGTCCTCGCCGCCCCTCTCTTTATATATGGTAAAAAGTTTTTGGTACAGCTTGTCCTTCATGTCGGCGGCGGCGGCGCGCGTAAACGTGCAGATGACCGTTTCGGACAGCTCGCCCCCCGCCGTCAGCCGTTGGGCGGCGCGTTCGATCATGGTCGTCGTCTTGCCGCTTCCGGCGGACGCCGACACCAGCATCCCGCCCGTCCCCGAAATGACCTGCCGCTGCTTGTCGGTAAACCGCGTCACCATGCGCCCTCCCCGTCCGCCGCCGGACGCGAACCGCCGGCCGCTTCCGCCAAGTCTTTTTCGGGCGGCGTCCCCGCCCTTTGCGCCGCCATTGCCTGCTCCAGCGTCTCGCGGCTTGCCGCCGACAACAGCCGCGCGCCGCCGCCGTGCGCGCAGGCCGAAAAATAGGGGCAGTAGCCGCAGGCGCCGTGCCCGTCGCTTTTTTTATAGGGATACGCGGGCAGGACGCCGCTCAATATCTCTTTGACCGCGCCGGCGGACGCCGCCCGGGCATAGTCGGCGATCGCGTCAAGCTGCGCCTCGCTGCATCCCTTTTTGTTGACGCCCGCGATCGACAGGCCGCCGTCCTTGCCGAGGCGAACCGTACATTCGATCACGCTGCTCTTGCCGCCGGCTATCAGCGCGGCGTCCATATCGACGAGCGCCGACGGGTCGCCGTTGAAGGGGCCCGAAAGCCGATGCGAAAACGCGTCGTCCTGCCAGGACACCGAAAAGGGCAGATAAAAGAATCCGGCCGGGCGGCAGCCGTTTTCGATAAGGATGCGCATATACACCGCCAGCTGCAGCTTTCGGCCGTAAAAGAGGTCGGCGTACTCGAATTTGGTGGCGCCCGTCTTATAGTCGATGACCCGCGCGAACCCGTTGGCCGTATCCACGCGGTCGATTTTTCCGATGAGGCGCACGGGGCAGTCCGGCGTGCCCACGTCCAGTGTTTTGAGCGCGTCCCCGGGCTGGCCGAAGGATATTTCGGCGGCAAGCGGCACAAAGGCGCCGGCATTGAGCTGACGCTTCACGACGCCGCAGAGCGTGACGGCCTCGGCCAACAGGTCGGCCTTGACCTTGCCGGACAGCCGATAGGCAAGCAGCGGATTTTTTTCGATCTCGTTTTCTAAAAGCCGCGCGATCTCCGCCTCCGCGCCCCGACATTCGCCGCCCACAAAACGCTCGACGATCCCGTGCAGCACGTTGCCGAAGTCGACGGGCGTCATCTCCCCGGTGTCGCGCTCCTTTAGCCCCAGTCCGTATCGGTAAAAATAGCGGGCCGGACACTCGAAATAGGTTTGCAACGCGCTGACGGAGGTGGTATGCGCGGGGAAAAAGAGACGTGCGGCATCTGTCAGCGGGGCGGGGGGCTCCGTCGGCGAAAACACGGCGTCCGGGTCGTAATAGCCCCTAAGCGCCCGATTTAGGGAGGCGGCGTGCGGCGAGTCCGGGCGGAGAATCCACTGCTCCAGCGCGTGCAGGGGCGCGGAATAGGCCTGCGCCGTCTCGGCGATCCCGTACTCGCCCTCAAGGAGGGCGAACCGGCGGTCGAAGTAGTCGTCCGCCCGATACGCGCCGCCGGGCTCGAGCAGCTTGAGCGCGTAGGAGGGGCGCTGTCCCTCGCTTTTAATGTACGAAATAAAGAGGTCGGGCTGTATCCGCAAAAAGTCCTTCAAAACCTTTTGCCCCACCCGGTTTTTCTCGGCGCATTTTGGCTCCAGGCTGACCTTGCAGGCGCGCATTTTGTCTATGTCGGCGTCGCTCAACAGCCCGGTATCCGGGCTCAAAACCGGCAGAACGCCCTCGTTGCAGTTGAGGATGACCGCAAACCGAAACCGCTGGCCGCGAAAGCTGTCCAGCCCGCCCAGCTTGACGGTGTCGCTCAAAACCGGAATGTGCGCCACCTGTTCGCTGTTGAAGCCCTCCTCCAGCGTTTCGAGTAAGGAGGCGCGATCCTGCGGGTCGGTAAAGAGCGCGGCAAAGAGGTCCAGCGTGCGGCAAACCTTGTCATAGACCTGATCCAGCCGCCGATCGTCCGTCGGCTCGGGCGCGTCGGCCATGGCCGCGCAGTCGGCGCGCTCCATCAGGCGGTAGAAGGCCGCGCTCACGGCGGCGGCGTCGGTGCGCTGCCCCACGCCCGACAGCGGCGAAACCGCGTCCAAAAGCGCCGTCCGGGCACGCTCGGCCGCCGCGGCCGTCGGCGCGGCGTCGGGCGCATCGGCGGCGGCAAAGGGCGTAAAAAAGCCCTTATACTCGATGCCCCGCATGAGCGAGAGGTTTTCAAACGCGTCCGCGTCGGCCTTGTCGATTTTGAGGTAGCGGTTTTTGACAAGCGCCAAGGCGTCGGCGCGGGCAAAGCCGCCAAAGCAGAATCCGGCGGCGGCAAGGAGAAAGCGCACCAGCTCGGTATTTTTTAGGTTGAGGCGGGTCTCCATATAAAACGGGATGTCAAATTCGGTCAGGATGCGGCGCGCGGCCTCATAATCCGCGCCCTCGTCCACGATACACATTTCGTCATACCTAATGCCCTGCACGGCGCGCGCGCGGATTCGGACGGCGGCCTCCTTTAACTGGGTGACGGCGTCGGGCACGCTCAAAAGCTCGACCGCGCCCCCCGTCCGATACCCCGCGTGCTCGGCCGCCTCGAACACGCAGCAGCCGGCCGCCGACCGATCCATCGCCTCAAACAGCAGCCGCTGCACGGGGGACGAACGCTCAAACAGGACAAAATAGACGCGGCAGTTTTGGAGGTACGGCTCGCGCCGAAAAAAGCGATCCAGCGCCGAGAGCCGCCCGGCGGCGTCGGTATAGGCGCCCGCCGTCTCTTTGAGGTAGTCGGCATACAGGGTTTGGATGTCCGTCAGCTTGTAGCGCAGGCTGTCGGGAAAGGACAGCGCCTCGGGCGTGATGCCGCAGCTCAAAAAGGCGGAAAAGGTTTCGTACAGCTTGAGCGCAAAGCCCGCCGTCCGCGCCGAACGGGAAAAGCAGGTCAGCTCCTTTTTTCGCGCCAGCGCCAGCTTTTTGATCAGCATGACCGCCCCTTTTTTGGGCAGAACGCCCGCCCCCCGGACGAGGCGCATATACAGGCGGTTAAAGGTGGTCACCTCGATGTCGAACGCGCCGTCCGAATCCAAAAAGAGCTCTTTTTCCAGCGTGAAGGTATAGATGTCGGGCGCGATGACCAGATGCCTATGCGAAAGCGCGGGCGTCCGTCCCCGCAGCATGGCCTTTAGCGCCTGCACCGCCTCGTAATGCGTGTTTGCCGATACCGTCTGCATATCTCCCTCTATCGGGCCCATTAGACCCATTCTATTGTAGCCGTAAAACCCTGCTCCGCGCAAGCGTTTTCGCGGGCGGTCAAGGAATTGCTATTTTTTTTTCGGTGTGCTATACTAGACTCTAGGTCGCCGCTTAAATTGGGGCGGCCGCTTAGATTAGGAGGCAGACCCGCCGTGAAATACCCTATGAGAAAATTGAGCGTTTTTGTGCTCGCCGCCATGCTGCTGTTCGGCGCGGCGGCCTGCAACGTCGAAAATTTTGAGGATTTTAGAAATCCGCTGCCCTGGCGCACGATAGCGGGCGTCTACAAAAGGGGCGAGATCGTCGGCTATACCGTCGAAAAGACCGATGCCGCGCAAGGGGACGCCGTTGTGGGAAGGGGCTATACGATCTACGACCTGCATACGCTGGCGCCGGATGAGGCGCATTACAGCGAGGCCGAGTCCCGGGACGTGCTAAGCATGGAGACGTCCGTCACCTACAACGACAGGGCGGATCCGATCCTGCGGGGGCGGACGGATACGGTCGTCAGCCGCGTCGTCTTTGCGTCCGATGCGCTGACCATGCGGTATTCGCGCAAGGAGGTGCGCTACGACCGCGGCTATATAAAAAACGCGGACGGCAGCGACAGCGGCCAGGAGGTCAGGCGCGACGACTATACGCTTGTCACCGACTATCTGCAACAAAAGAGCACGCTGACCAAGATGGGGTACGACGAGGGAAAAAACGTGCTCGGCGCCCCCGTCGAATTTAGCTTTTCCGGCCAAAAGGCCGAGGCCTTGAGCAAGCTGGTGGACAACGAATTTTTGTTTTATCAGGTGCGCGCGCTGCGGGTCAAGCTTCGCGAGACCTCGACGGGCGGCTGCGGCGGCGGCAGCGTCGAACCGGGCGGGACGGGCACGGTCAAGCTCTTAAACGCCTATCACCTGTTTGAAAACAACGTGTTTAAGACCTACACCTATACCTATTCGTGCGCGACCGACCAGGAGGACGCCGCGGTGCTGAACGTCCCCGCGCGCCTAAACGCTTGGGGCATCACCGAGGGAAAAATCAGCTGCATCCCCACCACGCTCAGCCTCTCCGGCGGCAGCGAGGGCTCGGGCGCGGACATCAAGCTCAACTACGCCGAAAAGCCCTTTGCAAACGCGGAAACCGGTTTGGAGACCCAAAAGGTGCTCTGCTCGATCGAGACCACCGAATTCGGCCGCTTTTCCGACTCCGGCTATTACCAGTTTACCGGCGAAAAATCCTGCGTGACGACGACCGCGATCGATGACTATTACTTCGGCGATCAGCCGACGGCCTTTAAAGAGGCGCTTCGCACAAGATTACAAGAGAGTTGAAACGCGCTGCCGCTACTGGCGGTAGACCATGTTGCGGATGTCGGAGACGGCTTTTTTGATGCGCGGGTCCTCCTTTTGCAGGCTGCTTGCGATCTTGTTTTTGGCGTGCATGATGGTGGTGTGGTCGCGCCCGCCCATCAGGCCGCCGATGGCGGTGAGCGGCAGGGGCAGCATTTCGGAGATCAGGTAGATGCAGATCTGGCGGGGCTCGACGATCTCCTTGTCCCGCTTTTTGCCGACGATGTCCTCGCGCTTGACGTTGAAGTAGCGGCAGGTGGACTCGATAATGTCCTCCGCGCCCACGGCCTCGGCGGTGGGCTCGCGGTAATCCTTAAAGGCCTCGCCCGCAAGCTCGACGGTCAGCGGCTTGTCATACAGCTTGGACAGGAGGATGATCTTGTTGAGCAGGCTTTCCATCTCGCGGATGTTGCTGTCGATATGCTGTGCCATAAAGACCAGCACGTCCTCGGGGACGTTGTACTTTTCGATCTGCGCCTTTTTTTGTAAGATGGCGATGCGCGTCTCTAGGTCCGGCGGCTGGATGTCGGCGATGAGCCCCCATTCGAACCGCGAACGCAGGCGGTCCTCTAGGTCGGGGATCTCCTTGGGGGCGCGGTCGGAGGCGAATATGATTTGTTTATTGGCTTGATACAGGTCGTTAAAGGTATGAAACATTTCGGTCTGCGTACTCTCTTTTTTGGAAATAAACTGGATGTCGTCGATCATCAGGACGTCCACGCTGCGGTATTTGTCGCGAAAGTCGACGGTGATGCCGTTTTTGTTGCGGATCGACACGATCAGCTCGTTGACAAATTTTTCGGAGGAGACGTACAGCACCTTTAAATTGTGGTCGTGCTTGCGGATATAATTGCCGATGGCGTGCATGATGTGCGTCTTGCCAAGACCCGCGCCGCCGTAAATAAAGAGCGGGTTGTAGGTCGCGCCCGGGTTTTCGGATACCGCTCTGGCCGCCGCGTGCGCAAACCGATTGCACTCGCCCACGACAAAATTGTCAAAGGTATAGCGCGGGTTGATGACCATGGCGTCGGTCTTGTGCGGCTCGTCGGCCTCCTCGCGGTCGGACGGGGACGCCGCCGCGCCGTCCGCCTCCGCGTCCTTGGGGATCTCGTCGGCCAGCACGACGGCGATGTCGCCGTACAGCGGATTGACATAGGACAACACGCTGCGAATGAGCGGACGCAGGCTGTTGTTGACGGCCTCGCGGTTGGCCTCGGTGGGCGCCATAAGAACCAGCTTGCCGTCCTCGATATCCAACGCCTCCAGGGGCTTGATCCACACGTCAAAGCTGATGGTGGACGCTTCGGTCTCCAGTATGCTGAGCATTTCCTGCCAGATTCGTTTTGCGCTGTTCATACGGCCTATTCTCCCCCTGTCCTGCACGAATGTCCTACACGAATGTCAATCCTCTCTATACGGCATAGGTTAGCCGCCGTATAGGACGCTCGCTACTTGGGAGAATAATTGGGGCTTTCCTTGGTGACGACAATGTCGTGCGGGTGGCTCTCGATGAGCGACGCGCTCGTGATCTTGACAAAGGAGGCCTTGGTGCGCAGGGATTCGATATCGGGGACGCCGCAATAGCCCATGCCCGAACGGATGCCGCCCACCATTTGAAAGACGATTTCGGACAGCGCCCCCCGAAAGGGCACGCGCCCCTCGACGCCCTCGGGCACCAGCTTTTTGGCGCCCTCTTGAAAATAGCGGTCCTTGCTGCCCAGCGCCATCGCGCCCAGCGAGCCCATGCCGCGATAGGTCTTAAAGCTGCGCCCCTGATAGATTTCGAGCTCGCCGGGGCTCTCCTCGGTTCCGGCAAACATCGAGCCGATCATGCAGGCGTGCGCGCCCGCGCCCAAAGCCTTGGTGATGTCCCCGCTGTACTTGATGCCGCCGTCGGCCACGATAGCCTTTTTGACCTTGTCCGCGGCCTCGGCGCAATCCATGACCGCGGTGATCTGCGGCACGCCGATGCCCGCAATGACGCGGGTGGTACAGATCGAGCCGGGACCCATGCCCACCTTGACGACGTCGGCGCCCCGCTTAAAGAGCGCGGCCGCGGCGTCGGCGGTGGCGACGTTGCCCGCCATGAGCGTGATTTGGGGAAACCTGTTGCGCACCGTTTCGACCGCGTTTAAAACGTCGATATGAAAGCCGTGCGCGGTGTCGATGACCAAGCAGTCGACCTTGGCGGCGATCAGCGCCGCCGCGCGGTCCAGATAGTCCCTGCCCGCGCCGATGGCCGCGCCGACCAAAAGACGGCCGGTGACATCCTTGGCGGAATGGGGGTATTGGATGGCCTTTTCGATATCCTTGATCGTGATGAGACCCTTTAGCTTGAATTTTTTGTCCACGATGGGCAGCTTTTCGATGCGGTGCTTGCCGAGGATCTTTTGCGCCTCCAATAGGGTGGTGCCGACCGGCGCGGTGACGAGGTTATCCTTGGTCATGACCTCGTGAATGGGGCGGTCAAACTCGGTCTCAAACCTGAGGTCGCGGTTGGTGAGGATGCCGACCAGCGTCCCGTCCACCGTGATCGGGACGCCGCTGATCCGATACTTGTTCATCAGCTCCATCGCGTCGTTTAGGGTATTGTCGGGGTGCAGAAAAAAGGGGTCGGTGATGACGCCGTGCTCGCTGCGCTTGACCTTGTCGATGTTTTCGGCCTGCGCCTCGATCGACATATTTTTATGTATGATGCCCATGCCGCCCTCGCGCGCGATCGCGATCGCGAGACGCGACTCGGTGACGGTATCCATCGCCGCCGACAGCAGCGGAATGTTGAGCCGGATGGCGTCGCTCAGCCGAACCGTCAAATCCACCTCCGAGGGCTGTACGGAGGACGCGCCCGGGATCAAGAGTACGTCGTCGAATGTCAAACCTTCTTTCACAACCTTGCCCATAAGGCCTCCTAAAAATAATTTTCTTTCGTGTATGCGCTTGCTTATCCCCCGCCCGGCATCGGGCGGCTCCGGGGTCGCGTTTGTCCCCCGCCCGATCGGCGTGACGGGGCGGCTCTTAAGGTCAGCTCTTGGCGTATTGGTTGAGCTTTTGGATATAAAAGCGTTCGTCCGCCAAGACCGGCGCGCCGTCCGCCTCTATCGTAAAGGCCGCGCCGATCCGCGCCTCGTTTTCGTCGGTTTTTTCAAAGCGGTTGAGGATCTGCCGATACAGGCGCGAGAGGATGCCGAGATGATACAGCTCCCGAACCCCGTACTTGCCGCCCGACGGCAGCTCGGCTTGGAACGTCCGCGCGACGGCGGCGCACTTGTCCAAGAGCGCCGACAGCTCTAAATCCGGCTTGGCGTCCGGAAAGAGTGACAGCATATCAAAATGGTGCCGGAGCTGGCTCAACAGCAGCATATCCGCCGCCAGCGTCTCGGCGCGTCCCCCCAGCTTGTCCGGCGCCTCGGCGGCCGTAAAAAACGCGCCCTCAAAATAGAACGGGTCGGGGAGCGCGAGCACGGTGCGGGCGCGGGCGTTTTGGGCGTGGAGCGTCTCGAGATAGCTGTATACGTTGGGGTGGTTGACCTTGCCGATCAGGCGCAGGCCCGCCCGGTCGATCTCGGCGATATACGAACGCGCGTTGTCGTCCCGCAAAAAGGCCTCGGTATCGTGCGACACGTCCGCCGCGTATTTTTTTTCGATCGAAAACAGGAGGACGGAGAGATCGACGCACCGGGTCTTGGCGTGGGCGTTGTCCGCGCCGCTCGTCAGCCGCTCGTACCGTTTCGCGTAAAAATAGGTGGCCTCCCGAACGCCCAGTCCGTCATACAGCGCCATGGCGGCCTGCGGAAAGAGCTGTAGGATCAGGGTA
>JAIRRW010000070.1 GCA_031255775.1 Clostridiales bacterium
TTTCTGTTGCAGGGAAGCGTCGCGTTTTCCAGCTTGACAAATGTCTTAAAATCCTCCGTCCTTGCCAGCGCGATCACCGGCCCGAAGGCATCCGTACACCAGGTGATATAATAGACGCCCTCGATCCGCGTTACCCGCGGGTCATAATCATACGCGCAGTTAGACGTCCGCGGTTTCCCGTTTTCATCCGTAAACAAAATTGGCCGATCCTCTATTTTCCAAGCAATGCCGTCCGGGCTGCGCCCAAGGTACAGCCGGGGAGTCATATCTCTCTTTTCCACCCGAAAAACGCCGATAAACGCCCCGCCGAAAGCGACCACCGCGCTATTGTACACACGGCTTATGTCCGGCTGCGGATTTACGGGTATGATCGGGTTGGCGCTATACCGCCACACCGGATTATCGTCGCCGACAGGCCTTTTCTCAAAGGGCATATTTTCAAGTTTGTCACCAAGTATGTAGTTGCGCACAAAAAATCTCCTTTCTATCCCTATAATTTTAGCATTTAGCCAATATAAATTAAATGGCAAAAATAAGCAAAAAAGTTCGATTTTGAACCATGATTTTTTTTAGATATTGATTTTTAGACAAATACGGTTATACTATAACTTGCAAGGAAGGCGCACAATGAAAAAGATAAAGTTTATCGAAAATATCCCTCTTTCGTTGCGCAGTCATTACGATTCAATCAATGTGGCGTTTCACACGCAGAATTGCGAATTTCACACGGTGCACTGCCACGATTATTGGGAGTTCCTCATTGCGATTGACGGAACGATTTGCAACAACATCAACGGAAAAGAGTACAAAATGCACCGCAATGACGTTTTTCTTATCCGTCCCAACGACAGCCATTGCATCAAGAGTGTCGCCTCGCCCTTTTCCTATCACAACATCATGGTAAAGGACGAGTACGCGTGCCGTATTTTCCAAACGATCAAGCCCGAACTCTACCAACGGATCATTTCCGGCAAGGAGTTTTTTTGTACGTTTTTGGAAAGCGAGATGAACATTATCAACAACCATATTTCCAATATGCACCATATATCGTCCGAAGACATTTTTGCAATCAGCTGTATGCAAAATTTGGCGTCCGTACATATCATTTGTCTGTTTTTAAACCATATCCTAAACATCGAGACAAAGCAACCGGAATGGCTGACGATCATTGAGTCGTACATAAAATCCCAAACCGTCCTCAAGATTTCCGTTGCCGACCTATGCGCCATCACCAATTACAGCAAAACACATCTAAACCGACTGTTCCGCAGCTTTTACGACATGACAACGCTCGAATATATTGTCGGCAAAAAAATCAACTACGCAGGCCGTATGCTCGAATGTACGGATTACACCATAGATTATATTTCGGAGATGGCAGGCTTTTCCAGCAAAGGCCATTTTATTAAGCTCTTTAAGCAGAAATATAACACCACGCCCGGCAGGTATCGCAAGCAGGTAAACGTCTACGCAAACATTAAATAGCATCGAAGAGGGCGTTTGTGCCCGCAGACAAAGCATCATAAAATAACGGCCTATACCAACTGCAAATCTTTTAAGTACACGACATTCCCTTTCGGGATAATAAACGATAATTCGGTACATTCCTCGGGCATTTGACTTATATCCACCGTAAAAGTCCGCCATTCGTTAGGTATTACTCTCAAATTATCGTTTTCCGATGACGAATTGTACCCGATATGCCCATCGGTCGGATTTTTGTCCATAGGCGGCTCGTTGTTGTTCGGTTTTACACGAATGATAAATTCCCCATAGCCGGCCAGCTTATTTGCCGGCCGCTCCTGCGTGTTCACAACATAGATGCTAAAGATAAAGGTGCTCTTTCCGACCAGCAGCGCGGGCGCAACAAATACTTTACCCTGGTCTTTCGCAATCACCTCGTAAGCATTTACCCCTTGAAACCGGACTGCCGCAACGGTCAGAGTCGTTTCGTGTGTCAAATCCGTGCCTTTTTGTAAACCGCCTACCTCGACATCCTCGGCATCCTCGACCTCCTGCCATTGATCCCAATCGATCTCGCCGCCCGCATTTTTGCACAAATAAATATTCGCGTCTATCAAAGTTCCGTCGGTTTCGGACAACAAAAAATACGTGCCGCCGACAAGCGGTGTTCCTATCTCGGGATACGACCCCGTAATCGTGCCGTCCGCCATGTTGACGAAATTTGCCCGATCGTAAGTTGAGCTTTTTTGTCCAAACTGAAAACGAACCCCTTCATGTACGACACTCGCGCTATTACAGTGCTCGTGTCCGACAAATACCGAATCCACTCCCAATGTTTTCATGCCGTTCCAAACCGTATAAACGCTGTCCCACGGGCCCTTTAGGTCTCTTCCGATATACCCAAAATCCCCCTCCGCTCTATTTTCCAGCCGATCGATATTGATCGGATTATTGATGGTATCCACATTGGTAAAGCCGTATTTTGCGAACGCAACTTTGAAGATTGCTTGCTGAATGTGGTACGCAAACGAAATTTTTGTCTCGGGCGAAAGTGCCTTGACTGTCAGTATCTCGTTTGTGTACCATCTGATCTGATCAGCACCAAAGCCCGCCGTATTTTTTGTATGGCCGTTTGCGATCGACGCCGCGCTCGCCGCGCCGCATCCATTGGAATCCAGCATATAAAACACGCGTTTAAGCGCGCCGCCCTGTTCGATGCCGACGGAGTAATTGCCGTTTCCCGTTAGCGTTCGTTGCTTAAATAAGCAGTACTCACCGTTTTCGAGCTGCTGGGATTGCCAATCGGCGCCCTTTTCACTTTCATTCTCATGGTTTCCGAACACCGGCGCCCACGGCACTTCAAAGCTGTCCATAAATTGTATAAAACCTGTGAGCGCCGTACCCGAATCATCAAATTCGCCATAGACGATATCGCCCGTCAGTATGATGAGATCCGGCTCTATCGTCTCAATGGTTTCACGCAGATAGCCGTAACATCTGTCCTCGATTTTGTCCGTCGCCCAATATTCTTCCATTCCCGTCAAGCGGTTGGCACTGCGCGCTTGCGCCGCATCGATTATCTGCGTGTCCGTAAGCTGCAATATAACGGGGTCTCGTCCCGTTTCGACGCTTACAATAAAATCCGGAATATCAAGCACAGCGCTCTTTTTGTCTTCTTCGACGCTTACGATCTCATCGTCATTTCCGTTTTTTTCGCCCCCCGGCGGATTTTTATCTTGGATATTTTGACCGCAACCGAAAAGCGCAAATACCGAAATCAGCATCAAAATTGCAAGTGATGCGGCCAACTTATTCTTACTCATAACATCCCTCCCCGATTCACCTTAGGACAGGTCTAATAAAAAACAAATCGCTATTAACGCAAGGCTGAGCCCGTCGGCATAGTCAACGGACTTGATGCCGTTGCGCCGCCGCATTTCCTATGCGGCAACTTGTAGTATCCTAACCTGTGAGAACGAAAGAACGATATCGTTACTAGAGCTATCTTTCTTGCCCGTAAAACTCACCCACTTAAAGCCGGTAAAGCTGCCGCCCGCCGCCAGATAGTTTGCAATATTTACCCTGACCTCGTACCAATTCCCGACGGGAATTGACACAACCTCGTGAAACCGTTGTGGTGCGTCCCACAAACCTGAATCTGTGTTGTTAAAGAGTCGCAATCTCACAGTGTCTGCGGGCTCCGCCATACTGTCAACATTAATTCTAAACGACAAAATCATATCATCTGTGCAGGTGACCGTTTCGGGAAGGGTAAAGCCGATGCCGTAATATGTTGGAACCGACCTAAATTGTACATTACCGGGTACGACATAACTGGTATAATTTACACGCCAATCCTCAGGCTCATACCCCGGAAGACCTTCAATGTCAAGCGCCGAGGTATATACCCCGCCGCCCTCGGCTTGCGGCTTAAAGACGAAGGACTTGACTTCATTGTACTGCACGGGCATGACCAGCTGTATATCCTTTAGGAAAAACCCGCCCGATGTGGCAAGTAAAAACAACGTTTTTTCGGCAGGAACCGCCGCCATATTGATGGTGTACTCCACCCAGTCGGCAGCGGACGTATTATGAAGCACCGACCAGCCTTCGCTGTCCCTCCACCAGCCGAGGAACAGTTGCGCGCTCGGCGTTTCATTCTTGAAGCTAAACTTAATTTGTTCGGCGCCGGACTTTTCAACTATTCCGCTAAAGTAACTCGCGTCAACGGTAAAGCCGCGGTTGTTGTCCTCTACCTGTACGGTGTTGATAAAGCGGAAAACGGATTGGCTTTCATCCCACTCCACGCTGTTTCGCGTCGCGTCTATGGGGACAAATAGCGAGGCAAATTCCGCGCCCGCAAACGGACGACCGTAGTAAGCGGCTTCCGTCATCACCGTAAATCGGATCGTTTCATCGGCGTTTTGAATCTCTGCGCCCAAACGGAAAAACTTAACCGCATATTCGTACTCGCCCGCGTCGAGTGTCACCGTAAGCTCGGTAATTTCCGTGCTGTCCAGATAATACTTTACCTCAATGTTCTGATAGGAGCCGGTCTGCCTCTGCGCCACCGGCAGATTGATTGACGTGTTTTCGACATAGAGCGCCGCGCCTAACGCGCCAACCGTAAATGCCGGCATTTCCGTGTCGGTCACGTCAAGCGTCAGATCGCAATAGCCCGCGTCACCGAAATCAAGCTCAAATTCGTGTTCTCCCACGCCAAGCTCCGCCACATAGCCGGCACGCAACACAAGGTTGCCGCCCGACACGCCGTAATCGGCCGTGTCCAACGCCGTTCCGCTTTTCTTGATCCAGTCCAATGTCAATGTGCCCAGCGGTACGCTTGCCTCGGGAGCCGACAAATCGGCTGACGCCCCGCTTATAGCCGGTCTACCGGTCTCGGTGACGGTAACCTTGCGCGTAAAGTTTTGTTCATTGCCCGCCGCGTCCGTGGCCTTAAAAACAAACTCGTGCTCCGCGTAGGTGATTCGGCTGTACGTGTCCCGGACAAATTCATCGGTCGTGACAACCGTCAAATCCTCGCCGAACGAATCCTTTGCGGTAAGCCCCGCGCCCGCGTCTATATCCGCGGCATAAGCCCTGCTCACCTGCGCATCCCCGCTAAACACGGGCATTCCGTATATCTTAACGGTTATGGTTTCGCTTTCCTCTCCGCAGGTATAGACAACCTCATAGATCCCCGCGACGCCAAAGACAACCGCAGACGAATCCACCTCTACGCTGTGTGCCTCCCCATCCTTTTTGCCGCCGATGCCGCTCAAAAAGTCATACTGCGTGACGTCGGCTTTCAGGATGATATTTTTTGTGCCTGTGATTTCATAAACGGGTTCTTCCGTTTCCGTGACGGGGTCTTCCGTTTCCGGCGTTGTACAGCCGACCAACGCCAACGAAAATGCCAGCAACAAAAGCACAATAACGGATACCAGCGCTGTTTTTCTCATCTTTCTTTCTCCCATTCAAAAAAAATTACTTGTTATGTCGTGTTTGCACGAGATTTTAGTGCCTGTCCCGATGCAAAATTCCGCGCAAACAAAAATAAACCGCCTCTGACGATACCATATTGTAGCATCCCGGGCGGTTTAATTCAATTCTCATTACAAACAAAAAAGTCCGTTTTCAAACCATTGTTTATTAGTTCGTGTTGACACGAGTGTAATCGGCAGGTTTTTTTAACCTGCCGATTATAATCTCGTGTATACACTGCCTAGCTTAGAGTTTCTCTCTCCTTTTATAGGAGGTGTGCAATATCTCGTGTGCTTTGTGGCTGTTGGGGTGGTCGAAGTATTCGGCGTAGAGCTTTTTTATGACGGGGTTTTCGTGGCTTTTTCGGAGCTTGGAGGACTTATCGGTTTTATAGATGGCCGCCGCGCGCAGCTTTTTGGGATCGATGCCCGCATTGATTTTAGCGGACGAAACGATGGGCTGGCCGCCGCCGTTGACACAGCCGCCGGGGCAGGTCATGACCTCGATAAAGTGGTAGTCGCTCTTGCCCGCGCGGATATCGTCCATGATCGTTTTCGCGTTGCTCAGCGAATGGACGACGCCCACCTTGACCTTGGTTCCGTTTAGGTCGAGGACGGCCGTTTTGATCCCCTTTGTCCCGCGAATCTCCTTAAAGTCCAAACTGGGCGGCTCCTGTCCGGTGACAACCTCGTAGACCGTGCGGAGCGCCGCTTCCATCACGCCGCCCGTCGCGCCGAACAAGAGCCCGGCGGTGCTGCCAAGGCCGATGGGGCTGTCAAACTGCTCGTCGGGCAGCTTTTCGAAATTGATCCCGTAGTTTTTGATCAGCCGCGCCAGCTCGCGGGACGTCAGCACCACGTCCACGTCGGGATAGCCGCTGGCGTTTTGGGCCTCGCGCAGAATCTCGGTTTTCTTGGCGGTACAGGGCATACACGAAACGACGTAGATGTCCTTGGGATCGACTTTCAGCTTTTCGGCGTAATAGGTCTTCATGACCGCGCCGAACATCTGCTGCGGCGACTTGCAGGTGGATAGGTGCCCGATGAGATCGGGATAATTAAATTCGACATACCGAATCCAGCCGGGCGAACAGCTTGTCAGCATGGGGAACTTGGCCGTGCTGTCCTTTAAGCGGTGTAAAAACTCGGCGCCCTCCTCCATGATCGTGAGGTCGGCGGTCATATTGATGTCGAATACGTACGCAAACCCCAAACGCTTTAGGGCGGCGACCATTTTTCCCTCGACGGAGGTGCCGATGGGATAGCCGAATTCCTCGCCCAAGCCCACGCGCACCGAAGGCGCCGTGCCCACGATGACCGTCTTGGTCTTGTCCTGCAAGGCGCCGACGACGCGGCCGGTGTCGTCCCGTTCGCGCAGCGCGCCCGTCGGGCAGACGTTGATGCACTGGCCGCAGGCGACACAGTCGACGTCGCCGAGCGAACGGTCAAACGCGCTCCCGATAGCGGTATGAAAGCCGCGGTAATTGGCGCCGATGACGCCCACGCTTTGGGTCTTGGTACAGGCGGCGACACAACGCCGGCAGAGGATACACTTTGAGTTGTCGCGCACCAAATAATCGTTGCGCCCCTCTAAAATGACGGGCGTTTTGCTGCCCTCGTACTTGACCTCGTCACAGCCGTATTCGCGGGACAGCGCCTGCAGCTCGCAGCTGCCGCTCCGAACGCAGGAGAGGCACTGCCGGTTGTGGTTGGACAGCATGAGCTCCAGCGTCTTTTTGCGCGAATCGATGACCTTGGGGCTGTTGGTCGTGACCTCCATCCCCTCGGCGACCGTCGTCGAACAGGATGCCGCAAGACTGCGCGCGCCCTTGAGCTCCACGACGCAGATACGGCAGTTTCCGTCGTTGTTGAGGTCCTTATAATAACACAGCGTCGGCACGTCGTAGCCGGCCTGCCGCGCGGCGTCCAAAACGCGGGTACCCTCGGGAACGGTGACCTCGGTATTGTTTATCTTTAACGTAACGTTTTTCATAGTCAGATTTCCTACTCTCCTTCTCTCGCCTATTTCTTGATCGCGTTCTTTTTGCAGGACGCTATGCAGGCGCCGCATTTGATACACTTATCCGGGTCGATCACGTGCTTTTCGCGAATTTCGCCGCTGATCGCCCCCACCGGGCAGACGCGCTTGCACAGGCCGCAGCCCACGCACTTTTCGGGAATGATCTCGTATGAGGTGAGCGCCTTGCAGACGCCGGACGGGCATTTTTTATCCCTGACGTGCGCGATGTATTCGTCCTTAAAATAGCGGTAGGTGGAGATGACCGGGTTGGGCGCGGTCTGCCCCAAGCCGCAGAGGGAATTTTCTTTAATATAATAGCAAAGCTCCTCCATCTTGTCGAGGTCCTTCATGGTCGCCTCGCCCTTGGTGATCTTTTCTAAAATCTCGTACAGGCGCTTGTTGCCGATCCGGCAGGGCGTGCATTTGCCGCAGGACTCGTCCACGGTAAACTCCAAGAAAAACTTGGCGATGTCCACCATGCAGTTGTCCTCGTCCATGACGATCAGTCCGCCCGAGCCCATCATCGACCCGATGGAGATCAGGTTGTCATAGTCGATGGGCGTGTCGATGAGCGCCGCCGGAATACAGCCGCCGGACGGGCCGCCGGTCTGCGCCGCCTTAAACCTTTTGCCGTTGGGGATGCCGCCGCCGATCTCCTCGACGATGGTCCTTAGCGTCGTGCCCATGGGTATCTCGACGAGGCCGGTGTTTTTGATCTTGCCGCCCAGCGCAAAAACCTTGGTTCCCTTGCTCTTTTCCGTCCCCATCGAGGCAAACCAGTCGGCGCCCTTTAGGAGGATGGTCGGGATATTGGCGTAGGTCTCGACGTTGTTGATGAGCGTGGGCTTTTGAAACAGCCCCTTGACCGCCGGAAAGGGCGGCCGCTGGCGGGGCTCGCCGCGCTTGCCCTCGGTGCTGTTGAGGAGCGCCGTCTCCTCCCCGCAGACAAACGCGCCCGCGCCCAGCCGAAGCTCCAGCGTAAAGCTGTGCCCCGTCCCCATGATATTGTTTCCCAAAATGCCGTATTCTAACGCCTGTTGGATGGCGATTTGCAGACGGCGGACGGCGATCGGGTATTCGGCGCGGACATAGACGTAGCCCTTATCGGCGCCGATCGCGTACCCGGCGATCATCATGGCCTCGATCAGGGCGTGCGGGTCGCCCTCTAAGACCGAGCGATCCATAAACGCGCCGGGGTCGCCCTCGTCGGCGTTGCAGACGACGTACTTTTGATCCGACTTGCTGTCGCGGGCGAACTGCCACTTTAAGCCGGTCGGAAAGCCGCCGCCGCCGCGGCCGCGCAGACCCGACTTTTTTAAGACGTCGATGACGTCCTGCGGCTGCATCTCGGTGACCGCCTTTTGATAGGCCAGATACCCGTCGTAGGCCAAGTATTCGTCGATGTTTTCGGGGTCGATGACGCCGCAGTTTTTTAACACCACGCGGCGCTGGCTCTTGTAAAACGGCGTTTCGTTAAAGGATTTTACCTCGTCCGTCCCGGCGCTTTTGTCGTCGTTTAACAGCCGCTCGACGACGCGTCCCTTTAGGATGTGCTCGTTGACGATCTCCTCGGCGTCGGTTGGCTTGACGTGCTGATAAAACGTGCCGTCCGGGTAAACAACGACGATCGGCCCCTTCGCGCAAAGCCCGAAGCAGCCCGTCATGATCAGCTTGACTTCCTTATCCAGCTCGTTTTCTTTTAGGTGTTTTGAAAGCTCGGCGTAAATCTCGTTGCTCTTTCCCGAGGTGCAGCCCGTGCCCCCGCAAACCAGTATGTGTGCTCTCTCCAGCATAATTCCTATTTCTCCTCCCGGACGGCGTAATTGTAGGTATACTCCGTGATGGGCTTGCCGTTGATGATGTGACCCGCGACGATTTGGCGCGCGCGCTCGGCGTCAACGTGAATGTACGTGACCTTTTCCTTGCCCTGCTCGAACACCTCGACAATGGGCTCGTACTTGCAGATGCCGATACAGCCGGTCTGGGAGACGACGACGTTTTCGAGGCGTTTTTGCTCGATCTCCTGCGTCAGCGCGGACAATGTGTTGCGCGCCCCCGCGGCGATCCCGCAGGTCGCCATGCCCACGACCACCCGGTAATCGCTTTCGTCCGCCGCGGCGCGGTTGTTCATTTGGCCCTTCATCCTGTCGCGTATGGCCTGAAGCTCTTCCAATGTTTTCATATTTCCAATCCTCCGTTGATTTCGGTCATATTTTCCCGCAGCATATCCTTGAGATACGTGAGCGTCACCGCGTCGGTGATTCCGCCGCCCAAGACCGCTTTGATTTCGCGGGTATCGAAGACGTACGTCCTGCCGTCCACGATATAAGTCAATTCGATTTCGGCCGTCTGCCCCTCGTAGATGAGCGCCGCGACCGTCTCGGTCAGGTCGCCCAAGGGCACGCGGTCGATGTGATCCAGCCTAAAAACGGCGCTTGTCGTCGTCCCCGCGCCCACGGCGCTCTCGATCGCGAAGCTGCCGCCCGCCGTTTCCGCCGCCGCCTTAAAGAGCGGAATGCCCAGTCCGACCCGGCGGGTCGTCCTTGTGGTGGAAAACGGATCGGCCACCCTCTTCAAGAAATCCGCGTCCATGCCGCAGCCGTCGTCGGCTATCGTGATGCGCAGCGCGTTTTTTTGGCTGTCGGCCTCCACCCCGATGCGGATCAGCGTTGCCTTGGCCGCGATCGAGTTGTGCGCGATATCCAAAATGTGCAGCGCAAGCTCAGTCATAGTACTTTTTCAGGATGGTCTCGACGTCCTCCTTCTTGAGCGAACCGTACACCTCATCGTTGACGGTGATGACGGGCGCCAGCCCGCAGCAGCCGATGCAGCGGGTCGCGTCCAGCGTAAACCGCATATCCTTGGCGGTCTCGCCCGGATTGAGCTTGAGCGCCTCTTTAAACCTTTCGAGAATATCGCCCGCGCCCTTGACATAGCACGCGGTGCCCAGGCAGACGCCCACGGTGTACTTGCCCTTGGGTTTTAGCACAAACTGCGTATAAAAGGTCGCGATGCCGTAGACCTCCTCCAACGGAATCCCAAAGGCGCTCGCGATCCGGGACTGTACCTCGATGGGCAGATAGCCGTAAATGCTCTGGGCACGCTGCATGGCCTGCATCACGGGGCCGGGAACGTTTTTGAGTTCGTCCAGCGCCGCTTGCATTTCCCGATCCTGTTCGGGGGTGCCGATTGTCTGGTTCATGGTTGCTCTCCTTATGGTAACAAGATTTTTAACAAGACCGATTTTTTAAGCCGTATATCTATTTATTCGGAACAAACCGCTTCAAATGGGCAAGGACATGGCCGACGGACAAGGCTTCGAGCTCGAACCAATTGTCCGCGCCCCGCTCGGCGATCAGCGCCAGAGCGTGCGCGTCCGAGTCATGCAGCGCGCCGTACCCCCGTTCCTCCCATGCGGCCATTCGCGCGCCGTCGTTTGGGAAGGTGGTTTCGACCGCCGAAAAGCCCATGTCGGGCGGAACGTCCAAGAGCGTGGCGATGATGCCGTGCGCCGGCCGGTAGATATGCGCGGGGATCGCGATCCCGCCGTGGCGTCCGGCCAAGGCCGCCGCCTCGTATACGCCGATCCCTGCCGAAACCGTCAACAGCTGTTTATGCGCGGCGATCACGTTGTCCTCCCGATCCAAAACGAGCTGGCGGCCGTAAATATCGGGGCGGTTTTCGACGGGCAGCAGCTTTTTGGCGACCTCCTCGCCGCAGGCAAGCGCCCCCTCCGCCGTCTCGAACAGCAGGAGGATGTGAACCTCTTCCTCGGTTTCGAGCTCCATGCCCGGGATGACGAGCGGACCGCCCAAACGCGCCGCCGCCGCCATCACCGCCGGGGCGTTTAGGGCCGTATTATGGTCGGTCACCGCGATGATGTCAAGCCCTTTGAGCCCGGCCATCCGCGCGATGTTGTTGGGCGTCATGTCGTCCTCCGCGCAAGGGGAAAGGGCGGTATGGATGTGCAAATCGTAATAGTACCGCATCCGTCGATCCGTTAGGCTTCCCCGCCCGCCCGATATAAGCCGACCGAGGCGGCATAGACGTCCAGCGGCGTCGTGATCAGCCCGATCCCTTCCTGTCGGCATCTCTCCGACAATTCGCGAACGGGTTGGATGCCCTCGCACAGAATGATCGCCCGGATTCCCGCTAAGACCGCGACGCCGGCCACGTTGACGTTGTTCATGACCGTCAACCACCCGCAGCCCTCGGGCGCCCGACCCATGACGCGGCTCAAAAAGTCGCCCGCGTAAAACCGCGTGATCTCCGCTTCCTGTCCCTCAACGGCGGGTGTGCCCGCAAGCGCCGCCGCTATTTCTTTTAGTTTCAACTCTGTATCCCCGATCCTCCTCGTCCGTGATCCCGTATTTGCCTAGGGCTTGCCGATGTACTTGCATACGGCGCCCTTCAACCGCCCCTTGACCTTATCCTCGGCAAACGCCATGCAACTCGGCGCGCCGCAGCTGCCGCAGTTGATGCCGGGCAGACGCGCGTAGAGGTCCTTGGCCTCCAGCGTCATTTTCATGGCCGTCGCCCTGTCGTCGCTAAACTTGAAAACGTTGTTGGGCCGATATTCGTTTTTGCGCGTGTAGGGGCCGAAATCCTTGACCGATACCTGCGCCAGCGGCAGCTTGTTGCGAAGACGCCGGAGCCTGGTGCGCGCCAAAAAAGGGCTCTCGACGTTCATCGAACCGCCCACGCAGCCCTGCGTACAGGCGTACAGCTCGATAAAATCCAAACTCTTGAGCTTGTCGTGCTCGACATCCTCGAGGACGCGAATCACGTTTTCGATGCCGTCGGCCGCCAAAAAATTGTCGGTCTTTAAGCCCATGGCCTCTCCGGTCGTGGATCCCCAGCTCACCCCCAGCCGCGTGGCCGTCGCCAGCTGGATCAGCGTGTCCTCGGAGGCCGTCAGCTCGTTGATCTCGTGCAGCAACTGAAAGTACAGCTCCTTGACGGACAAAACGCCGTCGATCCGCGCGTCGGGGCTCTCTTTGAGCTGCATCACGTTGGCCGCGCACTGCGTAATGACAAATACGCCGATCTCCTCTCCCTTATAATCGGTCTCCATCTCGGCCTTGGCGCGGGCGAGGTTGGCCGCGACTTCCTCCGGCTGCTGGACGGGCGAGAGGTAATCGGCCAAATGCTCGTACCGCATGAGGATCAGATTGACCACGGCGGGACACGCCGAGCTGATGACCAGCTTCCGCTCCGTCTGTTTCTTTAAGAGCTCGACCGTCGCCGCCGACACGTACTCCGCCCCCTCGGCCGCCTCCATCACGTCGTCAAACCCCAGCCGCTTGATGCCGTTTAGGATCAGGTTGGTATCGGTAAACTGATGCTTAAACTGCCCGTAAACCGACGGGCTCGGCACCGCGACCGTATATTTAAAACGCTTGATTTCCTCGATTTTATCGTAATATTCGCGCTTTGCCCGCGTCGGACACACCTTGACGCATTCCCCGCAGCCGATGCAGCGCTCGTACATGATCTCGGCCTTGCCGCCGCGCACGCGTATGGCCTCGGTCGGGCAGCGCTTCATGCAGTTGACGCAGCCGTTGCAGCGGTCGCTCTCTAAAAATACCGGCCTAAAATTTTCCACGTTGCCCACCTCCTTATGATGATTCTTGGGTACGGATCTACAAAATAAACGACATGGTGACCTTGGTTCCCTCTCCGACGCGGCTCTCCACCTTTAGGTCGTCCGAATAGTTTTTCATGTTCGGGAGCCCCATGCCCGCGCCAAACCCCAGCTCGCGAATGGCCTCGGTGGCGGTGGAAAAGCCCTCCTCCATGGCCTTGGGAATATCGGGAATCCCCTTGCCGGTGTCGGTCAGCACGATGGTGATCCGATCCGGCAGGATCTCGACCTCGGCCAGCCCGCCGTTGGCGTGGATGACCATGTTGACCTCGCCCTCGTACATGGCGATCGCGATCTTGCGGATGATCTCGGAGGGTATCCCGATATTTTTCAGCGTCCGCTTGACGTCCTCCGAAGCCTTGCCGCAGGACACAAAATCACTGCCGTCCACCTCATACCGCAAGTGGATCATGCCGTCGCTTTTCCCGACGAGCCTTCGGAAAGGCCGGCCCTATACAGCTTGCCGCAGGCCGGATACATACGTTCCTCCGTCGTCAATAAAATGATCCTCTTGTCGTCGGCCAGCCGAACGACCGAAGGATCGGGCGTCTTGCCCCGCACAAACACAATGCAATTGATGTCCATCATCTCGGCGGTGCGCACGACCTGCGGGTTTGTAAGGCCCGTCAAAAGCATACCCTGGTCCTTGACAAAGGCCAAAACATCGCTCATCATGTCGGCGCCGCAAGCCGATTTGATCTCGGTAACATCCAAAAGGTCTTGTCCGCACAAAACCCCGGCATTCAATATATTCCGTACTTCTCCGACCGTCATATAGCTCTCCCAAACATATGCAGGTAGTGTTTATCAGTCAGATTGTACCATATTACACTATTTTTAACAAGTGTTTCGCAGGGGTTCTTTCGATTGTTTTTTATCGATTGAGCCTGAAAAATATAACCTCCCGCTTTTCACAACACACATGCCGCGCCCCCCTACCCCTTTAGCGAGGCGCGGACCAAAACCTCCTCGGCGGCCGTCTTGTCCACGATCGCCTTTAATAAAACGTCAAGCTCGGCGCCCGGCCGATAATC
Source organism: Clostridiales bacterium (assembly GCA_031255775.1). Lineage (GTDB taxonomy): Bacteria > Bacillota > Clostridia > Christensenellales > Pumilibacteraceae > JAIRRW01. Next base: position 14,146 of record JAIRRW010000070.1, read on the forward strand.
GGCCTGCGTGATGTACTTGATGCGGTTTTCGCGGTAGAGCTGTTCGACGCGGTCGCGCGCGCCGCGCTTTTTGTCGTACACGCCGATCGAATGGCCGCCGTTTACCGTCACCAGCTTCATGCAGGGAATGTCGGTGCCGCTGTCGCCGATATAAACCATGTTGCGAAAGGGGATCCGAATCTGTTCGCGCGGAAAATAATCGTTGACGCCCGGATCGTTGATGTCCAAAACGCCCTTGGAAATCCGGTACAAAAACTGCGTCTTTCCCGTATAATTGATGGCCTGCGCCGGCCATTTCGCCACGCCCCGTTCGTTAAAATAAAAGGAGCTCGCGTAAATCATTTCGAACTCGCGCGCGATCGCGCTCCCCTCGATCATCTCCTTTAGTCCGGAGGAAATGATATAGTGTTCGACAAGAACCCCCCTTTCCCTGCCGTATTCTTTGAGGCGCGAAAACCAGTCGGTCACACCCGGATACAGCTTGACTTTGGCGCCGAATTCCGCCAGCGACTTTTTTGTCAGGATCAGGTTGCCCTCCGCCTCCCGCACCATCAGGTACATATAGGCAAGGTTGGAATCCATATCGTTTTCGAGCGCCAGCCCGTTGGAGCGTTTCCAAAAATTGGCCACATCCAAGCCCACGCTCTGAATATATCCCTGCGCCTGCATATCGTCGGGCGACAGCGTCCTGTCAAAATCGTAGCAGACGGCCAAGACCGGCAGCGCTTCCTTTGTCTTTCGTTTCATCATGACCCGTCCTTTCCTCCGTTTCCGTAACCGCTAGAACAGGTCTATTATAACAAAATCCGAAAAAAATGACAATAGATCTGTTGTAACCGGGCGGGGGCAAATGTGTTGTAACCGGGCGTGGGCAAATCATGCGTGATTCGGTTACAGCTTGGCCACGGCTTCGGACAGCCGGGCGCGGAGCGCCGCGATTTCGGCCAGCGCGTATTTGAGGCGGGACGAAAGCGTCCTCGTTGTGCCGGTCTCCGCGGCGGTCAGACTGACGGACGCCCGGTCGAAAAACCCGCACAACGCGGCGATTTCGGCGCGGCCGGTCTCTTCGTAATATCCGTTCAGCTTTTGGCGCTCCACCTCGATATCCGATTTGGCCGCCGTGATCGCCGCCATCAAAACGCTCTCGGACTGCCGCCCCTTGTCCAGATCGTTCATGACGGGATACAGGCCGTCAAACAGACGGATGTGCAGCGAAAACCCCGTTTTGACGGCGGCGGCCACCGTTTTATCGTCGATCACGGGGCGCGTCACCTTTGCGATATGCAACTCGTACAGGACGGCGCCGCCCGCCTGCTTATCGACGACCGACTGCGCCTCCTCCCGGCTTTTATAGATACCGCCGACCACCCGAAACCCGCCGTCGTTGACGATATAGCCCGCGCCGCCCGCGGCCTTGAGACTCTCCGCGTTTTTTTGCGCCTCGGCCAAGGATTCGTGTATCGAAAATTGCGCACAATACAGCCTACCCGCGCCGATCGTCATAAATTTCCCCGTGTAGAGGGCAAAACCGATCGCGCCCGTCAAAACCAGAGCCGAAACGGCCAAAATGGCCGCGGCAATTTTATTGACCCGAAAGGTGCGGATGACGGTGCGCTTGTTTGAGCGGCGGAAGATCTGCGGCTCATCCGAGGAAATAAGTTGCATTTGCCCTCCTTTTTGGGTATACTGATGATTCACTTCTATTCTATTGATTTACTTTTATTCTATACTCTTATTCACGGAGCGGCCGATTTATGCAGTATCATATACAGACGACCCCCATATGGGACAGCTTTAAAGAGCGGGACGGCTGCCCGGCGTGCCGGCTCCTTGCCGCGACCGAAGCGCGTTTTGTTGCGCAATATCTAGGCGAGGGCGTTATGGAACCCGATTATCGGGTGCGGGTGAATAAAACCGGGTTTTGCGCCCGGCATTTGTCCGCCCTGTTTGCCGGACAGAACAAGCTGGGTCTGGCGCTTCAGGTCAACACGCGCACCGCACATATCATCGACAAGCTGTCGCTGCTTTATACCGAAAAGGATGCCAAAAAACAGGCCGCCGCGCTCAAAAAAACGCTGGATACCTGCGTGATCTGTGAGGAAACGGAAGAAATTATGATCCGCTACGCCCAAACGATCGCGCAAATGTTTCGGTACGAACGGGAATTCCCGCGG
>JAIRRW010000075.1 GCA_031255775.1 Clostridiales bacterium
CTCGTAGCCGTCGGACGCGGGGGCGCTCAGCTCCAGCATCAGCCTGGCCGCCGACACGTCGGGCGGGGCCTCCCGCTTGGTCACCTTTTTTTTAACAAGCTGCAACGCGCCGTCCACGCTGGCGTACTCCTCCACGCTCTCGTCAAAGGTGTACCCCAGCGCCTTTTTCCGCACCGCGCCAAGCAGCTTTCCGTCTCTCTTTTCCGCCACCGTTTTTTCTGTCACCTCTTTTTCCGTAAAAAAACTACCAACCTTGCGCGCACAACCGGCGGGGAAAATTTCGCGCGGCAGGCGGGCAACAGGCGGCGGGGCAACGAGGGCGCGTATTTCTAATACGTAACCGAGTTGTCCCGCCGAACCGACAATCGCTTGCGATTGCTAACTTTGCGTCAGCAAAGTTCAGAGAGGTTCGGCACGCACGTAGCCCGCATCCCGCGATGAAAGTTTTCCCGCCTACCTCCTAAAATTTCTCCGTGTCCGCCTGATCAGCCTCTCCTTATCCGACAGTATCTCCGACCTTTGCGCGGGGGGCTTGGCCGGCACGGGCTCGCCGCGGTGCATGAGGTAATACCTCAGCTCGTCCAGCGCGTGGTCGTCGGCCTTGCGGGGGGTGTCGCCGCTCCCCCAAAAATACCCCTTGATTTCGCGGATCAGCTCCCGACAGCTCGAAAAGATGTAGAGGCGCGGGGGGCCGGACAGCGGTTTTAGGTAGGATTTGACGCGGGAAATGCCCGAAAACAAATCCTTATTGACGCGGGTATTGACCAAAATATCCGCCTCATAAAACAGCTCGGCGACGCTCTTTTGCGCGGCCAGCGTGCGCTGTCCCGCCGCGCTGTCGATCAAGGCCTCCAGCCGCCCCTTGCCGTCAAAATGCCAGCCAAGCCGCCGGGCGGTCTCTTTTAGGCGGCGGGCGTGGTGGGGGACGGGCTGCCCCTTTTCGTAATGCTCGGCCACGACGTAGACGTTGCCGTCAAAATCGGCCGCGTAAAAATGGCAGGACGTGGGGTTGTTTAGGCCGGGGTCGATGGACACAAGGTCGTACCATTCCTTGGGGACGTCAAAGGGCTCGATGACGTGGACGCGCTCGTCAAATTCGGGATAAACCAGCCCCTTGCCCGAGACAAACCGGCCGTACCGCCGCGCGGAAAGCTCCTCCTCACTCAAGGCCGCCGACAGCCTGTCGATCTCGCCGGGGTCAAGAAAGGGGTTGTCCGCCCATTCCATAAAGATGTGCCAAATATCGGGGTCGTTGCGCTCGTTTAGGTAGATGCGGTTGTAGACAAAGGTCAGCCCCAACAGGGGGGTCATGGTGCCGAAAATATCGCCCTTTTTGTCCATAACGCGCATCCGGCACTCGTCATAGACGTCCTCGGCGGGCTCCTCGTCAAACCAAACAAAGTCCAGCGACGCGCCCTGAAATTTGTCCCGCCCCATCTCGAGGCTCTTAAAGCCGATATAGCTCAAGCCGCCAAAAACGTTTTTGACGGTGATGTGGTCGATGACGCCGCCCGCGGGGTTTGTGCTTTTGCCGGACACCATGACGATGTCCTCGATCCAGCCCGGGTAGAGATAATACAGCACCTTGCGCTGGGCGACCTCGCGCTGGACGTCACGCGAGAGCGACACCACCCAGCCCGACACGCCGTCCCTGTTTTCGCGGTAGGGGTGGATCCCCCGCGCGCGCCAGACGGTCTCGACCGCGCCGCACTCGGTCTTGCCCGAGCGGTTGCCGCCCAGCACCCAGCGGTTGCGCTTTTGGCAGCGGTGAAAGGCGAGCTGCTTTTGATGGACGGGCGCCGCCGCGTTGTAGCGCGCCAGCCGGTTTTCGCGCCGCCGCTCGGCAAGCAGCGTCTCGATCCGTTTCAGCCTGCCCGCAATTTCGTCCCTCTCGTCCTTTTTCACATAATCCCCTTGTTTTTAGAACCCGTCTTGCCGAATGAGTGAAACAGACAGGATTCGCGCTTTTTTCCGCTTTTTTTTCGTGCGCGTCCGGCATAGAATACTCGTATGAAACGCAAGCTGTTGATTTTGGGCGCGGGTCTGCTGCTTGCCGCGGCCCTGCTGCCCTTTTTGCTGTCCCCTCTTGCCCTTGCCGCGGCGCAAAGCGCGGTGCCCTATGCGCACATCCGGCAAAACGGCGTGCGCCTCTATCATAAGTCGGCGGACGGATACCTGCCCGTGTGCGCCCTGCCGCGCACCTATTTTGTCGCGGTGACGGGCGCGGAGGAAGACGGCTACCTGCCGGTGGGCTACCTCGACATCGCGGGGTATGTCAAGGCAAGCGAGGTCGCGTTTGTCGATTTTGAGCCCAAAAACAAGTACGCCGAGGCGGCGTCCCTCACCGTGATCAGCGACGGCCACGAGGTGCGCCTGAGGCGGCGTCCCGACCACACCGCCGACAACGTGATCGGGACGGTTCCGCCCGGCGCCGTCCTCTACTATTACGGCCAAGCCGTCGGCGCCCCGCAGGTCGCGCCGCTGGGCGACCTTTGGTATTTTGTCCGCTATACGGCGGGCGGCACGACGACGCGCGGATATATCTACAACCTCTACGCCGACGCCGCGCCCATTCCCGACAACGCGGTCGAGGCGGCCGACCCGCCCGCCGCCGCCGCCGAAACCCCAAGCCCGGACAACGGGGACCCCCTTGTCCCGGGCGGCGCCCTCTCCACCGTCGTCATCGTCTGTATGTGTATCCCGGTGGTGGTCGTCTGCGCCCTTCTGTACCGCCGCCAGACGCTCCCGCGTTGAGCGCTACCGCTTTCGCCAAAATGCCGTTTCACTTGCATTTTGGCGAGGGATACGGCACTTTTTTACAAAAAACGTCGTTTTTGTAAAAAAGATTAAAGAACGCTCCCGCGTTGACGCTGACGCTATCGTTCAAATGACGCCGGGGCTTTCATTTGAACGAGGGATAAGGCGCTTTTTTACAAAAAACGTCGTTTTTGTAAAAAAGATTAAAGAACGCTGCCGCGTTGACGCTGCCGCTTTCGATAAAATGAGAGCGTCAGCGTCATTTTATCGAAAGCGGTAGCGGTAGCATATTATCGTATTCCTCCGCCAGCGTTTCGGGCGTGACCTTATCGGCGGCCAGCAGCCGCGCGGCGGCCTTACAGGCGGCGTTGAGGCGTTTATAAACCGTCTGGCGGTGGATAGACAGCGCGTCGGCCAGCTCGGACAGCGACGCGCCCCGCCCGTAGCGGACCAGCAGCGAAAACGCGTCCTCCGGCAGTCCGGCCTCCAGCCGTCCGTACAGGACCTGCAATTTGATCAGGCGGCGCTTGTTTTCGGTCAGCCGCAGGATCTCGCGGCATTGCGCGGCCGTATTGCCAAACACGTCCAGGGCGACCCGTTCGATCGCGTCGTCCTCCTTTTCGATCAGGGTATCCAGCTTGTCCGCCGTCGCCGTCAGCAACCGTATCCAAAATTTCATGTGGGCTCCTTTTTGCGTCGTATGCCCCCATTATACACCCATTATGGTGACAACAGTCTGTCACCATTGTGTAAATTGTCTACCGAAATTTTTTTTAACGCCGCCGCTTGCGCTTTACCCGAAAAACCCGCGCAAAGATTAGATTTGAATGAGAAATATGCCGGGGGCGGATTTGTCCGTTGACTTTTATCCGCCCCTCCCTTATACTGTAAACGACATCAAACGACATCAAACACAAGAGGAGAAGTATGAACGATACGGATATTGTGCTGTCGTCGCGGGGGCTGACCAAGCGGTACGGCCAAAAGCTGGCGGTCAACAGCGTGGACATGACCGTGCGGCGCGGGGATATTTATGGCTTTATCGGCCTCAACGGCAGCGGAAAGACGACGTTTATCCGCATGGTGACGGGACTGATCATGCCGACCTTTGGGTCGTATTCGCTGTTTAACGGGAGCGGGCGCGACGCCAACCGCCGCAGCATGAGGCGGATCAGCTCGATGGTGGAGACGCCCGCCGTCTATCAAAATCTGTCGGGCGCGGACAATTTGCGGTTGCAGTGCGACATTGCGGGGGACGCCGACCGGGGCACGCCCGCCCGCCTGCTGTCGCTGGTCGGCTTAGACCCCAAAAGCAAGGTGATCGCCAAGTCCTACTCGCTTGGGATGCGCCAGCGGCTGGGGATCGCGATGGCGCTGGTCGGCAGCCCCGAGCTCATGCTGCTGGACGAGCCCACCAACGGCCTCGACCCCGAGGGGATCGTCGAGATTCGGCAGCTGCTGCAAAAGCTCAACCGCGAAATGGGCATCACCATCCTCATTTCCAGCCATATTTTGACCGAGCTGAGCAAGCTGGCGACCACCTACGGCTTTATCCACGACGGCTTTCTGCTGCAAGAGGTTTCGGTCAAGACGCTGGCCGAATCGGCGGCGCGGACGATGCTGCGGACGTCGGACGACAAGCGGGCGTTTGCGCTGTTAAACGGGCGGTTTGCCTGCCGCGAAACGGTGGACGGCATCGAGATTTTGGACGATATTTCGGTGACGGCGCTGGTCGTCACGCTGCTGCCCGAAAAGATCGCGGTGTACAGCGCCAACAAAACCCTGTTTGATTTAGAGAGTTATTTTATGCGTTTGATCGGAGGTCTCAGCCATGGGCAACCCCTTTAACCTCGTCAAGGCCGACGTAAAAAGGCTGGTCAAGGACAAGGCGGCGTACATCATTTTGATCGTGGGCGTGGGGCTGTCGATCCTGATGACGCTGACGCTGAAGCTCTTGGAAGCGACCCTAAACGAAGACCTCGGCGGCATGGCGGACACGTCGGGCATGATGTTTGCGGCGGCTTTGGGCACCGGCCTGTCCCTCGGCAGGCTGGGCGTCTATATCGCGCTGGCCTGCAGCCTCTTTACGGGAAAGGACCACGCCTACAACACGGTGCGCAACAAGCTGATCGCCGGAAACAGCCGCAGCCGCGTCTACCTGTCCAACCTCTTGGTCAACTGCCTGCTGGGGCTTGCCTATCTTGTCCTAAACGCGCTGTTTGCGGTTTTGATCGGCCTGATCGCCTTTGGCATACCTGCGGATATGGGCGTTTTGTTGACGCGGACGGCGCTGGCCGTCGTCCCCTATCTCGGCATCGTCGCCGTCGTCACCTTTATCAGCATGACGGTGCGCCGCCAGGCCTTTGGGATCGTCCTCAACATGGTGCTCGTCATCGTCGTGGCCACGATCTTTTCGTCGGTGCGCACGGTGATGCTGATGACCGAGGTCTCGCGGGGCGCCGAAATCTTTTTCGAATACAACCTATTCACGCTGTTTGACGAGGTTTTGCCCGGCGCGCTCAACCTCATGGGCGGCAGCTCGATCCCCGCCCCCGCCGCCGCCCTCACCCTGCGCGCCCTGCTTGTCCCGCTCGCCTACGGCGCGGCCTTTACCCTCTTAGGGATCGTCGTTTTCCGGAAAGCCGACATTCATTAAGCATAGGTCGTGTCAACACGACTTAAAACCGCCCCTACCGTTTAAACGGCAAAAAATCCTCGCCCTCGTCCTTGTCGTAGATAAAATCCCGTTCGATGAGGTCGGCGCGGACGATCGCGGCCGTGCCGTACTTTTCGCGAATGGACAGGAGGGCGTCCTGCAAGCGGTCGCTTTTGCGCGCGCCCGGCGGCGCGTCGAAAAAACTGAGCTGAACGGACGCGCCCGCCTCCTGCAGCCGATAGGTCGAGACCGTCACCGTCCTGAGCGGCGGCTCCTCCGGCCAGATCGCCCGCAACAGGGCGTTTGCCTCCCGCGCGAGGTCGGCGGCGGCGGAGACGGGCGCCGATAAAACCGCCTGCCGGGTGGTGTGTTTCAAGGCCGCGCTCCGTAGGTCGATCCGGATCCCCGAGGCGGTGAGGCGCTTTTTTCCCAGCCGGGCGGCGATGCGCTCGCACAAAAAATAGACGAGGGTTTCGGCGTCGCCGTAGGCCGTAATGTCCTTAACGGCGGTCATGCCGTGGCCGACGCTGACGGCGTCGCGCAGCTTGACGGCCTCGCGCACCGGCTCGTCGTCCAGCCCCAGGGCGTTGCGCTTGAGCTTGACGCCGTTGACGCCCAAGTGCGCCTTAAGGATCCGCTCGTCGGCGGCGGCCAGCGCGCCGATGGTCGTGATGTTGATTTTATTGAGCTTTTCGGCGGTCTTTTTGCCGACCATAAACAGGTCGCCGGCGGGCAGCGGCCACACGATCCGCCTAAAATCGTCCCGCCCGATCACGGTGACGGCGTCCGGCTTTTTGAGGTCGGATCCCAGCTTGGCAAACACCTTGTTAAAGCTGACCCCCACCGAGATGGTCAGCCCCAGCTCCCGCTTGATCCGCCCGCGCACGGCGTCGGCGATCGTCGGCCCCGACCCGAAAAGCCTTTGCGAGCCCGTACAGTCCAGCCAGCATTCGTCGGCGCCAAAGGGCTCGACCAGCGGGGTATAGTCGTTGTAGACCCGAAACGCCAGCTCCGAATAGCGCATATACTCGTCAAAGTGCGGCGGCACGATCTTGAGCCCCGGCGCTTTTTTTAACGCCTCTAAAACGGATTCGCCGGTCTTGACGCCCAGCCGCTTGGCCGCGTCGTTTTTGGCCAAAATGACGCCGTGGCGCTTTTCGACCGAGCCGGCCACGGCCAAAGGCCCGCCCCCCAACGCCGGATCGTTTTTGATCTCGACGGAGGCGTAAAAATTATTGAGGTCGCAATGAAGAATCAGCCGCTCTTTCATATCCCATCCCCCATAGGCCGCGCGCCCATACCCTATTATACCATACTTTACCGGCAAATACCGATTTATTATTAGGTATTGACAGGATAGACATATTATGTTATAATTTGTCTACAATAAGGTTGGGGGGTATATGTATGAAAGAGGGGTATATGGAGGTTATCCGGCCGTCGGCGGATCTTAGAAAAAACTATCCCGAGATGTCAAGGCTTTGCCGGGAAAACCGGACGCCTATCGCCGTCACCGTAAACGGCCGCGCGGACACGGTGCTGATGAGCCATCAGCAATATAGGGAGATGTGCGCGGAAATGGAATTTTATGCCCGTTTGGCGCAAGCGGAAGAGGACATTCGCTTGGGGCGCGTGAGCGGCGCGGAGGAGGTGTTTGTCAGGCTCGAACGGGATCTGCGCGAGGCCGCCAAATGAGCTATCAAATAAAGTTTACGGCGACCTCCGAGCAGGATCTAAGGGACATCGGCTTTCATCTCTTTGACGAGTCAAAAAGCCCGGATATTGCGCTGGCCTATGTGGCAAGGCTGCGGTCATGCGTCAAACATTTAGCCGCGTTTCCCGACAGCGGAAGCAATCCGCACGATCGGTTCTTGATCCGGCTCGGCTACAAATTTATTCCGGAAGGCGATTATCTTACCTTTTATAAGGTTGCCGAGTCTGCGCAAACCGTTTATATCATGGCGGTCCTAAACGGAAAAACGGATTATGTAAGGACCCTTAAAAAGCGTTTGTGACCGTGAGTAATAGAGTCGTATAAGGTGGACAAAAAAATCAAAAAATGATATAATAAGGGGGCTTTCAAAAAAAGCAGATTTTCCCCAAAAAACCGGCACAAACCCACGGCGGGGGCGGCCATATCACGTGTCAGACGGGCAACAGGCGGCGGGGCAACGAGGGCGCGTATTTCCGATACGTAACCGAGTTGCCGCGCCGCACGTAGCCCGTATCACGCGCGATATGGCCGCCCCAAGGAGATCAGTTGAATAGTTTCAAACTACACGCCCCTTACGCCCCCACGGGCGACCAACCCCGCGCCATCGAGCAGCTGTCCGAGGGGATTTTGGACGGGCTTAAGAGCCAGGTTTTGCTGGGCGTGACGGGCAGCGGCAAGACGTATACGATGGCCAACATCATTGCGCGGACGGGGCGGCCGGCGCTGATTTTGGCGCACAACAAGATTTTGGCGGCGCAGCTGTGCAACGAGATGCGCGAGTTTTTTCCGGAAAACCGCGTGGAATTTTTTGTGTCGTACTACGATTATTACCAGCCCGAGGCCTATGTGGTCAGCACCGACACGTATATCGAAAAGGATTTGGCCATCAACGACGAGATCGACAAGCTGCGCCACTCGGCCACGTGCTCGCTGCAAGAGCGCCGCGACACGGTGGTCGTGGCGTCGGTGTCCTGTATTTACGGGTTGGGCGCGCCCGAGGAATATTACCGCATGGCGGTGTCGATCCGCCCGGGCGACAATCTGAGCCGCGACGCGCTGATCCGGCGGCTGGTGGGGATCAATTATAAGCGGAACGACGTCGAGACCGAACGCACCAATTTTCGCGTCAAGGGGGACACGGTGGACATTTTTGTCGCCTGGTCGTCCGATCACGGGATCCGGGTGGAATTTTTCGGGGACACGGTCGAGCGGCTGTCCGAGTTTGAAAGCCTGACGGGCGACGTCGTGGCGCGGCTGAACCACGCGGCGATTTTTCCGGCGTCGCACTACGCCGTCGAGCAGGAAAAGCTGCGGACGACGACCGAGCGCATCCTGGCCGACCTTGCGGCGCAGGAACGGCTTTTTATCGATAACGGGCGGGCGATCGAGGCGCAGCGGATCCGCCAGCGCGTCACCTACGACGTCGAAATGATGCGCGAGATCGGCTATTGCAGCGGGATCGAAAACTATTCGCGCTACTTTGACGGGCGCGTCCCCGGCCAACCGCCCTACACCCTCTTGGACTATTTTCCGCGCGACTTTATCCTGTTTATCGACGAGAGCCACATGACGGTGCCGCAGCTTAGGGCGATGTACCGGGGCGATCTGGCGCGCAAGACCAACCTTGTGGACTACGGCTTCCGCCTGCCCGCGGCCTACGACAACCGCCCCCTAAAGTTTGAGGAATTCGAGCGGCGCGTCGGCCAGCTGGTCTTTGTCTCGGCAACGCCCGCGGCGTACGAGCTCGAAAAGGCAAACGGCGCGGTCGCCGAGCAGATCATTCGGCCGACGGGGCTGACCGACCCGCCGGTGGAGGTGCTGCCGGTCAAGGGGCAGGTGGACGACCTCCTGTCCAGGATCCGCGCGACGGCGGCGGGCGGCGGCCGGATCCTCGTCACCACGCTGACCAAAAAAATGGCCGAATCGCTGACGACGTTTTTTGCCGAGCACGGCGTCAAGGTGCGGTACCTCCACTCGGACATCGACACCCTAGAGCGCATCGAGATCATCAACGCGCTGCGTTTGGGCGAGTTTGACGTCATCGTCGGCATCAACCTCCTGCGCGAGGGGCTGGACATTCCCGAGGTCAAGCTGGTCGCCGTCCTCGACGCCGATAAGGAGGGGTTTTTGCGCAGCGAAACCTCGCTCATCCAGACCATCGGCCGCGCCGCCCGCAACGCCGAGAGCCGCGTCGTCCTCTACGCCGACACCCTCACCGGCTCCATGCGCCGCGCCATGGACGAGACCGACCGCCGCCGCGCCATCCAAACGGCCTACAACCAAGCGCACGGCATCACGCCCAAAACCATCCTAAAGCCGGTCAAAAACACGCTGGAAATCACCAAGCGCGCAACCGAAAAGCTGGACGTCAAGGACATCCCCGCCGAACTCGAAAAGCTGAAAGCCCTGATGAC
>JAIRRW010000117.1 GCA_031255775.1 Clostridiales bacterium
TCCCGCCGCCAGAGATTATTATCTCAGGATTTATACATATACGACTGAAACAGGCAATCCCTCGCAGAACGGTTTGACGGGTAGCGCGTCCTACGATATGACAAACGCATGGCTCTTTGAAAAGGCATGGACTGCTCCGATAAAGGTGAACGGGATTGAGGCGCGTTCCCGCGCTATTCTTTGCGCGGATCCCGAATCCGCTTATAACTCCGTTACAATGAGCGCGACCGGCTCGGCAAGCGCGACTTTAGTTGTTTCCCCTACGGGAGCAACAAACAAGGCTCTTAGCTGGAGCTCGTCAAATCCATTGATTGCAAGCGTCGCCGACACCGATAACGAATACGGCGGAACCGCCACCATTACGGCTGTTGCGGCGGGGACTTGTACGGTGACAGCGACGGCGGCCGACGGTAGCGGCACCTCAAAGGAAATAGCGGTCACGGTGTACGACGACGAAAAGGAAGTCTTTATGACGCCCGCCGACCTCGAGCCGATCACGCAAATCGCCCGCAACCGTTTGCCCGGCGCAAACTTTACCGACAACGACTTTCCGATCGTCGGGCGCGAATACGGTGTCGGCTGGACCTTTGCGTACGGGAGCGACCAGAGATGGGCGACATGGGAGGGCGTCACGGACAACACGATCCCTACGGAGAGCGTAAGCTCGGAGATCCGTATCACCAACAACGGCGGAGGCTCCGCGCAGAACGACGCTTTGACCTATTCGTATCTGCACGGCTTGGTCGGCAACAACGATGATACGGTAAACGAGGTGCGCGAGGAAGGAAAAATATTCTATTTTTCCAGCATGGTCAAGGTCAGCACGCCCACCTGGTTTTCGGTCACGATCGGCTATTCGCCGACTTGCGCGCTGGGCAACCACTATGAGGGCACGCCCTATTACGACCTTGGACGGAAATTTTTGGTCACGCCCGAAATGGGCTGGACCGAAATCGGTCAAGCGGACGGCAAATACCTGCCTTTTCGGACAAACGGCTCAAACAGCAACGACGCGGCGCCCAGCGCCGGCAACGCCGCTTCCGCCTCGACGGGCGCAAATTACGCCAACGAGGAGCGGGGCAACGTGTTATTCAACCTGCCCGGCGCGCCCGGCACGAATGATTTGAATTACGGCTTTGTCCGTATTTGGGCTTACGGCGCATCCGCTTTGACGGGCGGGGCGGAAGGAAACGGCGCGGGCGTACCCAACGGCGCCGGTTTTGCGGCGGGCGATTATTACGATCTGACCGCGGCAAGATTCTGGTCGCACGATTCGATTCCCCCGGCAGTGATCACCGACGTGGAGTCCGTCACCGTCAATAAGAGCGAATTACAGTTAGAGGTCGGAAAAAAAGAAACGCTGACCGCGCAGGTCTTGCCGGCTGACGCAAGCTATCCCGATGTGTACTGGACGTCCTCGAATACCGCCGTTGCGACGGTCAATGCCTTTACCGGCGAGGTGACCGCAATAAAGGCCGGAACCGCCGTTATAAAGGCGGAGGCGGACAGCGTATCGGGGACTTGCACCGTGACGGTCGTCGAGGAGTCCGTTGCCGTCGATAAAAGCGCCTTGCAGACCAAGTACGATGCGGTAAAGGACACGCAAAAAGGCAATTACAGCGACCAAACATGGGATGTGTTTTCGGCGGCGCTCACCGCGGCCAAGTCCGTTTTGGACAAGGAAGACGCATTGCAGACCGAGGTGGATTTGGCGCTCACCGCACTCAACGCCGCGCATGAGGGGTTAGACGCGGATGGGCGGGGTTGCGGGAGCAGCGCTGCTGCCGGGAGCGCTGCCGTAGGCCTCCTGCTGCTGCCCCTTGCCGGATTGTTTTTGAGAAAGAAAAAAGAATATTGAGTCAGGCGGAGAGATATGCGGGCGAAAGCGCCGATGCCTTCGCCCGCAAAAATACGCCAATTTGGACAGGAGATCGTTTATGAAAAAAATCGCTAAATTTTTAAGCCTGCTGCTTTGTGCCACCCTCATGCCGATTGTCTCCGGCTGCGGAACGGTCACGCCGCCGCCCGAGCAGCCGTCTCTGCCTGTGCCGCAGGAATTTACCGACCGCAGCGGTTGGGTGCCGTTTATCCCCGAGACCTTTCCCGCCGGTTCGGAATTGAAAATCAGATTTTTTAAGGGGGGCTACGGACGCGAATGGCTGGACGCCGCCAAAGAAAAGTTTGAGGCGGAGTACGAGGGGGTGACGATCAGGCTCATCGAGTCGACGACCGAGGCGGACTTTACGACGCTTTTGCCGGAGATGCTCAATAACAACGCCGCCGACATCTTTATGTGTCACAATATCCCGTGGGAAAAGATGGCATTGCAGGGCAAAATTATGAATCTCGACGCCCTATACGGCTCGACCGTGTATACGGATATTAAAAACCTGGATGATGACGGCAAGCCGTTAAACGTCACATACTTAGACCGCGTGGCGCCTTCGTCACTCAACGGCGTACGCATGAACGTAAACGACGCCCCCGGCTACTTCCGGGTCCCGCAGGTTCAGGGTTCGGGCGGACTGGCCTACAACAAGACGCTGTTTGCGCAAAACGGCTGGCAGATCCCCAAGACCTATCAGGAGCTGATCGCTCTGTGCGATACGATCAATTCTTCCGGCGCAAAAAACGCCTCCGGCGATACCATCGCCCCCATCGTATGGGGCGGCAGCAACGATTCCGCGTTTTTATGGGACAGCATCGTGTTCGATTGGTGGGTGCAGATGGCGGGCATGGACGAGTTTGACCGTTTTATGAAATTCGAGGACAAGACCGTATTCAATCCCGAGGTGTACCCCTATTTGAAGCAGGCGTGGACATACTGGTATGACTTTTTGGTCAAAAACCCCGGGTATTCGCTTTCCGGCTCGATCGGACTCAACAATCTGACCACCAACATGGCGTTTGCCGCCGGACAGGCCGCGATGACGCCGGCAACCTGCTGGTTTGCCAACGAGGTCGGTTTTGATGTGCTGGAGCAGTTTAATTGCGACGTGGGGATCATGCCGACGCCCCTTGTGCCCGAGGTCCGCAAAAACGCCGATCAATCGCCCATTCGCGTTTCGTATGATCTTGCGGGGAAGGATTCGATCATCGTCGGCAACAGGGCTTCCAACAACAGCAAGATGCTGGCGCAGGAGTTTTTGAAATGGCTGGCCTTAGAGGAAAACGCGTTGTTGTTCCCCAAGCATACCAACGGGCTCTTGCTGGCCATGCGCTACGACTTTGACAATATGCTGGCCGCCTTTGAGCCCGGGTATATCACAGAGGATGACCTTGATCCCGATTTGGAGGGACTGACGGAGGACGAGCAATATTTTAAGCGCAACGAGATTCGTCATAAAAAGCTGTACGCGGGTATTGCGCAGACCACATGGGCGAAGGATATGTTTGCCATCCTCAACACTTCCACCCGGTTCAATTTGTACTCGGGAAGCGCGATGACCTGGAATGCGCCAACACCGCTCTCTCCCTATCCCGACGGCAACTATTACGCCGAGGCCTTCGAAAGATGGGGAACCGCCGAGGCGGATACGCGTTCGCCCGATTCGGTCTTTAACGGCGTCTGGACAAGGATCGACAGCCAATGGGATACCATGCGCGCGGCCGCGGGACTGTGACGGTCGGATGAAATTTCCGCAAGACCAATCGACGATCGATGCGCACAAAAGTGAGGGCACCCGGTATGACTGACGAGCTCCAAGGCGCGGCGGCAGCGCCGCCGCGCCGCGGTAGACCGCGAAAAAAGGTTTTAAAAAAGCGCAAACTTGCGTACGGTGTTTTTGTGGCGGTCGCGCTTGTCTATCCCGTCATTCGGTTTTGCATCATGTGGGGGTACGTCAACTTCAACTCGATCCTATCCACCGTTTCGCAGTACGATCCGATCAAGGATATTTTTGTCATTGACGGATCAAAGCTGTTTTTGCATTGGGACTTGATGTTTCAGCGTATTTTTGGGGACGAAAATACGCGCAGGATGGTGCTCAATTCGTTTCTGTACTTTCCGGTAACCTGTTTTATCACGTTGCCGCTGTCTGTCTTTTTCTCCTATTTTTTGTACAAAAAGGTCTTGGCGGGCAGCGTATTTAGGGTCATCTTTTACCTGCCGTCCATTTTGCCGATCGCGGTGCTGACCATGTCGTTTCGCTTTGCCTTTGACACAAACGGCTTTATCAATCCCATGCTTCGGGCACTCGGATTTAATGACCCGCCGATCTGGTGGGGCAATTCCTCCGTGACGCCGAGCATGGTCTTTGTGTACTGCGTCTGGGCGGGCTTAGGGTTTAATATCGTGCTTTTGGGCGGCGCGATGAGCCGTGTGCCGATCGAGCTGTCCGAATGCGGCCGCTTAGAGGGCATCGGCTTTATACGCGAATTGTTTCAAGTGATGATCCCCCTTGTCTGGCCGACGATCGTCACGACGTTTATTTTGGGTATGTCGTCCGTTTTGACCGTCTTTTTGCAGCCCCTCTTTTTGACCGGCGGCGGGTTTGGTTCGGGCACGATTTCGCTGTACATCTTTACCAATTACGGCGATACGAGCCAGGGGCCGTTTTTGGCGGCGTTCGGGCTGTTTTGCACGCTTTGCTACGTGCCGGTCATCCTGCTGACAAGATGGTTTATGAACCGCTTTTTCAGCAACGTATCTTATTAGTGGGAAGGAGCGGATATGGCATTTTCTCCTGTAAAAACAATCAAAAAAAATCCCAGGGTCTTTGTTTTGAAAACGGTTGTGTTTATCATCTTTTTTGTCTACGCGGTCACGCTTGTCTATCCCTTTGTTTGGATGGCGGTCAACTCGCTCAAAACCAAGTTCGAATTTTACAACGACGTCTTTTCTTTTCCCGAAGTCCCGCAATGGCAAAACTGGTATGACGCGCTGATCGGCTTTAAGGTCATCGGCGAGGCGGGCGAAACGACCCGCGAGGTCAATATGCTGGGGATGTTTGTCACCAGCGTCCTTTTGGTGACGGGCTTGACCTTTTTTGAGGTCATGGTCTCTGCGCTGACGGCGTATACCGTTTGCTTTTATAAATTTCCGCTCCGCAAAATCGTCTATTCGGTCATTATTTTTGCGCTCGTCGTGCCCATCGTAGGGACGCTGCCCGCCATGTATCGGTTTATGAAGGACACAAAACTGCTCAATACCATCCCGGGCATCATGTTTATGTGCGTAAACGGGCTGGGGTTTTCGTTCCTCTTATTGTACGGCAGCTTTAAGAGTCTTTCGTGGAGCTACGCCGAAGCCGCCGCCATTGACGGGGCGGGGCATTTTCGAACCTTTTTTCAGGTCATGCTGCCGCTCGCGATGCCCTTTATTACGGCGACCGCGATTATTACTGCTATAGGCTTTTGGAACGATTATACGACGCCGCAAATATTTTTGCGAAAATATCCGACGATTGCGGTGGGCGTCAATACGCTTGCGGTTCAGATGGAACGCAAAACCGAGTATCCCATGATGTTTGCGTGTATGCTGCTGGCGGTGATCCCGATGGTCATTTTATTCGCCTGTTTTCAAAAAACGATTATGAAAAACATGGTGGCAGGCGGCATTAAAGGCTGACCGGCCTTGTCTAAAGCCGAGACGTCCAATAAGGAAAGGAATTTTATGGCGGGTAACCAAAAGCTGAAGATCGTCATCATCGGCGCCGGAAGCACCTATACGCCCGAGCTGATCGAAGGGCTTTTGAAGAGAAAGGCGCTGCTGAATATCGGCAGGCTGACGCTGATGGATATCGACGAGAAAAAACTGGAGATTGTCGGCAATCTGGCAAAGCGGATGATCGCTGCGGACGGCGTCGGCTGGGACGTCGAATTTTCGGCCGATTACGGCTGTATAAAGGGTGCGGATTATGTTTTGACGCAAATACGCGTCGGGCAGATGCGGATGCGCGTTTTGGATGAGAAAATTCCGCTCAAATACAACCTAATCGGACAGGAAACCTGCGGCATCGGCGGCTTTATGAAGGCGTACCGGACGATACCGGTGCTCTTTGCCATTGCCGACGAAATCAAAAAACACGCGCCGGATGCCTATCTGATCAATTTTACCAATCCGTCGGGACTTGTCGCGCAGGCGCTCAACGCAAAGGAAATCAAGTCCGTCGGGCTGTGCAACTGTCCGTTTGCGATGCGGCGCAGTGTGCTGAGCGCTCTTTGTCTTGCCGATGCGCAGATCGACTATGTCGGCTTAAATCATTTTGCGTGGATCACGGCGATCAGACATAACGGCAAGGATTATTTGGAGGAGGCGATCAAGAGCGGCATTCACAGCGAGGCCATGAAAAACATCCCCGCCAACGGGTTTTCGGCCGAGCTGCTGCAAACGGTGGGCGGCATTCCGTCCACCTATATGGAGTATTATTATTATCCGCAGAAAAAGCTGGAAACCTTGTTGAAAGAACCCCTGTCGCGGGGGGAGGTCTGTCAAAAACTGGAGGAAACGCTTTTAAAGCAATATCAGGAGCCGTCGCTAAACGTCAAGCCCAAGGAGCTCGAAGCGCGGGGCGGCGCGTTTTATTCGGAGGTGGCGGTCGGCGTCTTGGAGGCGATCGAAAACGATACCAAAAGCGCGCAGGTCGTCAACGTCAAAAACCGGGGCGCTTTGCCGTTTTTAGAGGACGACGACGTGATCGAGATTTCGTCGGTCATCAGCAAGGATCGGATCACGCCGATCGGGATTGACGGCTTTTCCAACGAGCATATCATCGCTTCCGTCAAAATGATGAAGGATTATGAGCGTATGGCCGTGCGCGCCATCCTAAGCAAAAACGAGGACGACGCGATTTGTGCCCTAATGCACAATCCGCTCGGGAAAGATTATCACGCGGTCAGGGCGTGTTTTAGAGAGCTGAGAGAATTGAACAGAGCGTACATCGACGGAGAAGCGTTACATTGAAAAAGTATTATTTGGGCGTAGACGGCGGCAATACAAAGACGCTGTACCTGCTGTTTGACGAATCCGGCGGGCTGATCGATTATATCAAGATCGGCAGTTGCTCGCATGAGGCGATTGGCGGATTCAAAGCGGCGGAGGAAGAAATGTCCAAGCAGATCAGACGGCTGATCAAACGGAACGGCCTGTCGATCGATTTGGTGGAAACGGCCGTTTTTGGCTTGGCGGGCGCCGATTTTGATTGGCAAAAACAATGCCTGCGCCGCAGCGTCGAGAAAATCGGCTTAAAACGGATCATCATGGACAACGACGGTTTTTTGGCGCTCAAGGCAGGGAGCATTGACGGGACGGGCGTCTGTAATATCAACGGAACCGGCTCGGTCAGCGTAGGGGTGAACGAAAAAGGCGAATCCATGCAGGTCGGCGGGATCGGCGATATCAGCAGCGACTATGCCGGCGGCTATTATATTGCCCTGTGCGGTCTGCGCGCCGTGTTTGATCAGTTGTATCGCTGCGGCGGGGATACGGTGCTGCGGGAGCTTGTTTTTGACGAGCTGAAAATCGGGCGCGTCGACGATTTTGCCGAGGCGGCTGTAAAAAGCTTAAAAAATAAGGACTTTGTCTTAAAAATGAACCTGATGATGGAACACGCTGCCGCCGATAACGACGCGTGTACGATCCGAATCATCGAAGAAATCGGCAGGGGACAGGGACATTCTGTGGCCGGATTGATCAGACGCCTACGGTTCGAACGGCGGGTGCATATCATTTTGGCGGGGTCGGTTTGGGCGGGCGAAAAATTCCCGCAGATGCAGGCGGCGTTTTCGAAAACCGTCGCCGCTTTGACAGAAAACGACATCGACATCGAGGTTTTAAAAATCCCGCCCGCCGCAGGCGCCGTCATCTGGGCCTTTGAGGAGCGTATCGACCAAAACATCCGGGACAACATATTGGAAAACGTCGGGAAAATTGCGTAAGAAAACGGTTTTTATACCGAAGAAAAGCCAATATAACCGAGCGTCACGGTCGCTTACCCGCGAAAAACTATCCTTTAGTAATCAGTCGTCTTTTGCACACTGCTCGCCGTAAGCCTTTGGCGAGCAGCCCATGTATTTTTTGAAAATCCGGGAAAAATAGAAAGCGTCGTCAAAGCCGCATTGCCGCGCGGTCTCGGCAATGTTGATTGACAACAGAATCCACAGGCTGTGCCTGTGGTAAAAGAAAGTTTTAGCGTGGAGTAGAGAAAAGGAAAACTCCTTTGTTAAAATAGAATTTGGTTTCGCCGCCGAATTCAAAAACAAAGGAGTTTTCTAATGGATGAGAATAGTTTATCACATACGAAATGGGATTGCAAGTATCACATTGTGTTTGCGCCGAAGTTTAGGCGTAAGGAAATTTATGGGAAGTTAAAAGGCGAGATAGGAAAGATATTATGGGAATTATGCGAGCGAAAAGAAGTAAGAATCATCGAAGCGCCATTTAAGGGTAGCGAGTAACAAAAAGAGCAGGCGGCGGAATCAAGATGCCCCTTAAGGGGCGGCAAGTATTTGGCCCTTATAGGGCTCCACGCAATACCCCACGTTCTACGTGGGGATATTTATTGTGAGCGTGCCTCCGATAGGACGGCGGAACCGCGGTATTCACGTGCGCGGGCGCCGACTACTAAAAAGTTTATGTGAACGGTGTGTTTGTCCGGT
>JAIRRW010000119.1 GCA_031255775.1 Clostridiales bacterium
GCAAAAACCTGGGCAGAGGGCTTTCGGTTTTGGTCGATATTTTAAATCCCGAACGTATCGTGATCGGGGGAATATTTATGCGCGCGCACAAGCTCATGTCCGATCGGATGGACGAAGAAATGAAAAAAGAATGTTTGCCCCGCTCATACGAAGCCCTGCAAATCGTCCCGGCAGCCTTGGGCGAAAGGATTGGCGATTACGGCGCGGTAGCCGCCGGCTCGGATTTTTAAACCCGTGTTGTTTCGTCGATGAGGATCAGTTCGGTATCCGTCAGCTTGGCGAACAGGCGGATATCCTCTGCGGTCAGCGCGGTCGAGACGACGGCGTGATGCGCGCCGCCGGCGTAGATCCAAGCGGCCGATCCGGTCGAAAAGTCGGGCAGGATCTCCCACATGACGCGCGCGACGGGGAGCTTGGGCATTTTATGCGGCGGGGTGACCAAGCGGATTTTGGCGCAGATCAGCCGGAAATGCGTCCCCATATCCACCATCGAAACCGCGACGGCGTCCCCGGCGATACCGTCAAAGACAAGCCGGGCGGGCGGCTCCTTTCCGCCGATCCCCAGGGGATGCACCTCGATTTTCGGCTTTTCCGCCGCGAAAACGGGCGATACCTCCAGCATATGCGCGGCAAGCTCCAGCTCGCCGCCCTCGGTCAGGTCGTAGGTATAATCCTCGATAAAGGCCGTCGCGCCCTGCCGATTTTGCGCCATTTTGCATAAAACCGACATCAGCGCCGCGGTCTTATAATCGCCCTCGGGCCCGAAGCCGATCCCCTCCGCCATGATATTCTGTACCGAAAGCCCGGGCAGCTGCCTAAGCCCGTGCAGGTCTTGAAAGGTATCGGTAAAGGCGCCGACGCGTTCCCGTTTGATAAACTTGCGCAGCGCGGCCTCATATTTCGCCTGCTCCCGCACTGCGGCGGTGTCGGTCGTGCGGAGGGTATATTTGTCCGCGTATTCCGCCGTTTGCGCGTCGATTTCGGCGGGAGAGACGGCCGCGATCAGGTCGGCGAGGTCGCCGATCCCGTAATAATTGACGTTCCAGCCGTAGCGGATCTCGCTTTCCACACGGTCGCCGTCGGTCACGGCGACGTCGCGCATATTGTTTCCAAAGACCGCCACGCGCAGGCGCGATGAAAAATCGATCGCGTTTGCGACCTCCGCAAACCGGCGGAGCTTATCGATCACCGCCGGGTTTTTATAGTAGCCGGCGGCGACCTCGCGTTTCAGCCCCAGACGCGTACAGATAAAGCCGAATTCACGGTCGCCGTGCGCCGCCTGATTGAGGTTCATAAAATCCATATCAA
The DNA here is from genome assembly GCA_031255775.1 of Clostridiales bacterium. Taxonomy (GTDB): domain Bacteria; phylum Bacillota; class Clostridia; order Christensenellales; family Pumilibacteraceae; genus JAIRRW01. Next base: position 1,309 of record JAIRRW010000119.1, read on the forward strand.
TGGTCGGGTAGGGCAGCCTTTGGTTGTACTGCGTGTGTAAATGCAGCAGCGGCTTACGCAGCGCTTTAAGCCCGCGTATCCACATTTTTGCGGGCGAAAAGGTGTGCATCCACGCGACAACGCCGATGCAGTCCGGCTCGGCGGACGCCCGTACGCACAGCGTCTCGGCCTCGTCGCCGTCCCGCACCACCGATAAAAACCGCAGATCGGCGATGCCGTTTAGGCGCGTATGCAGATAGTCCGTCATTTCCCGGCTGTTTTTCGCGACCTGCGCTAAGGTTTCCTCGCCGTAAAGGTCCTGGCTTCCCGTCAAAAAATACAGATATTTCATGATTTTTTCTCCTGTCCGTAATAGGCGTTTTTTCCGTGCTTGCGAAAATAGTGCTTGTCTTGCAGAGCCTGATCCGCGTAGATCAGTGCGCCCTGCGGGCGGATCTGTTTTGTCAAAGTTGCCATTTTGGCGATCTCTTCCAGGACGACCGCGTGATACACGGCCTCGTCCGCGTCCCTGCCCCAGGTAAACGGCCCGTGCGCGTGGACAAGCACCCCCGGACACGCCGCGTAGTCGTTCTTTTTAAACGTTTCGGTGATGACAAGGCCGGTATTTGTTTCGTACGCGCGTTCGATCTCTGTCTTTGTCAAGGGTCTTGCGCAGGGCACCGCGCCGTAAAAATAATCGGCGTGCGTCGTCCCGAGGCAGGGGAGATCCCGCCCCGCCTGCGCCCAGGCGGCCGCGTAGGTCGAGTGCGTATGCGTCACGCCGCCTATCTTGGGAAAGGCCTTATACAGCTCGATGTGCGTGGGCGTATCCGACGACGGATTCAGCCTGCCCTCGACCACCTGGCCGGACAGGTCCACGACAACCATATCCTCCGCTTTCATGTCCGCATAAGACAGGCCGCTGGGCTTGATGACGATCCGGCCGCTTTCACGGTCTATCGCGCTCACATTGCCCCAGGTAAAGAGGACAAGCCCGTGCCGTACCAGAGACAGGTTGGCCTCAAATACCGCTTCTTTCAGCGATTCCAGCATATGTTTTTCCTCCTCCTCATTTGACCGATCTGACCGCTTCGCGTACGACGGCGAGTCCGCCGCTAAACCGCGCCGCGTACCGGGCGATCCCCGCCGCTAATTTTTCGTCGGGAAATTCGGTGACGCGGCCAACGTCCCGAAATACTTTTCGATCGAGAAAATCCGAAAGGCCTTCTCCCTCGGCGCGGCTCAGCATATACATGGCCAAGAGCGCCATGCCGTACGGGCCGCCCGACCCGGCCGACTGCGTCACGGTGACCGGCGTCCCGAGCGCGGACGCCAAAAGCCCCTGCATCACGCCCGCCGTCTTAAAGATGCCGCCGTGCGCGTACAGCGTTTTCAGCGTCACGTTTTCTTCCTTTAAAATATCCATACCAAGCTTTAGCGTCATGATGCACGCGTAGAGCTGGGCGCGCATAAAGTTGGGCAGGTTCAGCCTGCTTTCCGACGTGCGGACAAACAGGGGGCGCCCCTTGGCCACCTTTACCAGGTTTTCGCCGGAAAGATAGTTGTACGCGAGCAGGCCGTCGCAGTCGTCGGCGCCGGTCAGCGCGGACCGAAACAACGCGCCGTACAGCTCGTCCTTCGGGACCTGCTTGCCAAACAACCGCAGCACGTCGTCAAACACGCCTATCCAGGCGTTCAATTCGGAGGTGCAGTTGCTACAGTGCGCCATCGCGACCAAATTGCCGTCCGGCGTCGCGACAAGATCGAGCTCGGGATGCACGCGGGAGAGGCCGCGTTCCAAAACCGTCATCGAAAAGATTGAGGTGCCCGCCGAAATGTTGCCGTAGCCCGGTTTCACACTGTTGGTCGCGACCATGCCGGTCCCCGCGTCGCCCTCCGGCGGACAAAACGGAACGCCTGCCCTTAGGTCGCCGTCCGGGTCGAGCAGCAGGGCGCCCTCGGCCGTCAGGCGGCCCGCACATTCGCCTGCCGCCGCGATTTCCGGCAGCATATCGAGCAAGCGCCGGGACAGCCGTTGATTCTCGGGCAGCGCGTCAAAGGCGGCCGCCATTTGCCCGTGGTATCGCCCGGTTTTAACGTCGATCGGAAACATACCGGACGCCTCGCCGACGCCGATGCGTTTTTCGCCGGTCAGCATATAATGGATATAGCCCTCAAGCGTGGTCATAAAAGCGACGCTTGCCGTGTGCGGCTCGCCGTTTAAAACCGCCTGATAGAGATGCGCGACGCTCCAGCGCGCCGGGATGCGGTAGGAGAACAGCGAGGTCAGCCTTTCGGCGGCGGGCGCGGCGTTATTGTTGCGCCAGGTGCGAAAGGGGACAAGCTGTTTCCCGTCCCGGTCAAAGACCAGATAGCCGTGCATCATCGCGCTGACGCCGATCGCGCCGAAGGTGTCCGGCACGGCTCGATAACGCGTGACAAGGCTCTGTTTCAAGGCGGCATAACAAGCGCGCACGCCCGAGAGCGCGTCCGCCATGTCGTACGTCCACAGCCCGTTTTCCAGCTTGTTTTCCCAGGTATGCTCGCCGACGGCCAAAATCCGATACGAATCGTCCAGCAAAACCGCCTTGATACAGGTAGAACCAAGCTCTATCCCGAGCGCCGTTTTTGACCAATCCATCCAAAATACCCCTTGTCAAAACATTTTTTGCCCACTGTCTATAGTATAACATGATTTGCCCCCAAGGGCATAACTTTTTGAAGCGGTATTTTTAAAAAATACAGAAGAAAATATTTGACAAATGCGGATTTAGCGGTAAAAAACGCTTGGAAAGAATGGGGCGGCGGAGTATAATGGGGATATTATAAGTCGTGTAGACACAATCTAGACCCGTTTTAGGAGAGAGGAGAAATGCTGGACACAAAATTACTCTGCGGAAACGTTTCCGAGAATATTCAGCCCGCGAGGTGCGCGTATGTGCCCGAGGGCGCGAGGGTTTCGTTAAACGGCAGGTGGCATATACGCGCGTATAAAAGCGTCTACGAGATCGATGATACGGCATTGACGGCGTCGATGCAGGAATCTATCGACGTACCGTCCTGTGTCCAATATTTTGGATACGATACTTTTCAGTATACCAACATCGATTATCCGATTCCGTACGATCCGCCTTTTACGCCGTATGAAAACCCCGTCTATCACTACCGCAGGTCGGTGGAAATTCGGAAAGACGGCAATAAAAAATACCTCGTTTTCGAGGGGGTCGATTCCTGTTTTTATCTGTATGTCAATCGGTCGTATGTTGGGTTTTCGCAAATTTCGCACAAGCTCACCGAGTTTGATGTGACCGATTTTGTGCTTGACGGGGCCAATACGATCGACATATTTGTCGTCAAATGGTGCGCGGGCACGTATTTAGAGGATCAGGATAAATGGCGGTTTACGGGCATATTCCGCGATGTATACTTGCTTTCCCGCCCCGACGGACACATAACGGATTACCGCATCACAACGAGTATTGACGGCAAAATAATTTTCCGGCGCCTGAGCGGCGGAGCGGATGCCGAGGTCTGTATCGAAGGGCAAAAGGCATCGCTGACGGCGGGCGGCGAGGCGCGGTTTGTTTTGGACAGCCCCGCGCTTTGGACGGCGGAAACGCCGCGTTTATACGACCTTACGATCAGCTGCCGGGGCGAGACGATTAGGGAAAAAATCGGATTCAGAGAGGTGTCGATCGACAACGGCATCTTCAAAATCAATGGGCGGCACGTGAAGCTAAAGGGCGTCAACCGCCACGATTTTCATCCGAAAAAGGGCGCGGCGGTCAGCGAGGAAGATATCCGGAAAGACCTCGAAATGATGAAAGAATACGCGATCAACGCCGTCCGAACCTCTCACTATCCGTCCGCGCCCTGCCTGTACCGGCTATGCGACGAGCTTGGCTTGTACGTAATCAGCGAGGCGGACGTTGAGATGCACGGCATACAGATTTACGATTCCAAGACAAAGACCCGGCGCGAGCAGGTCGAAGAGACGCACAAAATGTTTGAGGCGGCGATTCTTGAGCGGAATCGGTTTAACGTCATCAATCAGGCAAACCGCGCGTCCGTGATCATTTGGTCGCTGGGTAACGAGAGCTTTTATAGCAGTGTCATGGTGAAGGCCGCCGCCGAGGTCAGGAAGCTCGATTCGACAAGGCTTGTGCATTACGAGGGCATGAGCTGTATCGAGGATGACGCGGAATACCGTGATACGCCGTTCGATATGGTCAGCACGATGTACGCCTCAATCGAGCAGATCAAAACCAAATATTTGGGCGACAAACAAGAAAAACGCCCCTATCTTTTGTGTGAATACTGCCACGCGATGGGCAACGGCCCGGGAGATTTGACCGATTATTGGGAGTTTTTGAACGCAAACGACCGTTTTATGGGCGGATTTGTCTGGGAATGGAAGGATCATGGGGTGCTGTACGGAGAGGGCGGCTATAAGTACGGCGGCGATTTCGGCGAGCGTCCGCATGACGGCAATTTTTGCATAGACGGACTGGTCGGCCCGAGTCTGGAAGTTAAGCCGGGGCTTATAAATTTGAAACAAATCTATCTCGGCAGGGTTTCTCCCGCGGACGAACGGGAAGGTATCCCCGCATTTACCATGCCGCATCGGGAGGCGTTTCGGACAAGCGAGGACGCGGGCGGAATCGTTTTGACCTGCGGAAACACGTCGGCGCGTATTGCGAAGAGCTCGGGCGCGCTGACCTCGGTCATTGTCGGCGGGAAAGAGCGGTTAAAAAGGGCGCTGGAGGTCAATATTGCCCGCGCGCCGATCGATAATGAGCGGAATTTGCTTTCCCGCTACGCGGAGGCCGGCCTGTACGAGGCCGGACAAAGGGCTCGGGAAATTTCTGTCGGCCGCGACAGCGTGACGGTAAAGGGGGCGATGCTGACGGCGTCCAAGGGGCCGCTCTTGGAATATACCCTTGTCTATACCTGCTCCGGGCGGGGCGAGATCGGGGTCGAGCTTGCCTATTCGATCCCGGATCATGTGGATTGTATCCCGCGTGTCGGGCTGTGCTTTGCGGTCGAAAAAACCGCGTATAGGGTAGCCTATGCCGGTTACGGCCCGCAGGAAACCTATGCCGATACATACCGCCTTTCCACGAAAGGCAAGCACGAAACAACGCCGGCCGAGATGTTTACCGACTACATAAAGCCGCAGGAATGCGGCAGCCGGTACGGCAGCGAAAGCCTTTCGCTCAAAGCGGATTCGGGCGCCTTGCGCGTATCCGCCGACAAGCCGTTTTCCTTCAGCGTGCTGCCGTATTCCTGGAGAGAACTGAAAGACGCCGCCCACAATTGGGAGCTCCCCAAAAGCAAGCTGGTTTTCGTCTCGCTGGACGCGTCAATGTCCGGCGTCGGCTCCCATTCCTGCGGCCCCGTCCTCCCCGAAAAATACCGGACAAAAAAAGCAGGCAAGCACAGCTTCTGTATTTCCTTTAGGTGAGTATGGGAT
>JAIRRW010000012.1 GCA_031255775.1 Clostridiales bacterium
ACGCCCAAAACCATCCTAAAGCCGGTCAAAAACACGCTGGAAATCACCAAGCGCGCAACCGAAAAGCTGGACGTCAAGGACATCCCCGCCGAACTCGAAAAGCTGAAAGCCCTGATGACGCTGGCCTCAAAATCCCTGGACTTCGAAACCGCCATTAAGCTCCGCGACAAAATTTCCGCCCTCAAAAAACTTCAGGGTAAGTTTAAATAACAAGCGGGGCGGCCATATCGCGCGTGATGCGGGCTACGTGCGGCCGGGGAACCCGGTTGCGTACGGGAAGTACGCGCCCGAGCCCCCCGACCGCCTGTTGCCCGCCTGACACGCAATCTGACCGCCCTGACCGGGCAAGGGGGGGGGAGGGGAAAGCAGAAAACGACAAGAGCAGTCAAAAGAAAAAGGCACAAAACCAACGGCAGGGGACGCAGAAAACCGACAGGAAAGGACAAGAATCCCCGAAAAGCGGCAACAATCAACAAACCGGCACAGTCAGGGCGGTCAAACCGCCTGTCAGCTGCACGAAAAGGGTTTCGGGCAAGGGGCGCGTACTTCACGTACGTAACCCGCCGCCCGGGTTCATTTTCGTGCAGATCACGGGCGGTTTCACCGCCCCGCCAAAAGAGCAGAAACCGACAAAAGAAAAAAGGCACAAAACCAACGGCAGGGGCGACCAGATTGCCCGTCAGGCGAACAACAGGCGGGACGTCGGCTCGGGCGCGTACTTCACGTACGTAACCGAGTCGGCGGCACGCACGTAGTTTGCATCACGGGCGATATGGGCGTCCCCGGCAGAAAGGATGTTATGGATTACATACGGATAAAAGGTGCAAAAGAAAACAACTTAAAGAACATAAACTTGACGCTGCCGCGCGAAAAGCTCATTGTTTTTACGGGGCTGTCGGGGTCGGGCAAGACCTCGCTGGCGTTTGACACGATTTTTGCGGAGGGGCAGCGGCGGTACGTCGAGTCGCTGTCGTCGTACGCGCGGCAATTTTTGGGTCAGATGCAAAAGCCGGACGTCGAGAGTATCGAGGGCTTGAGCCCCGCCATTTCGATCGACCAAAAGACCACCGGCCGCAACCCGCGCTCGACGGTGGGGACGGTCACCGAGATTTACGACTATCTCAGGCTCCTGTACGCGCGGACCGGCACGGTGCACTGCCCGACGTGCGGCCGCGAGATCGAGCAGCAGTCCATCGACCAGATCGTCGACCGCATCATGGCGTACGGCGAGGGCGCCAAAATTTTGGTCACCGCGCCCGTTGCCCGGGGCAGAAAGGGCGAGTACCGCAAGGAGCTGGAGGGCTTTAAAAAGGCGGGGTACGCGCGGGTCAAGATCGACGGCGCCGTCCGCGATCTGGACGAGGAAATCACCCTCGACAAGCAGGTCAAGCATACGATCGGCGTGGTGATCGATCGGCTTATCGTCAAGCCGGGCATCGAAAAACGCCTGACCGACAGCGCCGAAACCGCCCTAAAAATGGGCAACGGCCTCCTCATCGTTGACCGCGGCGGGGACGAACAGCTGTTTTCGACCAAGTACGCCTGCACGCACTGCGACGTCTCGATCAGCGAGGTCGAGCCGCGGCTGTTTTCGTTTAACAGCCCGTTCGGCGCGTGCCCGGACTGCCTGGGGCTGGGGTACAAAATGCAGCTTGATCCGGCGCTGATCTACGGCGACGGCAGCAAGTCGATCCGCGCGGGCGCGCTGTCTATATCGGGCTGGAACCTCGACGTCGGCAACATGTCGGATATGTATTTTAAGGCGCTGGCCAAGCGGTACGACTTTTCGCTGGACACGCCCTACCGCGACCTGCCCGACACCGTCAAGCAGATTTTGCTCTACGGCAACGGCAGCGAAAAAATCGATATGCACTACCAGTCCGGCGGCTTTGTCGGCAGCTTTCAAAAGAACTTTGAGGGCGTCGTCAACAACCTCGAACGCCGTTACCGCGAATCGCAAAGCGACTACATCAAGGCCGAGATCGAAAAGTATATGCGGTCGTACCCCTGCGAAACCTGCGGGGGCCTGCGCCTGAAACGCGAGGCCTTGAGCGTGACGGTCGGGGGGAAAAATATCGCCGAGCTGTGCGCGCTGCCCATCGGCGCGATCCGGCAATTTTTCGATTCGCTCACCTTTGGCACGGCGCACGAAATCATCTCCCGCCCCATCATGCGCGAGATCAACGCCCGGATCCGGTTTTTGGCCGACGTCGGCCTGTCCTACCTCACGCTGTCCCGCGCGGCGGGCACGCTGTCGGGCGGCGAGGCGCAGCGCATCCGCCTCGCGACCCAGATCGGGTCGGGGCTGATGGGCGTCCTCTACATTCTGGACGAGCCCTCCATCGGCCTCCACCAGCGGGACAACGCCAAGCTGATCGCCACCCTCGAACGCCTCCGCGACCTCGGCAACACGCTGATTGTGGTCGAGCACGACGAGGACACCATGCGCCGCGCCGACTATCTCGTGGACGTCGGGCCGGGCGCGGGCGTGCACGGCGGCGAAATCGTGGCGGCGGGCACGCTAAGCGAGGTGCTGGCGGTGGAAAACTCGATCACCGCCAAGTACCTGTCGGGGCGGCTCAAGATCGCCGTGCCCGAAAAACGCCGCCAGGGCGACGGCCGCTTTGTCACGGTCACGGGCGCGACGCAAAACAACCTCAAAAACATCGACGCCGCCTTTCCGCTGGGGCTGATCACGGCGGTCACGGGCGTTTCGGGCAGCGGCAAGTCGTCGCTGGTCAACCAAATCCTCTACCCCGCGCTCTCCAACCGCATCATGGACAGCCGCAAGGTCGAGGGGCGGTACGGGACGATCGGCGGCTATGAGGGCGCGCTTGACAAGATCATCGACATCGACCAGAGCCCCATCGGCCGTACGCCGCGCAGCAACCCCGCCACCTATACGGGCGTGTTTACGCAGATCCGCGAGCTGTTTGCCAAGACCGCCGACGCGCAGGAACGCGGCTATAAGTCGGGGCGGTTTTCGTTTAACGTCAAGGGCGGCCGGTGCGAAAACTGCGCCGGCGACGGGATCCTGCGCGTCGAAATGAACTTTTTGCCCGACGTGTACGTGCCCTGCGAGGTCTGCGGCGGCAAGCGGTACAACCGCGAGACCCTACAGGTCAAATATAAGGGGAAAAGTATCGCCGACGTCCTGGACATGACGGTGGCCGACGCCTGTCCCTTTTTCGAAAACCTCCCCAACATCCACAACAAGATCGCCACCCTAAACGACGTGGGACTGGGGTATATCAAGCTGGGCCAGCCCGCCACCACGCTGTCGGGCGGCGAGGCGCAGCGCGTCAAGCTGGCCACCGAGCTGGCGCGGCGTTCGACCTCCAAAACCCTCTATATCCTCGACGAACCGACCACCGGCCTCCATTCGCACGACATCGACAAGCTGATCGCCATCCTCCAGCGCCTGGCCGCGGGCGGCAACACCGTCATCGTCATCGAGCACAACCTGGACGTCATCAAGATCGCCGACTACGTCATCGACCTCGGCCCCGAGGGCGGCGACGCGGGCGGCACGATCATCGCCTGCGGCACCCCCGAACAAATCGCGGCCGCCCCCGCCAGCTTTACCGGCCAATTCCTAAAACCCCTGCTGCAAAAATCCCGCCCCGCAATTTAGCTTGTGTTTCCACGCCCTAAAAAAATTTCAAAACCGCTTGATTTTTTCTGAATAATCGCATATAATACAAGTAGGGAATATCCTACTTTTCCTACCTTATAGGAGGGTGTCGTTATGGAATCGGCAAAAATTATGGTTGACAATGCCAAGGTTATGGCGAAAGGTCAGATAACCTTGCCTAAGGATTTTAGGGACGCTTTACGCATAGAAACAGGCGATAAGGTCGCGCTTATCTATGACGGCGAAAAAGTGATCATGATGAACGCCATGCACTATGCAATGAAAGCGTTGCAGGACAACATGCGCGGCGCGGCCGAAGAATCCGGGCTAAACAATGACGATGCCGTGGCAAAATTGGTCATGGAATCCCGCTACGGCGATAAAGAATAATTTGCGGCATGAAGGTTTTAATAGATACAAATGTCTTGATTCCAGGAGCAAAAATGCTTGCTTGCAAGGGCATTTTTGCGACGCCGACAAATCGGTATATACCCCGCAGCTCT
>JAIRRW010000091.1 GCA_031255775.1 Clostridiales bacterium
GTATGCCTACCTGCACGCGCCCGAGGAGCGGATGAACGCAAACGCGTCGGTCACGCTGACCAATTGGGACAACAACAAGGACTTTTTGTATACCAAGCTGTTTGTCAAAACCGGCTTCGTCACAGAAAATTTTGATGCGTCCGCCGGGACGCTTTTTATCAGTATTTTCGGCAACGACGGACGCGGATTCAGCGGCCTTCCTATCGAGCCGGATAAGGCCGTGTATAACGCCCAAAATTTTGAAAATCCTAAGACGTCCAAAGCTTTTATCTGGGTCGATCCCAACGCGAGCGAGGCCCATACGATGCCCGACAAAACCGTACAGAGCTTTCCGCGGGTCGCGGAAAACCAAATCGTTATCAGCAGAGAACTGATCGTGTACTTTTTGCCCGAATTGGTGGGATTGATCGGGCAGCTGGAGGCCGGGTTGAGCGTCGCGATCCCGGAACACCTTTTGTGGGTCGAAATGTACGGAGACGGAAACGGTTACCGCGCCGGCTTCGGCTTTCAGATCGTCGGCATTTATGATGAGGCCAATTTTGAGGACGTCGGCAGCTTTGCGGCCGACAGCCGGATCATTCAAGAAATCACCCAAATGCTGTCCGCGCAAAAGGCGGTGCGGTTCAACAAGGTGATGTTTGACCGGGGCGGCAATTTCGGCGCGATCGAGCGGTTGGCCGAGAGCCTGATCGCGAAGGATTTTTTGCTGTACTCTTCGGTGGGCTCCACCTCCGATCTCCTGTATATCCGGGACGTTTTTGACACGGTTTCCGACGTCTTTTTGTATATTTCGCTGGGGATCGCGGTCTTTTCGTTTTTGATGATGCTCAACTACATGTCATCCTCGGTGCGCTTTCGCGCCAAGGAGATCGCGGTCTACCGGGTGGTCGGCGCCGGTCGGTTTGACATCATCAAGATATTTTTGACCGAGGGCACCCTGCTGGCCGTTGTCAGTACGATCCTCGCCTCTCTCTTGGCCGGCGTCTTTGCCTGGATTATGGACATCAGCTTTAGCGCGTCCGCCAATATTTTCAATCTCTCGTTTACGATCATTTCGTTCAACCTGTTGACCGTGCTGGCGGTCTTTGGCGCGATCGCGCTCCTTGTGACGCTGTCCTCGCTGATCCCCGTCGTTTCGATCACCCGAAAAAAGGCGATCGACGCGCTCAAGGTCATCGGGTGACCCGCACGCGGGTTTTTCGGCTCGCGGCGCAATCGACAAAAACGGGGTAAAGGGCAGATATGCTGATCGAATTAAAAAACATCAACAAAACCTATATGACCAAGACGGGCGTGACCTTTCGGGCGCTGTCCAACGTTTCGACGACCTTCGAGGACGCGGGCATGGTGTTTATCTTGGGCAAGTCCGGCAGCGGAAAGTCGACGCTCCTCAACATTTTGGGCGCGCTGGATACCTACGACAGCGGCGAAATGTGGGCGGGCGGGCATATGACCAAGCGATTGAGCGGCAAGACGCTGGACTATTACCGCAACACCACCGTCGGCTTTATTTTTCAAGAATTTAACCTGATCGATTCGCTGACGGCGGCCGAAAACGTTCGGCTGGCGCTGGACGTCAAGGGCGGGGCAGAGAGCAAGGGGCAAAGCGGCAAGCGGCGCGTGCAGGATATGCTGGACCGGCTGGGCATCGGGGATAAGGCCGGGACAAAGGCGCGTGAGCTTTCGGGCGGGCAGCGGCAGCGCGTGTCCATCGCGCGCGCGCTCATCAAGGACCCGCAGGTGATTTTGGCCGACGAGCCAACGGGCTCGCTGGACAGCGTGACGGGCGAAGAGATATTCGCGATCCTAAAGGAGATCGCCAAGACCAAGCTGGTCATCGTCGTCACGCACGACACGCTCACCGCGGCCAAGCACGGCGACCGGATCATCGAGATGAAAAACGGCGAAATCTTTCGGGACGTGCGCCGCAGAAAGCCGGGCGAAAGCCTCATGGCCTCCGGCATCGACGTCGTCGGCAACGCGCTTGTCCGGCTAAACGCCGGCGCCGAGATAGACGAGCGCTTTACCCGCGAGATCAACGGGATCATCGCCGCCTCCGGCCGCCGCGCCTACGTGACCGTCGAGACCGAGGAAAACAAGGTCAAGGCGCTGTTCCCCAATCTCCGGGACGCCGTCAACCTGAGCCGTCAGGCGCCGTCCGACGGCGCAAAAAGCGCGCCGCGCCCCGAGGACGCCGCCGCCGCCGACTATCTCAAGACCGATGAGCTTTTAGAGAGCGGCGCGTATATCCCCTACTCCGGGACGGAAACGCCCGTCCGGCACATCGAGTTTCAGCGCAGCCGAACCTCCTTTCTCGGGATGCTCAAAATGGGCGTGCACAACCTAAGGCTAAAAAAATTCCGGCTTGTCATGACGCTGATCGTCACGATCCTCTCCTTTACGCTGTTCGGCGCCGCGCATACGCTGTCCGCCGTGCAGGCGGCGCGTTCGATGGCCAAGAGTATCCGGCATGACGGGGTGCGGGCGGTATCGGTCTCTAAAAACGAGCTCTATAGCGCCGACGGCTCGGATACGCTCTCTTCCGCCGCCGTCGAGGCGCTGCAAGCCAAGCATAAAAACTGTCGGTTTTACGAGCAGTACTTTTTTAAAGAGAGCCTGCTCGCGGGGTACAACGTCGAGCAGGCAAGACTGGCCGGCTACTATTTCAACAGCTTTGTCGGGGTCACCGAGATAGACGACATCGCGCACCTGGGCTTTACGGTGCAATACGGGACGGGGACGCCCACCGGGGCGCGGTCCGCAGTGATCAGCCGGTACGCCGCGGAGGCGCTGGTCAAGGGGCGGGCCTTCGGCGCGGCGGGGGGTTCGATCGAGAATATCGTCGGCGAAAAGTTTAGCATAAACAACTTCGAGGTCATGATCGTCGGCATTTATGAGACGAGCTACGAGCCGTACAAGCTGGAAAATCGGCTGCTGGTCGATTCGTTCAACCATGTCTTTCAGCTGTTTGTCGGCAAGGACTCGCGCTTTTTGGCCGCGTATAACCGCTTTGAGGCCGAAAGCAGGTACGGGATAGGCGGCGGGGATGTCGTTCTCGACTTTGCGATCGGCGGCAAGGCGGCGGGGGCGTATCTGACCAATGGCGCCGCAACCGTTTTTGAGGATGACCCCTCCCTGGCGTTCCGCCTAAACGCAACGGTCGTCACCGAGGGCGTACAGCCGCCGCCCGCCGGGTCGGAAAAGGAGGGGATACTGCTGGTTTTCCCCCAAAGCTCTGCGGCAAGAGCCGACAGCCTGCGGGAGATCAACGCCTTCAATCGGACGGACGACGCCTATCTCATCATCGCGAAAAACACCGGCTCCACGGGCAACCCCTATCCCGACAATAAATATCCGCAGGATCAAAATGTCAAGCAGTTTGCGGCGGATATTTTCTTGACGCTGTCCGCCTCGGACTACTATATCCGCGGCTATATCGAGACGCCGCGCTCCCACCGGGGGGTCGCGCTCCAACGGGATTCCTTTGAGCGGTTTCTCGACGCGCAAATCCCCCTAAAACGCCTGCTGATCGGGACGAGCCAATCCGAGGGCGACAATTATCGGCTGATCCGGGATCTGTTGGCGCAGGATATGCAAATCAACGCCGATTTCAACGCGGTCTTTACCGTGTACTTGGCCATTTTTAAAAACTTCGAGTCGGTCGTTTTGGGCGGCGCCGTCCTGTTGAGCGTGCTTGCGGCGCTCCTGATGTACAATTTTATTTCCACCAGTATCCGCATGACCAAGCGCCATATCGGCCTGTTGCGCGCCTTGGGCGTCAAAAAATTCAATTCCTTTTTGGTGTATGTGCTCGAAGGGCTGGTCATCGCCCTCTTGACCTTCTTGGTCGCGGCGCTCATTCTCTCCGTCATGATCCCCGCGATCAACGCCTCCTTGAGCGCCTATATCGGGATATACGTGGCGATTTTGGTGCCCACGTTCCGGGTGTTTGCCTTTATGGCGATCCTATCCTTTTTTGTGGCGATCCTCGCCATTTTTATCCCGTGGTTCAAATTCGCCAAAATCTCTCCCGTGGACGCCCTGTCCGATCGGGGCTGATTCCGAATAGGTCGTGTGGACACAAGTGCAATCGAGCAAGTTTTTAGAGATTTGCCCACGCCGCGTTTTTTAGCCGTCCCGCGCCCCGGTCACGCGGGATACAGCGCCCGCATCATGCGGGTGGCGGTGTCCATGGTGGCCAGCGTGTCCGAAAAACTGCGGATCGGGCTTTCGATCGCGCCGCTTCGGATCAGCTCGGCAAAATGCGCCGTCTGGTAGGTGTAGCCGTTGACCTTTTCAAAAACATAGGGCGCGCGCTTGCCGTCCTCACGCGTGACGGTAAAGGCGTCCGCCGCGTAAAACCGGGGGATGTGCAGGGTGCCGCGTTCGCATACGACCGTAAAATGCTCGGCGGGGGATTTTGCCGTCAGCGAGGCGTGGAGGTCGGCGCGTACACCGCCGTAGTCCAATACCGCGTCGCAGCTTAGATCGACGCCCCCGCCCAAAACGCCCGTCACCGTCATGTCCGTCGGCCGGCCAAAAAACAGCTGTGCGCAGGCGATGTTGTAGACCA
>JAIRRW010000110.1 GCA_031255775.1 Clostridiales bacterium
AGGTGTCGCCGCAGCACTGTTTGCGGACGCAAAAAAAGGCGCCGTCGGCCAAATAGACATTAAGCAATTACAAGCCATACTCGTTGCAAGCGGGGCAAAAATCGATTAGATGTGTACACATGCGATTCGAAAGGCATATTTTGCCGTTTTTTTTCTCTCATGTAAACATGACCTAGCGTATGCCTGTCGGCTTATTTTAAAATATTCGATCACAACAGAAGTCGTCATTTGATTTTTGGTTTTAGGGTGCCGGGGGAAATGCCGGTCGTTTTTTTGAAGAGCTTGCAAAAATAGTTGTAGTCGGGTATGCCGACCGCCCTTGCGGCGTCCGATACGGTACAGCCGCCCAGGAGGAGGTCGGTTGCCTTTTCGATGCGTCTTGACTTGATAAAGGCGCCGATGCCCGTCCCGAATGCCCTTTGCGCGAGGTTGAAAAGCTTTGTGCGCGAGATGAAAAAGTAGCGGCACAAAAAGGCGCTTGTCAGCGGTTTATCGAGGTTTTCGTCGATATATTGTTTGATTCTGACCGAGAGGTCCTCGTTGTCCCACTTGACAAGCCGCTTGACCCATAGATAGGACGCTATCGCGTCGAGAAGCCGGATCGATGCCATGATTTTTTCGCCCGAATGTGTTTTCAGCTCGCTTACGGCGGCAAGCAGGGCGTCCTTGTCCGATTCGTAAGCGGCGCATTTTTGGCAGATATCCGCGACGGACTGCCCGACATTTTCCTCGGGCAGCATATGCGCGAAAAGCGAGTACCCGACGACGCCGCCCGCGACCTGTATGGGCGTTATCGCCTCGGTGATGCCCGCGTGGCATTGATAGACATGGGGCGCCATCAATTTTTTTGCCCGCAGGCACGCGGCTTTGTCGCACATTCGGCAGGCGTTTTTGCCCTGTTCGGTTTGCCGTATCAACGCGCATATCCGCGGCGCGTCCGGCGGATACTCGGTCACGACGTTAAATTCGTCGTCGAAAATAGAAATTCGTATCCCGACAACCGAATACAAATCTTTTATCAGCGAATAGAGCGCGTCTCTTTCGAAAAAACTTATCATACTATCCCTCTGTTAGGTAGCGTGGACACGAGATTATAATCGGCAAGTTTTTGCTCTTTTAGCGTCTGTAATCACGAATTTTCTTGCACGTAGCGCTGCTACGCCCTGCGAAAAATCGTTTCAACAGACACAAAAATCCCTAAAAACTTGCTTGATTACACGCGTGTCCACACTACCAAATTTGTGAACAATTATACCATAAAAAAGACATTTTTGTCTATACAAACGACAAAAAGTATTGTACAATCGATATAAGGATGCACAATAGGAGCGAAACGTGAAAGAAATATTCGGGGTCAAAAGGGTTGAGTACGAGGGCGCGGCCGGTAAAAATCCGTTCGCCTTCAAGTTTTACGACGCGGACAGAATGATCATGGGAAAGCCCATGAAAGAGCATTTGCCGTTTGCCATGGCCTGGTGGCACGGCCTTTGCGCCGAGGGCGTGGATATGTTTGGCGCGGGGACGGCGGACAAGTCGTTCGGCGCGCAAAAGGGAACGATGGCGCACGCGAAAGCGAAGGCGGACGCGGGCTTTATGTGTATGCAAAGGCTGGGGATCGGATATTTTTGTTTTCACGACGCGGATCTTGCGGCGGAGGCGGCGGACATTAAGGAAACAAACCGCCGCTTGGACGAGATAACCGATTATATCCTCGTCAAAATGCGGGAAACGGGGATAAAATGCCTGTGGGGAACGGCAAATATGTTCTCCCATCCGCGATATTGCAACGGCGCGGGGTCGTCAAACAGTGCGGACGTGTTTGCGTTTGCCGCGGCTCAGGTAAAAAAGGCGCTCGACCTGACCGTCAAATTGGGCGGGAAAGGGTATGTGTTTTGGGGCGGACGCGAGGGCTACGAAACCTTATTGAATACCGACGTTCGGTTCGAGCAGGAAAATATCGCGTCGCTCATGCGCATGGCGGTGGACTATGGCCGAAAAATTGGCTTTACGGGCGATTTTTATATCGAGCCCAAGCCCAAGGAGCCGATGAAACATCAGTATGATTTCGACGCGGCGACCGCGATCGGCTTTTTGCGGCAATACGGGCTTGACAAGGATTTTAAGCTGAATATCGAGGCGAACCACGCCACGCTTGCGGGGCACACCTTTGAGCACGACCTCCGAATATCCGCCGTAAACGGGATGCTCGGGTCGATCGACGCCAATCAGGGCGACCCGCTTTTGGGGTGGGATACCGACGAATTTCCGTTTGACGTCTATTCGGCGACGATGTGTATGTACGAGGTGCTAAGGGCGGGCGGGTTGACCGGCGGGTTTAATTTCGACAGCAAAACGCGGCGGCCGAGCTACACGTACGAGGATATGCTGGCGGGATTTATTTTGGGGATGGACACGTTTGCGCTCGGGCTGATCCACGCGGCGCGGCTCATCGAGGACGGCAGGCTGGACGGCTTTTTGAACGAACGCTACGCATCCTTTAACAGCGGGATCGGCAGGAAGATCCGGGAGGGAAAAACCGATTTATCGGAGCTTGCTCAATACGCGGAAAGGCTGGGCGCGCCCGAAATGCCGGGGAGCGGAAAGCAGGAGCGCTTGCAGTCGATCGTCAACCAAATTCTTTTCGGGAAGTAAACGTATGGCGCATTATATCGGGATCGATCTGGGCACAAGCGGCGTCAAAATGCTGCTCGTGACGGAGGAGGGCAGGATCCAAAGCGAGCTGACCAAGGGGTACCCGGTCAGCCGTCCCCGCCCGGGCTGGAGCGAGCAGAACCCCGAGGACTGGTGGGACGCGGTGCGGGCGGGGCTGAAAGAGCTGGTCATGAGCATCGGAGGCGGGGCGCGCGTCCGGGGCATATCCTTTGGCGGACAGATGCACGGGCTGGTGGTCTTGGATAAAGACGACGCGGTGATCCGGCCGTGCATTTTGTGGAACGACGGCAGGACGCAAAAGCAGACGGATTTTTTAAACGACGTTGTCGGAAGGGAAACGCTGTCCGCGCATACCGCAAACATCGCGTTTGCCGGGTTTACCGCGCCCAAAATTCTGTGGATGCGCGAAAACGAACCGCACAACTTTGCCCGCATCGCAAAGATCATGCTGCCCAAGGACTACATTGCCTACAAGCTGACGGGCGTATACGCAACCGATTATTCGGACGCGAGCGGCACCCTCTTGCTGGACGTAAAGCGCAGATGTTGGTCAACGGAGATGTGCGGGATTTGCGGCATAGACGAGCGGCGATTGCCCCGGCTTTTTGAGAGCTATGAGGCGGTCGGGCATATCCGTCCCGAAACAGCGGACGGGCTGGGGCTTGATCGGGCCGTAAAAATCGCGGCGGGCGCGGGGGATAACGCGGCGGCGGCGATCGGTACGGGCACCGTGGGAAAAAACGCCTGCAACGTCTCCTTGGGGACAAGCGGCACGGTATTTATCTCGGGCGAGAGGTTTTACGCGGACGGGGACAACGCGCTGCATTCGTTTTGCCACGCGGACGGGCGGTACCATCTGATGGGCTGTATTCTCTCCGCCGCCGGCTGTAATACCTGGTGGCTGGAGGA
>JAIRRW010000105.1 GCA_031255775.1 Clostridiales bacterium
TATTTTACGGGCGGAATCAATTCGCCCTATATCTGGATGCGGTGCCCGGGGGGCGATTCGTGGGCGTTTTTCGACACGCTTTTAGAAAAGGCCAACGTCGTCGGCACGCCGGGCGCGGGTTTCGGCAAAAACGGCGAGGGCTTTTTCCGCCTGACCGCGTTCAACAACTACCAAAATACCGCCCGGGCAATGGAACGGATGAAACAGCTTTTTATCGACTGCCCGGCCGACTAGGCCTTTCGCGCAAAATTTCGTTGCATATGACCTGAACCGAAAAAAGGGCGTGGGCAAATCATGAGGTATTCGGCGTGACAAAGAGTGAGGTTCAGACGGGCAACAGGCGGCGGGGCAACGAGGGCGCGTATTTCTAATACGTAACCGAGTTGCCGCGCTGCACGTAGCCCGTATCAACCCACTATTTGTTCACTCCGGGCGGTTCGACGAGCTTGCCGACTAGATCATACCCGTCCGTTCCGGTGATCCTTACCGGATAAAAGGTTCCGGCGTCCGCAAACCGTCCCGAAAAATAGACCAGCCGGTCAACCTCCGGCGCGTTGTGCTGGGTGCGCCCCTTAAACAGCTTGCGCTCATAATCGATGTCCTCATACAGGACGGTGACCGTCTTTCCCACCATGCGCTTGTTTTTGTTTTGCACGTTTTGATAGATCAACGCGCCCAGCCGCTCCAGCCGCTCCTCTTGGACGGCGCGTCCGATCCGGTCGGGGAGCTTTGCCGCGGGCGTCCCCGCCTCGGGACTGAAGCAAAAGATGCCGGCGTTGGACAGCTCGTGGTCGGCGACAAAGCGGCACAGCGTCTCAAACGCCGCCTCGGTTTCGCCCGGGAACCCGACCATAAAGGTCGTCCTAAGCTCGATGTCCGCGACCGCCGACCGCAAGCGGCCGATGAGGGCGGACAGCGAGGCGTTGGTGCTCTTGCGGTTCATTCGTTTTAAAACCGCGTCGTCCGCGTGCTGCATCGGAATATCTATGTACTTGCACAGCTTGGCGTTGTCGGCCAGCCGCTCGATCAGCGCGTCGCCGATCCGCTCGGGATAGCAGTACATCAGCCGGATCCAGGAGACGTCCGATTGGGACAGGCCGTCGATCAGCGTCGGAAGCATGGCCCCGCCCGTCAGATCCTCGCCGTAACGCGTCACGTCCTGCGCGACCAAGATCAGCTCCTTGACGCCCTTTTTTACCAAGCCGTCCGCCTCGGCGAGCAGGCTTTTTAGGCCGCGGGAGCGGTACCTGCCCCGAATGGACGGAATGGCGCAAAAGGTACAGTGATTGTCGCAGCCCTCGGCAATTTTGAGATACGCGTAATGCGGCAGCGTGGTCAGGACCCGTCCGGCGGGATTTTTGGCCGCGGGCGCGTCCCCGCCCAAGACCGCCGTGATCCTTTCGTACTCGTCCGTCCCCAAAAACGCGTCGACCTCCGGCAGCCCTTGGATCAGCTCGGCGCGGTACCTTTGCGGCAGGCAGCCGGTGACCACCAGCTTTTGCAATCGCCCCGTCTTTTTATAGGCGGCCAGGGACAGAATGGCGTCGATCGCCTCCTCCCGCGCGCTCGCGATAAAGGCGCAGGTATTGACGACGGCGACCTCGGCGTCCCCGTAATCGTCCGTCACCTCATAGCCGTTTCCGCTCAGGTAATACAGCATATTCTCGGTGTCCACGCGGTTTTTGTCGCAGCCTAAGGAGAGCACAGCCAGCTTTTTACTCATAGTCTTCCCCGAAAAACTCCAAAAAACGCTCCTTGGTGATATAGACCTCGCGGGGCTTGGTGCCGTTTTGGGGGCTGATAAATTTGAGCTGCTCCATCTGTTCCATGATACGGGCGGCCTTGTTCCAGCCGAAACGGAACCGACGCTGCACAAGCGAGCTTGACGCAATCCCGCTTTTCATGACGCAGCGCACCACATCGATGAGCTCGCGGTCGTACAGCTCGTCCTCGTCGTCCTCCTCCTCGCCCTCCTTGGCGGCCTCCTTGACGATGATGGCCTCCTCAAATTCGGCGTCGAAATCGGCGACGTTGTTCTCCTTGATAAAGTTGATGATGTCCTTGACCTCGGCGTTGGTGATATACGCGCCCTGTACGCGGGTCTCCTCGCTCTCGGACGCGGGCGAAAACAGCATATCGCCCCGCCCCACCAGCGTTTCGGCGCCGTTTGAGTCCAAAATGATGCGCGATTCGGTGGAGGAGGACACCTTGCAGGCGATACGCGACGGGAGGTTGGCCTTGATCGTCCCCGTCACGACGTCGCGCGAGGGGCGCTGGGTGGCAAAAATGAGGTGAATGCCCGCGGCGCGCGCCTTGCTGGCGATGCTCATGATGATGTCCTCCAAATTCCGCTTGTCGGCGGCGGAGGAAACCATGAGATCGCCGTATTCGTCCACGATCATCACGATATACGGAAGCTTGGGCTCGACGCCCTCCTTGACATAGGTGCTGTTGTTAAATTCTTGGATCTTCTCCATCGCGTAATGCTGGAGGATCTTGTAGCGGCGTTCCATTTCGCCGCGCAGCCACTTGAAGGCGTTGATGGCCTGCCCGGCGTCGATGATCGGCTTGTCGATCAGCATATGCGGCAAGGCCTTATAGGAGGCAAAGCCCACCATTTTGGGATCGATGAGGATCAGCCGGACATCCTCGGGCGACGACTTGTACAACAGACTGATGAGGATACAGTTTAAACAGGCGCTCTTGCCGCTGCCCGTCGTGCCCGCGATCAAGAGATGGATCAGATTTTCGATGGTGTCGACAATGATGTTGCCCTGAATGTCCTTGCCCAGCGCCACGGTGAGCGGCGACTTTTTTGCCCGAAACTCGGGCGAATCGATGATGTCCTTGAGCCCCACGACGCCCACCTTTTTATTGGGCACCTCGATGCCGATCGCGCGTTTTCCCGGGATGGGCGCCTCGATACGGATCCTGCCGCTGCTGGCAAGGTTGTAGCTGATGTCCTGGCTTAGGCCCGCGATGCGCTTGACCGACGTGCCGGGCGGCACGGTCAGCTCGTACTTGGTGACGGCCGGCCCCTTGATGACGTTGGCGACCTCCGCCGGAAAATTGAGCACCTCAAAGGTGTTTTCGAGTATCTCGATCTGCTTGCGGCTCTCCTCCTCGTCCTCGTCGGGCAGGGAGGACTCGGTGACCAAAAGCTCGATGGGCGGCCGCGTATACTTGTACGCCTTTTTGACCTTGGGCTTGCTTTCGGGCTTGGGCGTCGTCTTTTTGTACGAATCGATATCGATCTGCCTCTCGGACAAATTCATTTTGGCGGCGGGCTTAAAGCGCTGCTCGATGTCCTCCACCCGACTGTCAAAGCCGTTGTCGGACACCGGCTCGCCAAAGGCGTCGATATGGGTATAATAGCCGGTCGTGTCGTGAGGATTGGTAAAGCCGTACTCGGATTTGTCCTCCAACGTTTCGTCAAGGGCAAAATACGAATCGTCCGCCCGCTCGGGCGCCTCCGCCGCCGTCGGCTCGTCCGCCTCGCCGGTATAATAATCGCCGACGATGATGTCGCCGATGGCGATCCCCTCGGATACCCCGTCGTCGTCCTTGGGCTGTCCGACCCAAAAATCGTCCGCGCCGCCGCCGGACAGGCTGCCCGGCAGATAGTCGTCCTCGTCCTCCGCCAAAATATCCGCCGTATCCGCCGTAAAATCGGGCTCGGCCGACATATCGCGGCTCAAAAAGTCCTCAAACGGCTCCCTAAGCGCCTCCGCCCGGTCGGTGCGGTCGTCCGGGA
Source organism: Clostridiales bacterium (assembly GCA_031255775.1). Classification (GTDB taxonomy): domain Bacteria; phylum Bacillota; class Clostridia; order Christensenellales; family Pumilibacteraceae; genus JAIRRW01. The sequence continues at coordinate 3,755 of JAIRRW010000105.1, forward strand.
ACGCGCTTTCCCGCTCCGTTCTCTTGCGGTAGGCGGGCGCGGAATACAGGTCGTCAAAGCCGTCCGCTTCGAGTTCTTCCGCAGGCGCCTCCGCGGGCTCCGCCGCGTGAGCCGGGGGGTAGAGAGGCGGGGTCGGCGGCCTTGCCGGAGGGTCGAGAGGCGGGGTCGGCGGTTCGGGGGGGCGCGAAACCGACGCCGTCGGGCTTACCGGGGGCGGGGTGGGTTTTTCGGGCGCGCGCGTATAGCGGTCGCCGTTTAGAATGGGCGCCAGCATCGCATAATCGAAGCCGCGCGGCCTCGGCTGCTCGGGCTCGGCCGGGGGGGCGGGCGGCTGCTCCGCCCGGTCATAGCTTAGTCCCCGCTTCCCTGCGGAATAGGCGTCGCCGTTGACGATGGGACGCGGGTTGTCGGCGGGTCTAAGCTCGGGCTCGGCGGACGCAACGCCCGCCGCCCGGATCGGTTCCGATTGGCGAACCGCGGGCGGCCTTTCGTCCAAGCCCAGCTCCTTGGCCAAAATGTCGGATACGCTGTCGCCGTTGATGATCTCGCCCGGGTTGTAATACCGCTCAAAATCCTTGGGCGCGGGCACCGCCACCTCGGGAACCGGGGGCTCGGCCTTTTTTATGATCGGCTCGGCCTTGGCCTTTTGCGGCAAAAATTTATCGAAATAGGCGGTGTTTTCCTCAAACAGAATCTTTTTGGCGCGTTGCTTTTGCTCATTGTCGCCGTAGGCGGACGAATAGCCCATGCCCGCATGGCCGGAATCGGGCTTTTGCTTGACCTTTTTGTCGGGCAGGTCGTCAAACTGGCCGCCGCTCACCCTGACCGTGGGCTCGGCGGGGATGATGTTGTCGATAAACAGCCCCCGCTCGGCGGTGGGCGTATAGACGGTCATGCCGCCGTTGTAGCCGTAGCGATCCTCCGTCCAGCCGGTTTGTACCCGCGCGTCCTGCTTGGCGGGGCGCGGCCTTCCGCCGCCCGCTTTTCCGCTGTTTTCGTAGAGATTGCGGAAAAAATCGGAGGCAAAAAAGATCGATCCGACGATGACCAGACCGTACAAAACAAAGGAAAACACGGTTTTGAAAACCGCTTGAAACCCGTACACCAGCGTCCCGAAAACGATCCCGCCGCCCGTATTGCGGTTGCCGTAGACCTCGGAAATGTAGTGGGTAAAGCCCTTGTCCGTGAGGTACGAAAGGCTGGTCGCCAGATGCACGGTCATCACGACCATGAGGGCGGTGATGCCCGCCGCGACCGCGTAGCGGCGCGGAACCGAAAGCCTGCGCTTTTGCACCTTAAAAATGCCCAAAATTAGGATAAAAAGCAAAATGGGATAGCTCGAAAAGCCGAAAAGGCTGAGCATAAAGTTAAAGATCGCCCCGCCGAAAATAAAGCTGCCCATGACCATACACAACAGGAGAAACGCCGATATAAATATGAAAATAATGCCGGTCAGCTCGCCGGAGGCGTCCGAATTTTTACTGCCTTTTCTGTCGGAATATTTTTTGGGAGCCAAAGCATTACCTCGCGGAAAATCGTGATACTTTTTAAGTATAACACAGCCGCCGTCATTTTTCAATCGTTTTTAATCCTCTTTGAATAAAACGCAGGCAAATCATGAGTTATACGGAGTGACAAAGAGTGCGGTTCAGACGGGCAACAGTTGTTTTGCCGCCGAAGGGAGTGTATATGGACATACATGACCGAGGCGGCAAAACAAGCGTAGCCCGTATCAACCCACTATCTGTCACTCCGACCCGAAAAAGAGACCAAACACGCGGCCAGGGCATATAATGCCAATATGAAAGACCTATGCCGCATGACGCCCGAAAAGCTGACGTTATACGCCACCGCGATCGCGATGGAGCTGGCGAAGGATGGGACGGAGGAGGAGCTCTGCGTCCTCAAAACCCTCATCGGTCAGATTCATCACACGCTCTGCACGCTGACGGCGCAGCGGGCTCTTTTGGCGCGTTGTGACAGGGAATAGAGCGCGGCTTAGGGGGTTTTGCGCGTCTGTTTTTTGGATTTTTTCTTCTTTTCGGCCTGCTCGGCCACCGCCTCGGAGAGAATCTCCTCGATGCTCAATTCGTCCGCGCCGTCAAAAAACGAGAGGTCGGCATCCCCGCCGTCGAGATCGGGCAGGCCGTCGAGATTTTTGTCGGCCAGGTTGCCCCGCGCCGCCGCCAGCTCGTCGGGCGTGGGCGTCAGCCCCACAAGCCCCTTGACGGCCGCGATCTTGGCCTTGGCCGCCGCGTACCCAAGGCGGTACATCTCCTCGTAGCCCTCCTTATCCGTGGACTTAAACTTGGACATATTGGGCGCGATCACGACGTCCGAGTTGATGAGGCCGTTGTATGAGGCGTTGGTGCCCATGATGCTGAAGGTCGCCTTTATGACCGAAAACAGCCCCGTATCCTTCGTGCCGCCGCCCCGGGTGGGGTTGACGTCCACGGTCACCACCTTTTCCGCGCCCATGATGCGGCAGACGTCGGCCGGAATATTGTTTAAAAGCCCGCCGTCCACCAAATGCATCCCGTTGTGCAGGAGGGGTTTAAAAAACAGCGGAACCGTACAGGACGCCGCGACGGCCGTCGCCAAATCGCCGTGATCCAAAATCACCTCTTTCCCGGTGATCAGGTTGACCGCGACCGCCGAAAAGGGCTTGCCCAAATCCTCGATCTTGCGGTCGCCCAAAAGGTTGGTGATGACCTTGCCGATTTTTTTTGAATCGTCCGGCGACCAGATCGGCCCCTTTCGGATATCCTTCATACTGACGGCGGCCGCGTATTCCATCATTTTGGACGTCGGAAAGCGCGCGCAGTACAACGCGCCCATCAGACTGCCGATGGAGGTGCCCGCCACGAGGTCGAACTCGATCCCCGCCTCGTTAAAGGCCTGAATGGCGCCCACGTGCGCGATCCCCCGCGCCCCGCCGCCGCCCAGGCACAGCCCCAAAACGGGGCGTTTAAAGGCCGGAGCTTCCGGCTGTGCGGCGGCAGGGTCGGTTTGACGCGCCGCAGGGGGAAGTCCCAGCTTCTCCCGCTTTAGGTCATAGGCCGCCCGCTGCCTTTTAAGCTTTTTTTCCAGCGCCGCCGCCCGCTTGTTTAAGCGGGCCTCCAGCGCCGCGCCCCGCCTTTCGGCCTTAGTTGTCTTTTTCCCTTTGTTGTCCTGCATCGTCCTCTACCCCCGTCTTTTTTGTTTAGGTCGTGTTTTTCGCGCGTGTAAACACTTCCTTTAGCCCCGGGGGGTGACGTTGATTTTCAGCTTGGCGCTGACCTCGGCGTACAGCTTTACCGTGACGTCATAGGTCCCCACCGCCTTGATCGGCTCGGTCAGCACGATCTTTTTTTTGTCTATCTCGATTCCCTGCTCCTTCAACGCGTCGGCGACGGCCTGCGAATTGAGCGCGCCAAACAGCTTGCCCGTCTCCCCGACCTTGACCGATACCGAAAGCACGACGGCCTCCAGCTTTTCTTTGGCGGCCTTTGCCTCCTTTAAATCCTCGGCGCGGCGGTGTTCCTCCGCCTTGCGCATATTGTTTACGCTGTTGACATTGACGGCGTTGGCCTCGACCGCCAGGTTGTTTTTAAACAGATAGTTGCGCGCGTAGCCGTCGCTGACGTTTATGACCTCGTTCTTTTTGCCCTGTCCCTTTACATCCTGGGTCAAAATGACTTTCATAACAAACCCGGCCTCCTTTTCGCCTATATTCGCTCATAACTTCAACACATTGTACAAAACTGTGCCCGTTTTGTCAAGGAAACGATTGCCGCGCGTATATTCTCACGCCTGCGGGCAAATACTAGAGCGGGGAAAAATTCCCGGCCTGCCAAACAAACGAACAAGGAGAAAGGACATGAAAGACTTAAAATGCGGCCTTAAAAGCTGCCGTTACAACAAGGGTTACAGCTGCTGCAGCGACGAGATTTCGGTGGACAGCGGTACCGATTGCCGAACCTTTTCGCCCGATCCCAACAAGCGCGGCAATCTATTTGAGGCGGGCGAGGAATTTGTCCCGGCCGACTATTCGGTGGATACGGCGGTCGCCTGTACGGCCGAATGTGTGTTTAACAAGCAGGAAAAATGCGTCGCCAACGGCATCACCGTGATGAGCGAGGGCGAACAGGACGCGGTCTGCCTGACGTTTATGCGACGCTAAACACTACCGCGTTTCGGCCAAACGTAAATGCCGCAAGCGGCATTTAGCCGAACTTTATGTCGATAAAATAAAAGCCTTGGCGTCATTTTATCGATAGCGGCAGCGTTTTGAGGTATTCCTCCACGGCCGCGGCGTCGTCCGCCGTGCCCTCGCCCTCGATATGACGAATGACCGGAATCCGGTAGCGTTTTTCGATTTTCGGGCCTGCCGCGCAGTAAAACCTGCCGAAACGCTTATTCCCGTTGACGACGACGCCTTTTACGAGCGGGCCGTACTGCTTTAAAAATACTTTTGTGCGCTTGGCTATCCGGCCAAGCCCCTCGTTTCGGGTCACTAAAAGGCATTCTTCCGAAATCGGCTCCGAAACGGACTGAGCCGGAAACGGCAGCTTTTCGGCAAATTTTTTGCCCAACCCGGTTTTGCTGTCATACACAATGCGCATATATCTGTACTCCTTATAGGGCGCTGCCGGTTCCCGTAAAGGTGATGGCCGCCGTAAAGGGCGCGCCGTCCCGGATCACTTCTATCTCGATACTGCCGCCCCGCCGCGCGTAAAAGAGATAATCGCTCAATTGGTAGTTGCGCGTGATTTGAATCTTCTCGCGGTTATCAAGCTTGGCGGAGACCAGAATGTCGTCTGTTTTCAGCTTGCCCGAGGCAAGGCCGGAGGCGTTGACATCCACGATCTTACAGCTTTCGTATATCACGGCTTTCCCGTTTTCGTCCACATTGCCGTAGCTTTGCGCGGATTTGGTGGTGATGCCCAGCTTATACTTCTTGCCGCCGCCGTCGATCACGTTGTCCGCGATGCCCGCCGCGACGCTGATCGGAATGGCAAAGCCGATATTGTCCGTGCCTTCCTCGGCGGATTTGGCGTTGACGATGCCCATCAGCCGACCCTCCAGGTCATACAGCCCCCCGCCCGAATTGCCGGGATTGATGGCGGCGTCGCTGCGCATGACCCGCATTTGGACGCTGCCGCCGGCGCCGTTTAGCTTTTTCATGGTGATGTCCTCGGAGACGATACTGACGATGCCCGAGGTCACCGAGAGGCCGGAGTCCTCGGGATTGCCGACCGCAAGCACCGATTGTCCGTACGTCGCCGTATCAAAGCCGGCCAGCGCCGCCGCCCGGTAAAAGCCGCTGTTGATCGAAGAGAGGTCAACCCGTAAGACGGCGATGTCCAAATCCATCGACCCGCCGATCATGGCGGCGGTTAGGCCGTAGCCATCATCCCCCTCGCGGCCAAACGCGTAGACCTTGACATTTTTCAGCGCGGAGCCGTTGGAATAAATCACATGATAGTTTGTCATGATATAGGCGGTACCGGCATCGTCCATCCGGAGGATGACGCCCGAGCCCGCCGAGCCGTTGCCGTTGCTAAAGGACGCCTTGAGACTGACGGTAGATCGCAACGCCGTCGTGGCCGCCGTTTCGGAGGTATGATAGCCGATGCGGCTGTAGAACTCCTCTAAAAAGTCGTCCGCCGTCGCTTCGGGATGCACCTCCCGATACAGCTCGAACAGCGCGTGTACATCGATCGGCAAACCGGCGCTTTCGGCCTTTAGGCTGTTGAGCCATTCGACCTCGGTGCCGATAAAGCCGTTGCGGACGGCGATCTCATAGGCCGATTCGCCGCGGCTGCAGCCCGCCGTCAAGAACGCCGCGCCGACCAAGACAAGCACGGCAAGCAGGATCGACAGTCCCTTATACCCCTTTCGTTGCGTCCTATTTTTTCCGTTATCCATTTCCAGCTCTCCTTGAGACCCGTCATTACCCAATGATTGTACCACGCTTTTATTAAAATATCCTTAAAATTCCCCACAAACCGACAAAAAATTTTTTTGTAATCTCTCAACTATTTTTAATTGTTGCCATACACCTGTCCCGTATATTATGTTATACTGGATGTATGAAGGGTTGGGTCGTGTAAACATGACCCCCAAAAAGGCGGTGCATTTTGGAAATCCTGCCCACTATGGCCTTGGACGAGCGCCTAAAGGTGCTGACGGAGGGGGCCAAATACGATGTCTCCTGCTCATCCTCGGGCAGTCGGCGCGGCGCGGTCAAGGGCGATACCGGCGGCTGTCACGCGGGCGGTATGTGTCATTCGTTTACGGCCGACGGCCGCTGCATTTCGCTGATAAAACTGCTGTTGACCAATCACTGCGAATTTGACTGTCTGTTTTGCGTCAACCGCCGCAGCAACGACATTCCGCGCGCGCGGCTCACCCCGAAAGAGATTTGCGAGCTTGTCATCGGGTTTTACCGCCGCAACTATATCGAGGGGCTGTTTTTGTCCAGCGCTGTCGAAAAAAGCCCCGACCATACCATGCAAAACCTCATCGATACGCTGATCATGCTGCGCGGCGCATACCGCTTTCGCGGCTATATCCATGTCAAAGCCATCCCGGGGGCGTCCCCGCACCTCATCGATCTCGCGGCGACTTACGCCGACCGCATGAGCGTCAATATCGAGCTCCCCTCGGACACCGGACTAAAGCTCTTGGCGCCCCAAAAAAAGAAGGATATGCTGCTCGCGCCCATGCGCCGGCTGACCGACATCGTGCTGCAAAACAACGGCCTGCCGCCCGCCGCCGTCAAAAAGCTCCCGGCGGGGCAGACGACCCAGATGGTCATCGGCGCAACGCCCGACCGCGACGGCCAAATCATCCGCCTGACCGAGGCGCTGTACCGCAAGATGCACCTAAAGCGCGTCTATTATTCGGCCTATTCGCCGGTGAGCGACGACAGCCGCCTCCCCATGACGCCGCCCGATCTAAAAAGAGAAAATCGGCTGTATCAGGCCGATTGGCTGCTGCGGTTTTACGGCTTTGACGCCGACGAGATCGCGGGCACAAACGAAAACCTTCCGATGGACGTTGACCCGAAATGCGCCTGGGCGCTAAAAAACATCGGGCGCTTTCCGATCGAAATCAACAGCGCGTCCTACGAGATGCTGCTGCGCGTACCGGGAATCGGCGTGACCAACGCCCACCGCATCCTCACGGCGCGCAAGCACGGCCGCCTGACCTTTGATTCGCTCAAAAAAATGCGGGTGGCGCTGACGCGCGCGGTGTACTTTATCACCGCGGACGGCGAATACCGGGGGCTGGGCGACAAGCCCGACCTCATCCGGCTCCGCTTGACCGACAAGCAGTTTCTGCTGCCCGAGGGCGGCGGGGTTCAGCTCGGCTTTTTTGACGGCCTCACCGAGGCGGCGCCACAAAAACCCTTTTTGCCCGAGGCGTTTTCGCTATGAAATACCTCCTCTGCCCGCCCGGGTTCTCCGGCTTTTTAACGGCGATCTACCACAGTTATTACGGCCATAAGGACGCGGCGGGATTTGAGCCGGATACCGCCGCGCGCAATTTTATTGACGAATATGTCCCGATAAGCGACGCGCCCGCCCTCGCGCATAAGGTAAAGGACGCCATCTTGGAAAAGGGCGGCGCCGATTTTTACCGCGACCTGTACGACGCCTATCGTTCGGGCGCGGCCGACAGAGAACAGACGCTTGCCGATTATATCCGACTGTTTTTTAAACGGGGCTTGGCCGTCAGAACCATGTACGGGGACGCGGCGGTCGTCGCCTTTAACGATATGCTGCGAAAGGTGCGCCACGAGGTGCACAGACTGGCCGGCTTTGTCCGGTTTCGGGAAATGCAGAACGGCGCATACTATGCCTATTACAGCTCGGACAACGACATCGTCGACCTTTTGGGTCTCGAATTTACTTCCCGTTTCAGTACGCAGGCCTTTGTCCTGCATGACTACAAGCGGGGCAAAATGTGCGGCTATGACGGCCGGGAAATGCGCCTCCTGCCCGCGCCCGCCAAGGTGGAGATCCAACTCTCGGAGCGGGAGCGGCTGTTTGGGTCGCTCTGGAAGCAATACCATAAAAACATCAGCGTCAAGGGGCGGGAAAATCCCCGGCTACAGCGCGGCTTTTTACCCAAAAAGTATCGGCATTTTATGTCCGAATTTGACGGGGAATAAACGGTATAAAAGGTTTATCGAAAGCGTCGGCGTCATTTGAACGAAAGCGTCGGCGCGGCTATTTGGAGGGCTTTTCGCCGCCCGCCGCGCAGCCCTCGCCGCACTCGTCGCAGCCGCAGCCGCAGTCGTGCCCGTGCTCGTCGGCCGCCGTCCGCAGGTATTCGTCGAATACCGCGTTTAGAACCTCCTCGCTCTCCACCGGCTGGAAGAGGTCGGTACCGTCCTCCTGCTCGATCAGCTTAAAGATGATGACCTCGTCCTCGTCAATGCCCTCCATCGGGTTGACCGGCTCTAAAAGCGCGTAAAACTCCTCCTCGTACTCGACGACCGCCACCTCGTAAAAATCGACGGGGTTGTTGTCATCGTCGTACAAGGTGACGACCTCGTCCTCCCCGATGAGCTCGACGTTTTCGTTGTTATCCATATTTCACTCCTTATTGAGGCGTTTTTTTATCCCTTGATTTTTGGTTCAAATAGGCCTCCAGTATGCATTGCGCGGCGGCCATATCCCGCTTTTCTTTCCGCTTGCTTTTTTTGACGCCCGCGGCGGCGAGGCGCTCGTCCGCCAGCAGGGAGGTCAGACGCTCGTCCTGATAGACGACAGCGATCCCCGTGACGCGCTCCAGCACCCGGCCGAACGCCCCGGTCTTGTCGGCGCGCGCGCCCGCCGTCCCGTCCATATTGAGCGGCAAGCCCAAGACAATGAGCTGTGCGCCCTCGTCCCGCGCGGCCCCGGCAACGGCTTCGACCGCCGCGCGCATACTCTTATGCGTCAGGACGGTCAGCGGATAGGAGAGCGTCTCGGTGACGTCGCAGGCCGCAAGGCCCGTCCGCCTGTCTCCGTAGTCCACCCCCAGTATTTTCAAATGCGCACATCCTCCGTTGAGGGATAGTATAGCACAAATCGCGGGGCTTGAACAGTGTTTTATTGTATTTGGCGCGGACAATTTTCGCGGGACGATTTCGCATTGCTAAAATCTTGCGCAAAAGCCCATCGACCTTGCCGACGGGCTTTTTATTATTGGACCTGCTCTGCTTTTTGCCGCTTGATCCGTCTTATTGCGCCTGTTTTTTGGGTGTCGAACGCTTACTTGTCGTCTTTTTGACGACCTGCTTATCGGGGGTCTGTCTTTTAACGGACGTCTTTTTGACCTGCGCGCCGTTGGTATCGATAAACTCTTCGCTGGTCTCGCAGTTACACGCCTTGTTTTTGTCCCTATGCTTGCGCATCTGCAAATCGACCTCGTCCTTGACCTTTCGACCCATATCGCACATCATTTCTTTGGTTTTGGGGCTGGCCAAGGCCGCGCCCACCGCCGCGCCGATCGCGATACCCATAAAAAATTTGCTCATTTAAGCACCTCCTTACGCCTCTTAGTATGTGTAGGATAGAGCCTAAATATTTACGGTCAAACGGATTTTTTTTCTCGTCAGCCGAAGGGACGGGCAAATCATGGGTGATTCGGCGTGACAAAGAGTGAGGTTCAGACGGGCAACAGTTGTTTTGCCGCCGAAAGGAGTGTATACGGACATACATGACTGAGGCGGCGCGCCGAACCGACAATCGCTTGCGATTGCTAACTTTGCGTCAGCAAAGTTCAGAGAGGTTCGGCCAAGCGTAGCCCGTATAAACCCACTATCTGTCACGCCGGTCAGCCGACCTTATCGCGCTTATACCGCTTGAGATAATCCTGCACGGCGGCCTTGATTGCTTCCTCGGCCAAAACCGAGCAATGCAGCTTTTGCGGCGGCAGTCCGCCCAGCTCCTCGAC
>JAIRRW010000124.1 GCA_031255775.1 Clostridiales bacterium
AAAAAATATTTCCCGAACGGCGCGGGCAGTATTTTTACCTTTGAAATCAAGGGAACCGCCCAAACGGCGCAAAAATTTATCGACAGCCTAAAATTGTTTTCCCTGCTCGCGAATGTGGCCGACGTCAAATCCCTCGTCATACACCCCGCGTCTACCACCCATTCGCAAATGAGCGAGAGCGAGCTGCTGCAAGCGGGCATCAAGCCCAACACCGTCCGCCTGTCGATCGGCACCGAAAACATAGACGACATCATCGATGACCTTAAAGCGGCCTTTTCCGCGGTAGAATAAAGAGCCTCGGCGTCATTTTATCAAAAGCGGCGGCGTCAAAACGGGAGCAAACAAAAACGACACTTTTGTTTGCTCCCGTTGTTTTGTCCCCCCGCCCTATTTCCGTTCGGATAGGGGGACGTACTTTTTGCGTTCGGAGACGGCGGTGTAGCCCGGGCGGATGATCTTGCCGTTGTTGGCCAGTTCCTCGATGCGGTGCGCCCCCCAGCCGGCCATGCGCGCGACGGCAAAGAGGGGCGTATACAGCTCCATCGGCAGACCCAGCATACTGTAGACAAAGCCCGAATAAAAGTCCACGTTGGCGCTGACGCCCTTGTATATCTTGCGCTTGTCGCCGATAATGCCGGGCGCCAGGCTCGCCACCTTTTTATACAGCGCGTATTCGTCCTCGCGGCGCTTTTCGATCGCCAGCTTTTCGACATACCACTTAAAGATTTCGGCGCGCGGATCGCTCAAGGAATAGACGGCGTGCCCCATGCCGTAAATGAGCCCGGCGTTGTCAAACGCTTTTTTATCCAAAAGCCGGGCGAGATAATCCTCGATCGCCGCGTCCGACCGGTCCTTGACGTTGGCCTTTAGGTCCTCAAACATCTTGACGACCTTGATGTTGGCGCCGCCGTGCCGCGGGCCCTTGAGCGACCCCAGGGAGGCCGCCATAACCGCATAGGTGTCGGTGCCGGAGCTGGTCACGACGTGCGTCGTAAAGGTCGAATTGTTGCCGCCGCCGTGCTCGGCGTGCAGAATGAGGCACAGATCCAAAATCAGCGCCTCCAGCTCGGAATATTCCTTGTTGTGCCGCAGGAGATAGAGAATATTCTCGGCCGTCGAGAGGTTGGGCTGCGCCCGGTGAATGATTAGGCTGTCCTCCTCGTGGTAGTACTGCGCCGTCTGATACCCGTAGACCGCAAGCAGCGGAAAGCAGGCAATCAGCTGCAAAACCTGTCTCAAAACGTTGTCCAGCCCGATGTCGTCGGGGTTCTCGTCATAATAATACATGGCCAGCACGCTCATGCTTAGCGAGTTCATCATATCAAACGAGGGCGCCTTCATGATGATGTCGCGCACAAAATTCTTGGGCAGGGTGCGCATTTCGGCCAGTATGCCCTCAAACTCGGCCAGCTCCCGCCTGTTGGGCAGACGGCCGAACAGCAGCAGATAGGCCGCCTCCTCAAAGCCAAACCGCGCCTCGCTTGTCACGCCGCCGATCAGGTCGCGGATTTCGATGCCGCGGTAATACAGCTCGCCCTCGGCCGCCACCGACTCGCCCCTTTCGTTTTGCTTGGAGGAAACGACCTCGGAAATCTCGGTCAGCCCGCACACAACGCCCTTGCCGCTTATGTCCCGCAGCCCGCGCTTGACGTCGTATTTTTGGTAGAACGCGTTGTCAATGACCGTGCTTTCCCCGGCAAGCCTGCTCAAAGTTTTCAGCCTTTCTCTGGTTTCCTCCGATATCATGCCGATCGGCCTCCCTTGTTTACGAATCATAAAATGCCAAAGATCGCATCATAGGTACACCGCCATACCTATCACGCCATACCTATTATATGATACCTATCACACAAAAAGTATACCATAAAACGGCGTATTAAGTCAAATCGCCGTTTCCGGCAACCTCATTCGCTTTGACTTAAACGCCGGGCGTATGGTATACTCATAGCGAAAACGGTTTAAGACCTGTTTTGGGTCGCGAAAAACACGGCCTAATAGAAAACCGATCGATAAAGGAACAAAATCATGCTGCAAACGGTCAATGTCTCTCTGCAATACGGAAAGCGGGTGCTTTTTGAGGGCGTCAGCCTCAAATTCACCAAGGGCAACTGCTACGGCGTTATCGGCGCGAACGGCGCGGGCAAGTCCACCTTTTTAAAGATTTTGTCGGGGGAGATCGAGCCCAACCGCGGCGAGGTTATTTTGGACAGGGACGAGCGGATGTCGGTTTTGAGCCAAAACCAAAACGCCTACGACCGGTGCACGGTTTTGGAGACCGTTTTGCGGGGGCATAAGCGGCTGACGGCGATCACCGAGCAGAAAAACGCCCTGTACGAAAAGCCCGATTTTTCGGAGGCCGACGGAATGCTGGCGGGCGATCTCGAGGCCGAATACGCGGCGTTGGGCGGCTGGGAATCGGAGGCCGAGGCGGCCGCCCTGTTAAACGGCATCGGGATCGGCGAGGCCTTTCATCAGACGCGCATGGCCGACATGGACCCCAAGTCCAAGGTCAAGGTTCTCTTGGCGCAGGCCGTTTTTTTCAACCCCGACGTCCTGATGCTGGACGAGCCCACCAACAATCTGGACATCAAGACCGTGCGCTGGCTGGAAAACTTTTTGCTCAATTTTGAAAACACGGTCATCATCGTCTCCCACAACCGCCATTTTCTAAACCGGGTCTGTACGCACATCTGCGACATCGACTATAAAAAGATCCATATTTTTGTCGGCAACTACGATTTTTGGTACGAATCCAACCAGCTCTTGCAGCGTCAGGCCAAGGAGGCCAACAAAAAGATCGAGGCGCGCCGGGAGGAGCTAAAGAGCTTTATCGCGCGCTTTTCGGCCAACGCCTCCAAATCCAAGCAGGCCACCAGCCGCAAAAAGGAACTCGAAAAGCTGACCCTGGAGGACATCAAGCCCTCCTCGCGGCGGTATCCGTATATCGAATTTAAGCCCGAGCGCGACCTCGGCAACGAGATTCTGACGGTCGAAGGCCTGACAAAAGCGGGGTATTTCAAAAACCTCGATCTGACGCTCGCCAAGGGACAAAAGATCGGCTTTTTATCGGATAACCATCTGGCCGTGACCATGCTGTTTGATATTCTAAACGGGCTGGAGCGGGCGGACGCCGGCACGGTCAAGTGGGGCGGGACCGTCACCGTCGGCTACTTCCCCGAAAACAACGCCGCCTACTTCGAGGGCGTGGAGCGCAACCTCGTGGACTGGCTCAAGCAGTACAGCAAGGATACCGACGAAACCTTTGTTCGCGGCTGGCTTGGCCGGATGCTATTCAGCGCGGACGAGGCGCTCAAAAAAGCCTCGGTGCTGTCCGGCGGCGAAAGGGTGCGCTGTATGCTGGCCCGCATGATGCTGATGGGCGGCAACGTCCTCATTTTAGACGAACCCACCAACCATCTCGACCTCGAAAGCATCACCGCGCTCAACAAGGGCCTGGTCAATTTTAAGGGCTGCCTCCTCTTTTCGACGCACGACCACGAGATTATGCAAACCACGGCCGACCGCATCATCGAGCTGGGCGCGGACGGGACCCGCTTTGACAAGCTGACAACGTATGAGGAATATTTGGATTTAAAAGAGTAGGTCTGCTTAACGAAAGCGTCAGCGCCTTAAAAGCGCAATGCCAGCATTGTTTCCAAAAGCCTGGGCAAGAAAAAGGCCGAAATGATGCCGCCGACGAGGCCGAGGATCCCCAAAACGATGCCTGCGGTGGCGGCGGCTGTGGGCGCGCCCGTCTTTGCCGCTTCCTTACGGGCGTTGACGCCCATGATGATCGCGACGATTCCCAGGATGATCCCCGCGCAGAACAGCGAAATGATCCCGCAGACCAGCGCGCCCGTTGCCTGGCCGCTGCGCGGCTGACCCGCGTTGTAACCCTGCTGTTGGTAGGGATTCTGCTGCTGGTAGGGGTTTTGCTGGTAAGGATTCTGCTGCTGATACGGATTCCCGTAGGGGTTTTGGGGGTTGGGGTTGGGCGGAACCGGATTCTGCGAAAAAGGATCCGGCTGCGCGGGCGGCTGATGGGGCGCCTGCGGTGCTTGCGCATAGGGCGCTGCCGGCTTTTCACCGGCGGCCGCCGTCCGGCCGCGATCGATTTTGCCCCCGCAAAATTCGCAAAAGGCCGCGTCTTCCGGCAGCGTGTACCCGCAATACGGACAATTCATACTATTCTCCCGATGTTTATTTTGATTTCGCGGCGCATATATGCTATACTGGGTCGTGGAAACACGAGTGTAATCGAGTCGGTTTTTACTGGCCGATTAAAATCTCGTGGAAACACGACTTAGACCCGGTCGATTCCCGATTGGTTTTCAAAACAGGTCTGCCGTCCGCATAAAACCACCTGCGATTGAGTTGATTATACAGCAAATAAGGGGCTGTGTCAAGGCATGATCGAAAAGAATGGAATTTGTCCGATCCGAAAATGGATTCTGTACCTGCTCCCGGCCTTTTTGGGGCTGGCCTTTTTGATCTATGTCAATTTTTTCGAGCGGGGCCGCGTCCTGCTGTGGCTGTGTCCGTTTTACGAAAGTCTGGGCGTCGCCTGCCCGGGCTGCGGCGCAACCCGCTGCGTGACGGCCATTTTCCGGCTGGAACTCGCGGCCGCCTACCGATACCATACCGTGGTTTTCGTCGTGTTTTTTATCATGCTTTTTAGCTACATATACGCGGGATACGTCCTGCTCCGCCACAACAGATTCATTCAAATCGACAACGCCGTCCCGGGCCTTATCCTCGCCGTCATCCTGCTCTATACCCTGATCCGCAACCTGCCCGGCCTCCCCGAGCTTGTCGAAACCCTGCAACCCGCCCCCTAAAACCCGCCCGACCAAAAGGCAACAAAAATCTCTAAAAACCTGCTCGATTCCGGGCTCAAAAACGCTTGCCAGCAAGGGCATTTTAGCGACGCCGGCAAAGCGGTAAATACCCCGCGGCTTTGCTGCGGCAGGCGGCGCAGCCGCGTGTCCGGAGCTTGCTCTTTGGCAAATACCGATTTATTACACGCGTGTCAACACGACCTAATCATTTTGATTGCTTATTTTTTGATCCGGGGCTATAATGTTCTTTGGAAACGGACGTGAGGAATTTTGCCGCTTTCGAAGGGACGAACAAGCGTAAGAGCGTATGCAGACGAAGGACCTAAGTGTTGGCAGGCCGCTAAGATTGCTGCTGCTTTTTTCGTTGCCGATGGTGTTGTCCGTCGTGTTTCAGCAGCTGTACAACATCGCCGACAGCGTCATTGCCGGCCGGTTTTTGGGAAAGGAAGCGTTGGCCGCGGTCAGCGCCTCCTATCCGGTGACCATTATTTATTTGTGCGTGGGCACGGGGTATTCGGTGGGCTGCGGCGTCGTGATGTCCCGCGCGTACGGAAAAAAGGACATTCTCGGACTTAAAACCGCCGTTTCCACCTCCTTTTTGTCGCTCGCCGCGATCGGCGTCGTCATATCGGCCGCAGCCTATTTTACGGCAAAGCCCCTCCTCATGCTGCTGTCCACGCCGCCCGAGGTGCTGGAGGACGCGGCCGCCTATCTCAAATTTTATTCGCTGGGCATGACGTTTGTCTACGTGTACAATGCCTGTAGCGTCACCTTTCAGGCGCTGGGGAATTCGGTCATTCCGCTCATCTTTCTCATTTCGTCCACGGTCCTAAACGTGGGGCTGGATCTGTTGTTTTTGCGGTTTGAGGGCGCGGGCGTCTGGTCGCTGTCGGTGGCGACGGTGGCCGCGCAGGGTGCGGCGGCCATTCTGTCCGTCGCGGTTCTGTTTGGCCTTTTGACGCAGGTCAAGGCGGAAAAAACGGACGGACAAGCAGCCGAGCCGCAGACGGCGGCCGCCGGAAAAAGGGCGCTAAAAATCGGATCTATCGCGGCGGCGGGGCGCGCGCTGCGTTCGATGGGCGCGTACATATGTCTCAAAAAGCCGTATCGGCTGTTTTCGGGCGCCATTTTTATCGAGCTGATCCGCATCGGCGTCCCCGGCATTTTGCAGGCGGCGACGGTCTCCGTCGGCCAGCTGTTTATCCAAAATTTGGTCAACTCGTACGGAACCGACGTCATCGCGGGGTACGGCGCGGCCGTCAAAATATCCGCCTTTTTGGTGCAGATCACGGTCACCGAGGCCAATGCCCTCAGCATCTTTATTTCGCAAAACGCGGGCGCGGGCACGCATAAGCGGATCGGGCAGGGGATGCGCGCCGGGTTTATGATCATCCTGATCAGCTGCGCGGCGACGGCGGCCGTCGGGCTGGCCTTGGCCCCCGATCTGATCGCTCTGTTCGCGGCGGACGAGGCGTCCGGGGTCGTGGTGGAAATCGGGAGCCGGATGCTCCGAACCATCGTGCCCTTTTATTTTGTCGTGATCATTAAGTTTTGGGCGGACGCGCTGTTGCGCGGGGTGGGCGCCATGAGCGGCTTTGTCGTCGGGACGCTCTTGGACCTCGTCGTGCGCGTAGGCGGCGCCTACCTCTTTGCCCATCTCTTGGGCAGCGAAACGGGAATCTGGTGGAGCTGGCCGGCCGGTTGGGTGGTCGGGACGCTCACGGCAGTCATCTTTGCCCTGAGCGGCCGCTGGAAAAAGCGGTTAACGATGCTGCCGCTAACGCGCTGACGCGCTCGCGCGGGAATCGGCCAAAAATTTGGGGGTGGCATTTATAATGAAGTCGTTAAGTGGGACAACAAAAAGGAATAGGCAAGTCGAATTAAAAAGCATCGAAATTCTCTTGAAAATTGATGAGATTGATGACTTAATTGCATTTTTAGTGTGTGCAAAAAAGCAATTTTCAGAGAGCA
>JAIRRW010000028.1 GCA_031255775.1 Clostridiales bacterium
CGGCAGGTTTTTGCTCTTTTTGCGCCTGTTATCACGAATTTTCTTGCACGTAGCGCTGCTACGCCCTGCGAAAAATCGTTTCAACAGACACAAAAATCTCTAAAAACCTGCTCGATTCCACTCGTGTCAACACGACCTCTAGGGGCAGGGAAGGGACAAATCATGAGTTATTGGTATTTGGCGTGACAAAGAGTGAGGTTCAGACGGGCAACAGTTGTTTTGCCGCCGAAGGGAGTGTATATGGACATACATGACCGAGGCGGCAAAACAAACGTAGCCCGTATCAACCCACTATCTGTCACGCCGTGAGGAGTGGATCATGGCGGACAACCGCAAAGCCGAAGAGCTCAATTTAATACTCCAAGCAATGGCGGACGGCGCGTCCAAGGGCGGCGGGGGCGAGCTTGCCGCGCGCGCCTCCGGCAAGAGCGTGCGGGCGATCGAGCGGCTGGTGCGGCTGTCCTACGCCGCCGGGGTCTTGGACGAGTACCGCCGCATTACGGCGCAGGAGCGGCAGGAGCTTCAAAAACAGCAGGGCGAGGAGATCGCCAACGCCTATTATGTCAAGCTGGACGGGCGCGGGCGGTACATCACCTACAAGCCCAAGAGCGGCGGCGCCAAGCGCGGCGGCCGGGTCGAGCACGTCAACCGTTCGACCGATTTTGTCGAGGCGCTCTTGACCAAGATCGGCGCCGAATATTCGTTTTTGTCCTGCAACAGCCGCCTGACCGAGGTCAAGGACTTGGGCGCGCCGCCCACCTTTCCGGGCTTTTCGTTTGCCGGACGCCGGGTCGTCCGGCAGGACAGCGCCAAAAAATACGAGCTCTTTTTCCTCATCGAATGTCTCGACAACATCGACGCGGCCGAAACCCTCTACAACGTCATCGACAGCGTGCTCTTGGACGTGGACGAAAACCAATCCGATTATTTTTCGCAAATGAGTTACGCCCGCCTGGCGCGGGACGAGTCGGCGCGGGACGACGACGCCGCCGCCCCCGGGCCGGACGAAAAGACGCGGCGGCAGCTCAACGGGATCATCGGCGAGATCCGCGAACAGGCGGGGGCGCGGCGCAAGCTGATCGAGTTTTTGAGCGGCGAGCCCGCCTCCGAGCTTTATCGCTATATCGCGGCGCGGGACAGGCATTTCCGCCTGTTAAAAGCCGAAAACGGCGAGGAGAAAAACGCCTTTAATTCGACCGTGACCTGTCGGCTCATGCCCATCGGCGTCTTTCTAAACGAGATCGAAAACTATCGGTACACGTACACGGTCGAGGACGCGCGCACCGGGGCGCGATTGTCCTATTCGGTGGCCGTCAACCCCGCCGCCCCCCACCTCGAGCACCGCTGCCCCCACTGCGGCAAGCCCCTCGGCGGCGGCGGGGCGCAGCTGGTCATCGCAAGCGGAAATTCGGGGCGGCAGACGGTGTGCTGCACCGCCTGCGCCGTCCGCTGCGGCAAGCCCGGCTGCGCAGGCTGGACGCTCCTGGAGGCGGCCTGTTCGGTGTGCGGCGCCCGCTATTGCGCCGCGCATACCGGCTTTTGCTGCGAGACGGGCGACCCGGTGTGTCCGCGCTGTTCGGCCGTCTTTCACGACGCCGGGTCCGGCCTGCCGCTCTCGCCCGCCGGCGCCGCCGTGCCGGGCATGAGCGCGGAGTATGTCCAAAACGCCGCCAAGTCCCTCCCGCGCAACAAGCTGTTTTCGCAGTTTTCTAAGACCGCGCTCTATCGGCGCGGCGATTGCGCCCTCTGCCGGACGCCCGACGGCGCGGGCGGCGTGCGGCTGGTCTACCGAAAAAAAGAGGACACGCGCGTTTGCGGCGTTTGCGGCGGGGCCTTTTATAAGGACGACGTCAAGCGGGACCGGGACGGGACGTTTTTGTGCTTCGAGCACGGCGTCGCCTGTCCGTGCGGCGGCGTGGTCGCCCGTGACCGCGCGGCGGTCTGCGCGCACCCCGGCTGCACGCAAGCGTTTTGCCCCGACTGCAAGCCGATCGACGCCGACGGGCTGACGGCCGCCGGGTCGCTCAAGGCGGCCGCCGGGCAAAAACCCGGTAAAAAGGTGTCGGTCGGCGGCAAAATATATTGCGGCGGCCACGTCGGGCTGTGCAAGACCTGCGGCAAGCTAAGGCCCCACGCCGCGCTCGGGGTCTGCGCCGACTGCGGCGGGCTGTACTGCGCCGACTGCGCCCCCGAACGAAACAAAACCATCTGCCGCCTGTGCGCCGCCGTCGCCGAGTCCGACGGCAAAAATTATCTCGAAAAAAGCAGCAAAACGCGCCGAAAACGCCTCAACGCGCTGCCCATTCGGGACAAGCTGTTTCGAGCGGTGGGCGTGTTTGAGGACAACGCCGACATCGTCTTTGTCCTCTATCGGCCGGACGAAAGCCGCCTAAAACGGATCTGCCGCAAGTATGTGTTGGCGGGGCAGGTAGAAGATACGGGGTGGAAAAAGACGTGAAAAATCTTCATCGCGGGATGCGGGCTACGTGCGGCTGGGGGGATCGGTCGTGTACGGGAAGTACACTCCCTCACCCCCCAACCGCCTGTTGCCCGCCTGCCGCGCGAATATTTTCCACTCTGTTCTGTGCGCCTGCCGCGCGAATACTTTCCCCGCTCAGGGAGGATGTCAATAAGGTATGAAAAAAGAGATTTTTGATCGGATCAAGGACGGGTTAAACCGTGCTAAAACCGAAATAAAAAAGGCCTTGGGCTTGGGCGGCAAGGGGACGCCGCCGACGCCGCCGACGCCGCAAGCGCAGGCGCAACCGCAACAGCAAGCGCAACCGCAAGCGCAAGCGGTTCAGCCGCCGCGCATACCTGCGCCGTCGCCCAAGGCCTACCGCAGGTATCAAAAAAACCGGACGGCGCACCTTGCCGCCAACGTCGGGATGTGGCTGATGGCCGCGCTGGACCTCGTCTTTTTTATCCGGCTCATTCTGTCGGGCTATTCGGCCGCCGTCCTCGCCCTTTCGTCTGTCGTTCTCGCGCTGGAGCTCTTTCTCGTCCTCACGCTCTTGCCCGTTCCCGTCCTGTACCTCGGGTTTAAGGGGCGGCGGGTCTTGTTTTACGCCTGCTTTTTCCCCATGGGCGCGATCATGGCGGGCTGGGGCGGCACGGTGGGCGGCGCGTACGCCGCGTTTTTCGGCCTGGCCGGACTGCTGCGCGGCCTTGTCTATCTCCTGTCCTTTATCCTCGCGCGGGCGCGCGGGGTCGGCGTCGTGGCCGGATTCCTCTCGGTGGCAGCCGCCGCCTTTTTGGCGGTCATGCTCCTGTCCGGCGGAATGCTGGGCGTTGACCTCAACGCCCGCCCCGTCAGCTACGCCTATGACGCGGCGGCCGATGCCTGCGCCGTCACCCGCATCTACCTCTTCCGCGAGGGGCATACCTTTGCCGGCCGGCTGATCGAGGGACGGCTTTATGCCGAGGCGCAGGACGTCCTTAACCTCACCGTCACGGACGCCGCCGTCGTCAACGCCGTGGCGCAGTGGACGAAAGACAGTATTTAAAAAAAGCGGCGTTTTGCTTGACAAGCGGCGGGAAGCCGGGTATACTTAATAATAAGAATCATTATTGTTAGGAGTCGATACGCGTGAAAGCACAGCGGTTTTCCAAGCAGCGCGAGCTGATCTATCGGACTGTCAAGGGGACGGATCGTCATCCCGACGCCGAATGGGTGTACCGTGAGGCGCGAAAATCGATGCCCGGCATTTCGCTGGGGACGGTGTACCGCAACCTGCGCCAAATGGCCGAGCAAAACCGCCTGATCACGGTGGAGACGACCGACAACAGCCAGCGCTTTGACGCGGACGTTTCGGCGCACGCCCACTTTGTGTGCGACGCCTGCGGGGCGATCTGCGACCTCTTTCTTCCCGCGGAGATCCCCGCCGCCGTGCGCGACGCGGGCTGCCGCGTTCGGCAGGAAAAACGCGTGTTTTATGGGCTTTGTGCCGCCTGCGCCCGCGGAGTGGACAGATAGTGAGGTTGATACGGGCTACGTTTGTTTTGCCGCCTCGGTCATGTATGTCCATATACACTCCCTTCGGCGGCAAAACAACTGTTGCCCGTCTGAACCTCACTCTTTGTCCACTCCCCACAACGCAAGATTTGCCCGCCTGACACACTTTTTGGTCAGTCGGGGGGAGGCAATAGACCGTTGCCCGTCTGAACCTCACTCTTTGTCCACTCCGAACAACTCACGCGTTGCCCGTCTGACACACTTTTTGGTCAGTCGGGGGGAGGCAAAACAACTGTTGTCCGTCTGACCGTTACATGCGTATAACCGCGCGTACGCGGGTACGATAAAAAACTTTGGGAGGAGTAAGAACGTATGAAAAGATGTTTGGTGTGCGGCCTGCTGGTCGAGGACGACGTCAAGGCCTGTCCGCAGTGCAACGCGACAAAGTTTGAGCCGGTCGTCGAGGGCGAAAAGGCCGGGTTTGCCTGTGAGCACAAGCCGGGCGACGGCCTGGTGGACGACAAGGAGCTTGTCCGGGGGCTCAAGGATCATTTTACCGGAGAATGTACCGAGGTGGGCATGTACTTGGCCATGTCGCGGGTTGCCGACCGCGAGGGCTATCCCGAGGTCGCCGAGGCCTTTAAGCGCTATGCCCTGGAGGAGGCCGAGCACGCCGCCAAATTCTGCGAGCTGTTGGGCGAGCAGCTGTCCGCCTCTACCAAAAAGAATCTCGAGGCGCGGGCGGGCGCGGAGGCCGGCGC
>JAIRRW010000106.1 GCA_031255775.1 Clostridiales bacterium
AAAGAGTGAGGTTCAGACGGGCAACAGTTGTTTTGCCGCCGAAGGGAGTGTATATGGACATACATGACCGAGGCGGCAAGACAAACGTAGCCCGTATCAACCCACTATCTGTCACGCCGCTTTGCGCTAGCGAAAACCGCCGGTGATGTGCAGGGGGCGGAGGTCGGTATACGTATAAGACGCCAAATTTTTTTGCCGGGCGTCATAGGTGTGCGTGCAGATAAAAATGCCGGACGGCGTCACATCGGACACAAAAAGCGAATGCGAAAAGGTTTTGCCGTCAAAGGAGAGCTGCGCGAGGTCGCCGGGCATCAGTTCCTCCGGCGCGCAAACATAGGCGCCGGGGCCGGGCCGCGAATTGCCCCGGGTCAAAAATTGGTACAGGTATTCGACCCCGGTCCAGGCGGGCGCGCGGTTGTTTAAACTGCGGTAATACCAACCGAGGACGGGGGTATAGTTCATGCTAAGCCCGCCCGCAAAGAGGCATTGGGAGACAAAATTGGTGCAGTCGCCCCCCATATCCGAAAAGTCGGCATAGCGGGGGTTTCGGCCGTATGCCCATCGGAGCGCGTAGGCGCGGGCGGCCTCCCGGTCGTATTTGTCGTTCATACTGCCGTCTATATGCGCGGACTTGGGCGATTGTGACGGATTTTGACGATTGCAACTAAAAATTTGCCGCCGTTTGCTTGACAGATAGGGACAAATTGTTATAGAATAAAAATTGAGCCGTATAGCGGAGGCCGTTAAAATGCGGGTTTTGCCCGCTGCCTTGCCTAACGGAGACATCAGTGAGGAGGTAGCTTAGATGTACGCAGTTATCGCGACGGGCGGAAAGCAGTATAGGGTTTCCGTGGGCGATGTGTTGGAGGTCGAAAAGCTCGAAGGCGCGGCGGGAGATAAGGTTGAGCTCCCCGTCATCATGACGGTGGACGGCGAGACCGTGACCGCGGGCGCAAAGGTAGCCGTCAAGGCCACGGCCGGTATTCTGGCGCAGGGCAAGGACAAAAAATTGACGATCTTTAAGTACAAGCCCAAAAAAAACGTCCGTAAAAAGCAGGGGCACAGGCAGTACTTTACGCGTATCAAGATCGAAAAATTGGCGTAAAAACCGATATGACCAGGGTAGAGATAACCCGCAGGGACGGCCACATCCTAGGAGTGGCGGCGGACGGTCACACCGGCTTTGGCGCCGAGGGCGAGGACATTGTCTGCGCGGCGCTTTCCTCGGTGATCCAAACGGCGCTTTTGGGGCTTTTGCAGGCGGCCGGATTGGCGGTCGATTATCAAGTCCTCGATCAAAACGCGTCCCTTAGGTTTGAGCTAAAAGGCGGGCTTGACGAGACCGAACGCCTAAAAGCGGACATGATTTTGGATACGATGCTCTTAGGCATACGCGATCTGCACGAAAACTGGTCGGATTTTATCGGGCTGACCGTCATCGAAAAATAGGAGGAATCACAAAAATGTTTATCAATATACAGTTATTCGCGCATAAAAAGGGCGGCGGCTCCACCAAAAACGGCCGCGATTCGCACGCGCAGCGTCTGGGCGTCAAGCGGGGCGACGGGCAGTTTGTGCTGGCCGGTAATATTTTGGTTCGGCAGCGCGGCACCGCGGTTCATCCCGGCAAAAACGTTGGGCGCGGCGGGGACGACACCCTGTTGGCGCTGATCGTCGGAATCGTCATATTCGAGCGTCAAAACAACAAGAAAACGGTCAGCGTTTACGAGACCGCTCAACAGGCGCAGTAAGCGCGCTGCCGCTTTCGGCCAAACGTAAATGCCGCAAGCGGCATTTAGCCGAACTTTATACGGTGTCCGCAAGCAAAAAGCGTCGTTTTTGCTTGCTTCCGAATTTATTAAGGATTGTTGACTTTCTTGACCGACTAAAACCTCCCGAATGGGGGTTTTTTTGTTTTACGGGTATTTTGGCGGAAAGTCCGCGCATACAATTAAGTAGTGTTTACACGCCTGTAATCGGGCAGGTTTTCAATCAAGGAGCGGGCCATTCATGAGCTTTTTTAACGAAATCGCGTCCGCGATCGGTGACAGCGTCAGGACGGCGGGCAATTATAACATCATCAACTACAACGGCGACAGCATTTATATCGAGGGGATCAAGCGTCTGGTGTCGATCTCGGAGGAAAAGGTGATCATGACGGTCAAAAAGGGGGTTTTGACGGTCACGGGCGTCGATCTGTGCGTATTCGACCTCGAAAAGGAATCGCTGATCATCAAGGGAAATATTCGGGCGACATATGTTGAATAATAAGAAAGGGAAGGGCGAAAAGCGGATCGGCCGGCCGGCAGCCCCCAAAGCGAAAAACCCGCCCGAAACCGAAAAGCCGCGAAAGGCCGCGGGCAAGGCCGACGGGCGCGGGCCGGAGCCGGCCGACTTTTCGCTGAACGGCGAAAGGCTGACCGTCGAGATCGAGGGGGTCAACCAGACCCGGCTGATAAATCGGCTCAAGGACGCGGATATTCGGCTGATTGACGTCAAAAAGCCGGGCGGCAGGCTGATGCGGCTGACCGTCCGAAAAAAAGAAAGTCAAAAAACTTTTGCTATTTTAGAGGAGTTGTGCTATACTTACAAAACCGTGAGAAAAAGCGGGCTTTTCTCCTTTTTTTGGGCAAATCGCCGACGCGCGGGCATCGCGGCCGGGCTTGCCGCCGCCCTGATCCTGTTTTTTACGCTGACCGGCAGCATTTTACGGATCGAGGTCAACGACCTGTCCGAAATCAGCCGCCGTGACCTCATCGCCGCGCTGGCCGCCGAGGGGATCGCCGCCGGGACGCGGATCAACGGCTTAGACCGCGAGGACATCCGGCGGGTGGTAAACGCCTACCCGGGCGTGGCCGAGAGCAGCGTCGAGATCACGGGCAGTACGCTTAGGATCCACGTCATCGAAAAGACCGCCTACCTGCCGCCGCCGCCCTCCGGCCGCAGCGTGATCGCCGCGTATGACGCCGAGATCACCGGGATCGTCACGGCCTCCGGCACGGCAAGGGTCGGGCCCGGCCGTCGGGTCAAGGCGGGCGACGTCCTGATCGAGGGCGCGGTCTACGACACCAACGGCGCGTTTATGCGCGAGGTTCCGGCGTCGGGGACGGTGTACGGGCGCATCGTCAAGACCGTGACCGAAACGGTCCCGCTGGACGTCTATGAAATTCGGCGCACCGGCAGGACGAAGCGCCGCACCCGGCTCAGCCTGTTCGGCTTTTCGATCGGCAGGCCGACCGCCCCCTACGCGGCCTACGAGAGCCGCACGTCAAGCGCGGCGATGAACGTCTTTGTCCCCTTGACCTTTACGCAGACGGCGTATTTCGAGACCGAAAGCGTCCTGGTCACGCGGACGCCCGAGGAAATTTGCGAAACCATGAGGCGCGAGCGGCTGGCCGCCTTTATCGACCGGGACGCGAAAAACCTCACCGCCGAGACCCGCCTGGAGCCGTTATCCGACAGCCTGATCCGCGTGCACGTGCACATACAGGGCGAACTGACGATCGGTCAAACGATCGGATGAGCATATAGAGACAGATACGGACGACAGAATCGATCAAAGAGAGGAAGAACCGCTTATTACGCCAATGACCACCATCGATATTGACATTAGCTCGGACGGCCTAAAGGCACTTTTCGGCACACTGGACGAAAACGCGCGTCTCATCGAAAAGGGCCTGCGTGTCAGTTTAAAGCCCGAGGACGGCGCTTTAAAAATTATCGGGGAGCCGGAGGACGCCGCGCGCTGCGAAACGCTTGTCCGAAACTTGTTATCGCTGTCGGGGCAGGGCTACGAGCTCGACCGCGCGCGGGTTTTGTCCGCCGTTGACCTCGTTTTGATGGACAAGCCGGACGACATCATATCCCTCTCGGTGGACGCGGTGGCCGTCACCGCCAAGGGCAAGCAGATCAAGGCCAAGTCCATCGGCCAGCGCAATTATGTCCGGGCGATCAAACGGCACACGCTGGTGTTTGGCGTGGGGCCTGCCGGGACGGGAAAGACCTATCTTGCCGTCGCGCTTGCCGTCATGGCGTTTAAGGCGGGCGAGGCGGACAAGATCATTTTGACGCGTCCCGCGATCGAAGCGGGCGAAAAGCTGGGCTTTTTGCCGGGCGACCTTCAGATGAAGGTGGACCCCTACCTCAGGCCGCTGTACGACGCGTTGCAGGAAATGTTCGGCATCGACAGCTATCTAAAATTGATCGAGCGCGGCATCATCGAGATCGCGCCGCTGGCCTATATGCGCGGGCGGACGCTCTCAAGATCCTTTATTATTTTGGACGAGGCGCAAAACACGACAAACGAGCAAATGAAGATGTTTTTGACACGGCTTGGGGAGGGGAGCAAGGCGGTAGTCACCGGCGACGTGACGCAGGTTGACCTTCCCGAGGGGAAAAAGAGCGGCCTAAACGAGGCGATCCGGATTTTAAAAGGGATCGACGGCATCGATATTTGCCGGCTGACCGACCGGGACATCGTCCGGCACGAGCTGGTGCAAAGGATCGTGCTTGCCTACGAAAGGGCGGAGCACCGAAGAGGGGACAACAACCGATGAACGATACCGGCCGCAAACACGGG
This sequence comes from Clostridiales bacterium, assembly GCA_031255775.1. GTDB lineage: Bacteria > Bacillota > Clostridia > Christensenellales > Pumilibacteraceae > JAIRRW01. The sequence continues at coordinate 4,580 of JAIRRW010000106.1, forward strand.
TTTCAAGACGTCATCAAGGCGCTGTTGATCTTTGCCCTTATGCTGGGCGTCAATATCGGCTGTATGCTGGTCAAATTTGCCACCGGCGGCGTATTTTCAGCGGGCGGCGAGTTTCGGGGCCGCGCGATCGGCAGCGGCATCATGACCCTCTCGCTCATCACCGTCTCCCTGTTTACCTATGTCGTCTATTCGCGCAAAAAGATTCTGTATCGGCCGCGATCGCTGATGGCGGTCTGCTTTTCGGTCTCCTTTGGCGTCGTCGCCGGGACGGCCATCTCCGCCGCCGATATTTATTATATGCCCATCGCGATCACCGCGTTTCTATTGGTTCCGCTGGTGGATAAGCGCGACGTGTTTTTTGCCAACACCATCGCGGCGCTGTCCGTGACCGTCATCCTCTTTTTCGAGTCGGTCATTCTCGGCGCGGCGCGCATCCAGGCCGTCATCCTCATGATGTTTTTGGGCGTGTTTACGGGCTCGGTCGTCGCCTATTCGATGTCGGCGATCGCCCGCCGCTTTACCTATACGGTGCGCGGCTTTTTGATCGCCCTCCTCTATACGCTGGCGCTCTTTCTCTTTTCGCTGCTGTCCGACAGCTTTGTCTTTCTCGATAAAATGCTGTTTATCTGCATCAGCGCGCTCGGACAGGTCTTGGTCGGCGTCATGCTCCAGCCCGTCCTCGAACGAATGTTCAACCTCTTGACCAACAACCGGCTCATCGAGCTGGCCGATCACAACAGCCCCTTGATCCGCCGTCTGATCAGCGAGGCGCCCGGCACCTTCAACCACAGCCTGGCCGTCGCCAGCTTTGCCGAGGTATGCGCGATCAATATCGGCGAAAACCCCTATCTTGCCAAGGTTTGCGCGTATTACCACGACATCGGCAAGCTGTCAAACCCCTCCTATTTTGCCGAAAATCAATCCAAAACCAATCCGCACGACGACCTTTTGCCCGAGGTTTCGGCGCAGATCATTCGCAAGCACACCTCCGCCGGCTACGAGCTTTGCACGCGGTACCGGATTCCCTACGAGGTCAAGCACGTCACCGTCCAGCACCACGGCACGCTGCCCATCATGGTCTTTTACGAAAAGGCCAAAAAGCTGACCGACGGCGAGGTCAACATTGCCGAATATTCGTACAACGGCGACACGCCGGTGACCAAGGTCGCCGCCATTCTCATGGTCTGCGACGCGGCCGAGGCCGCCATCCGCTCTATGGCCGGCCCCACCGCCGCACAGGTGGAGGCGCTCTTGACCGCGATCATCAACGACCGCGTGGAGCGGCGCCAGTTTGACAACTGCGACATCACCATGCGCGACCTAAGGATCATTCGCAAGACCATTATCGGCATTTACGGCGGCCTTTTCCACGAACGCGTCAAATACCCGAGCGGAAAATTTACCGAGCATGATTAGGGTTATCGGCGATAAAAAGGGCGATTTTACCGCCCTTGCGGCCTGCGTCTATGAGGCCGCGCGCCTGTCGGGCGAGGGCGCGGTCGAGCTTTTGTTTGTTTCGGAGCGGGAGATGCGCGCGATCAACCGTCGGACGCGGGGCCTGGACAGGGCGACCGACGTTTTGAGCTTTCCGGCGCTTGCCGCCGCGGACAAGCCCCTGACTAAAGAACGGTATCCCTACGAATACGACGACGCCTTATGCGCGGTGGCGCTTGGCTCCGTCCTGATATCCAACGCGGCGGTCAGGCGGCAGGCCGGGGAATACGGCCACAGCGCCGCGCGCGAGCGGGCGTATCTGTTTGTCCACGGCACGCTGCACCTGTTGGGCTATGACCACGAGACCGAGTCGGACAGGGCGATCATGCGGCAAAAGGAGGAGGAAATCCTCTTTATGGCCGGGTTGACGCGGGAACAGGCGGAGCCGGAATAGACGGAGGAGCACATATCACCATGAAATCGGGTTTTATCGCGGTCTTAGGCCGACCCAATGTCGGCAAGTCCAGTCTTGTCAACGCGCTGGTGGGCGAAAAGGTCTCGATCGTCTCGCCCAAGGCGCAGACGACGCGCAACCGGATCACCGGCATTTTGACGACGGACGCGTATCAGATGGTCTTTTCGGACACGCCCGGCATCCACGCGGCGAGGACGCGTCTGGGCGAATATATGGACGCCTGCGTCAAGTATTCGCTCATCGGCGCCGACGCGGTGGTCATCGTATTCGACGCCCTAAAAAAGCCTTCGCCCGTCGATTTCGCGCTCTTGGAAAAGCACCTCAAAAATTCGCCGCCCGTCTACCTCGTTTTCAACAAGATCGACCTCACCTCCTACGAAAAGCTGTACCCGGTTTTGTCGGCGTTTGCGGCCTACGCCAAGCCCGACGGGGCTCGGGCGGCCGTCAAAGAGATCGTGCCGCTGTCCGCAAGGTCCGGCCGCAACGTCGATGTCCTAAAAAACGCGCTGATCGCCGAGCTTAAGGAGGGCGTTTTGTACTATCCGCCCGACGCGTACACCGACCGCCCCGAACGCTTTATGATCGCCGAGCTGGTGCGCGAAAAGGCGCTCCTGTTTTTAAACGACGAGATCCCCCACGGGATCGGCGTGGCCGTGCAGGATATGCGCTATGACGAGCACGGCACCGCGCACATCAGGATCGATCTCTTTGCCGAGCGCGATTCGCACAAGGCCATCATCATCGGCGAGGGCGGCGAGATGCTGCGGCGGATCAACACCCATGCGCGGCAGGATATCGAAAAGCTCCTTGGCTGCAAGGTCTATACCGAAACCTTTGTCAAGATCCGGCGGGACTGGCGCAATCGGCCTAATATTATGGGGGATGTGGGGTATGATCTTAAAGACGAACACTAGTGCTCGGGAGCGGCCATATCACGTGTGATACGGACTACGTGCGGCTAGTGGGTGAGGTCATGTACGTGAAGTACACTCCCTCACCCCCTAGCCGCCTGTTGTCCGTCTGACACGCAATCTGATCGCTCCCAGGGTAGCGGGTACCGTACTCGTGGGTCGCGCGCCTCGGTTACGTATTAGAAATACGCGCCCTTCGGCGGTACCCGGCCTGTTGTCCGTCTGACACGCAATCTAGCCGCTCCCTAGCTTTCTGCTCGGCGCGGCCAAAAACGTGTGTTAGAGAATAATGCACATCCAAGAAGCGCATACTATGCCTAAACGGGGAGGTATATGCGCTATGTTGGGCG
>JAIRRW010000111.1 GCA_031255775.1 Clostridiales bacterium
CGCCCAAAGCCCAGCGGCGTCTCCCAAATCTTGACACTAGGTGCCATTACTATTTGCGCCGCCAAGGTGATTGACGTCACATCCTGTAGCATATTCGTATTGTTTTCTCTAAGTACCGAGTTGATATTCTTATTAAATTTAATGGTACCCGCATTCGGATCGACGACAGGCGGGGTTCCGCCCGACGATCTTGCGGTCAGATGATACTTCCCCATGCTGTCCTTGCCCGGGTCGGACGCGTCCCTAAATTCATATCTTGCAATCGGATCGATGACGTCCGTGCCGTCCGCCGCCGCAAAAGGGGAAGCCTGCCCCATGCGCAGCGCGTAAAAAACCAGTCCGGCAACCGCCGCCGCGATCAGCGCGATCATAAAGCAAAATTTGCTTCGCCGGAGCGCCCGTGTCTTTTCCATCATACCCTCCCTACTCATTTCACCATACTCCCTATACAATATTTTTTTGCGGTACAAGCCCTATTGCTTACGAGTATAGCATAACTTTTTTCTTTTTAAAATAGTGATTTGTATTTTAGTTCACTTTTTCGAGTAACTCGACCCGCAAATGAGGCTATATTTGTTTTCGCAGCGGCGCTTAAATCAAAAGTATGCTATAATGTACCCAAGAAACGCGTCTTTTTGTGCGCCAAAGGAGGCTGTCTATAAATATGGATATGATCAAAACGGATCAAACCATTGCCTATCACAAAAACGCGCCCATAAGCGGCGCCTGGGATGTGATCGTTTGCGGCGCGGGCCCTTCCGGGATCGCCGCTGCGGTTTGCGCGGCGAGGCTGGGGCAAAAAACCTTGTTGTTAGAACGCTACGGCGCGGTCGGCGGGTGCCTAACCCTCGGCCATGTCACGACCATCATGGGGAGCGTGGCAAAGGGCGGCATTCGCGACGAGATTTTAGCGCTGCTGTCCTCAAAGAGCAGCGCGACCGCTATTGAGAGCGAGGACGCAAAGGGGTTGCTGGTCGATTTTATTCAAGCAAACGGCGTGACCTTTCGGCTGCAAACGCCGGTCGTCGATACCGTCGTGTCGGACGGCGCGGCCACCGGCGTCATCGCGCAAACGCAAAACGGCCTTGTCTGCTTTGGGGCACGGCGCGTCATCGATGCCACGGGCGACGGATATGTCGCCGCCATGGCCGGCTGTGAGACCATGCTCGGACGCGACGGCGACGGGCTGTTGCAGCCGGTTTCTTTGATGTACACGGTCGACGGCGTGGACAAAGCCAGCACGCTGTTTTGCAAGCATGAGGAGCATTATACCACCCTGCCCGACGGACGCGAATACATCTCTCTTTGCAAACAAGCGGAAAAGGACGGCGTTTTACCCAAAAACGTCACGATCGTGCGTCTGTACGCCACGGGGTCGCCGGGCGAAAGATTGGTCAACGCCACCCAGGCAAACGGAATCAACCCGCTTCATGACGGCGATACCGAAAGAGCCGAGGTCCTCCTGCGTTCGCAAATCGCCCGAATCAATCAGTTTTTGCGCGCGCAAATTCCCGGCTTCGAGCATATCCGCACACGCGGTTCCGCCTCTACCCTGGGCGTTCGCGAAACCCGCCGCATCAAGGGACGGTACATTTTGACGGCCGAGGATTTGATCGAGGGCAGGCGCTTTGAGGATTGCGTCGTGCATCGGGCTAGCTTTGCGATAGACATTCACAATCCCTCCGGCGGCGGCCAGTCCGAAACGGACGGACGGCCGCACACCACAAAGCCGTACGATATTCCCATGCGGGCGCTCCAACCGCTGCATATCGAAAATTTGATCGTATGCGGCCGCTGTATCAGCGGCACACACCGCGCGCACGCATCCTACCGGGTCATGAACATCGTCATGGCAATGGGACAGGCGGCGGGCGTCATGGCGGCGGTATCCAATCAAACGGAAACGCCCGTATCCGAGCTCGACTATGCCGACGTCAAGCGGGCGCTCCTCCGTCAGGGCTGTACGCTACATTCGGCGGATTGACAAAATTTTGCGATTCTACTATACTTGACGTATGCCGATTCCCTTTAACAGCCTGACAAGATACCATTATCTAAAGCCCAGCAATTATTATGCGAAGTCCTTTGCATCCGATTTTTCCATGTGGTTCCACGCCCATGATTATATCGAAATCATGTATTGCGACAGCGGTTCGTTTGTGTTTGAGATCAACCGGGACGAGCAGGTCGTCTTTTCCAAAACGATCCGCCCCGGCGAGCTGGTCATGATAACAAACGATGTCTATCATAAAATTTTAACGCCCGATCCCTGCGAGATCATCAACATCGAATTTGAAATTTGTCAGGGCACGGACGATGTGTATTCGTTTGATATGCAATATCTTTTGTCGATGTCAAAAGGGTTAAAAAATATCGCCGCCGAGCCAAACGGTTACGCCGTCATAAAGAGCGCAACCGACCTGCGCGAAACCCTGCTGTCCCTAATCAAGATCCTCTCCCTAGATTCCGAAAATTTTGAGGACAAATTGTTGTCCAAGCTCTTGGTGTATCAGCTGTTTACCCTCATCGGCAAGAGCAATTCGTTATCCGACGAAAAAATCGGAATCGTGTATATCCGCCGCGCCCTAAAATATATCCACCTAAATCTTTTTGGCGAGCTGACCGTCAAAAATATCGCCAAAGAAGTCGGCGTCAGTCCGTCCTACCTGCAACGCCTTTTTCGCGAGCACTATCAAACGCACGTCTACGCGTACATTTCGTCAAAACGTCTGGAATACGCAAAGGACCTCCTGACAAATTCGCAGCTGCCCTATAAAAAAATCGCCCTTTCCAGCGGCTTTCATACCTACAACCAATTCTTGTATGTCTTTAAAAAAATGACCGGCCTGTCCCCCGGCGAATATCGAAAAACCGCCAAAAACAACAAAATCGACTACGCCCACGCCGACCGCGGCAAATACACCGCCATCCCACCTAAAAAACCCAATCCGTAGCACTTGACGAATGGCAAAAGCGCGGGGGAAAGCAACGGGCATATGCCTTTATGCCTGGCTTGACGCCTTTATTTCGTGGAAAATCTCTTTGAGCGCGGGATACATTTTTTGGAATATTTCGTACTTTTTGCGATAGGTTTTGACGCTTTTTGCGTCCGGCAGGGTGGTTTTATCGGTTTTTACGACGGCCGCGACCGCAGCGTGCACACTGTCGTACACGCCGCAAGCCGTCATGGCGAGAATCACCGCGCCGTACGCGGGGCCCTGCTCGGTCTTTAGGGTATGCACGGGCAAATTCAAGACATCCGCGATCATTTGCCGCCAAACGGCGGACTTGGCGCCCCCGCCGCAAAGGTTGGTTTCGGTCGGAGCGGCGCCGCTTTTTTCGGCCGCGTCCAGACAGCTTTTGAGCGCAAACGCGACGCCCTCCATCACCGCCCTGCCCAGCTCGCCCCGTGTCGTGCTCCCGGACAGGCCGATAACCGCGCCGCGCGCGTCCACGTCGTTGTGCGGACTGCGTTCGCCCATGAGATACGGCAGGAAAAAGACGCCGCCGTCGCCCGCGCGTTCGACCTCCTCGTTATACGTTTGATAATCCCGCGCGCCCAAAATTTCCTCCAGCCACCAGGTATTACAGCCGGCGGCGGAGAGAATACAGCCCATCAGATGGTACCGCCCGTCCGCGTGGCAAAACGAATGCAGCGCGTTGTCCCCGTCCGCGTAAAACCTCTC
>JAIRRW010000112.1 GCA_031255775.1 Clostridiales bacterium
CTATGCCGCTGCCGGGCACAAAATCCATAAAGGACCTGGTGATCCCCACCATGGGCACATAGCAAAAAATCGCGAACCAGATAAATGGAAAGACAAACATGAGATACAGCGGCCAGGTCTTTTTAAAAGACGTCGCTTTCCTTTTTTTACGAAAGGCCGCGTTTCCCCTTCGCTTTTCGCTCGCTACTGCTTGATTCAAATCCCTTCTCCTCCGATTCGCCGTCAATTGCCGTTCACAGCTTGTGCCGTTCGTTGTATTCTCTCCACACCTTTTCAAACCAGCTTTCCGTTTTGGGCAGCGGCCGCCGTTTTTGTGACCGCGAGAGGATTTCGCCGTTTTTATATTCCGTTATGACAATCTCGTCCCGGTACGCCCTGTCCTCCGGGATCGCCCGGCATAGACATTCCCCCTCGTGAAAGACAACGCTGTCGGCAAAAACCGCGCCGCCGCGGCTGCCTATAGTATCGCACTGAAATGCCATGGAGTCCAGCACTGCGGCCTGCGTCATCAAAATATCCGCTGTTTTTAACAGTTCGACGCGTTCTTTCCGCGTATCGATGCGGGCGACATGCCAAAAATCACGCGCTTTTTCGGCGGTTTGGGCACGGTATGCCTTTAAGGCGGACGGCGTCCTCAAAAAGGCGGCGCACCGACTCATGCTTCTTTGCGCGTCTCTTTTTATTTCGCCGACATTCGATACGCCGCGCTCCGCCGACGTCAACAACCGTTCCAGTTTTTCGCTTTCCGCATCTGAAAGCGCCGCATCGGCATCAAATTTTTCGACATTCCCGCCGCTTTGCTCCCGTTCCGCTATGTGCTGCGCCGCGCGCATACTGCCCACCTGCGTCGAGTTTAACGCGCTGCCGCCGGGGCGGTACAGCCCGAAGATCCCCGCCGCCTCGCCGCAACAGTACAGACGGGAGACAGTGCTTTGATAATTTTTGTCGACATACACGCCGCCGTTTATGTGCTGACTGCAAACGGCCACTTCCATGGGCGCCGAGGACAACTCTATCCCGTTTGCGCGATATAACTCTATCGCCTTGGGGTTCATGGCGCGCAATCGCTCTATGGGCAGCTTTTTGAGCGCGCCGGAATTTTTTAGGTACGAATACGTTTCCTCGGACAGCCCCGCAAACCCGTTTTCCAAGCCCTTGGGGTCTGTGGTAAAGTCCAGATATACCCGGTTGCCTTTGACCTTGGTTTCGTGATAGACAATCAAATCTATGACGGACGAGCCCGCCGTCTTGGCGCTGTCAAAGGGCCATTGGTAGCCCTTTAAAAAAACCGCGTCCAGCGCTTTTTCCGGCGAGGGGAAATATTCCGGCAGAAATTCCCTTACCCGTCCCGCGCCGTCATCCGCGATATATCGGGGCAGAACCTGCTGATAGGTGCCCGAAACATTCCAACGGAACCTTATCGACGCCAGCCCGTATTGCCATTCGCACAGATTGCTCATCTGCGCGCCGCACATGACCGCCAGAGAGCTTGAGCCGGTATGACATTCGGGGTACACGCTGTCGGCGTAAATGCCCCCGCAACCGCCCGTCGCCAAAACAATGTTTTTGCAGGCAATCGCCCGCACCCTGCCGTCGTCACGGACGTCTATTGCCAGCAATCCGGCGACCGCGTTGTCCTTAACGATAATTTTGGCGACATAATATCCGTCCCAAACGGGGATTTCCTTTCGTATGACTTCTCTTTCCAGCGCCTCCGTCATGTATTTTGAGGTCAGCGGCCCCGCGCTCGTCGCTCTTTGGGCGGGGTCATGGTCGGTTTTATATCCGACGTACTCCCCATACTCGTTTGTGGGAAATGGCACGCCGATTTCGCACAACTTAAAAAACGCTTTTGCCGAATTTGCCGCCTCAGCCATGCAGACATCCCCGTCTACCGAACCGCCGTCGTAAAGCGTCTTTGCCAAGGCGTATACACTGTCGGGAATATCTCCCGCAAGCCCCAATTTGTAATAGGTTTGCTTGTCACTGCCCGTGTTGCGCGATGTGCCGGTATTTATCCCTTCGGTCAGCACGGCAATATCCCGCAAGCCGCAATCAAACAGCGTATCCGCACAGTTATAGGCGGCGGCTCCGCTGCCGATAATGACCGTATTTATGATCGGTATTTTCGTACGGCGACAACCCAAAATTATAGTCTCCTTATATGGAATCCGCCGTCCGCCTCGACGGATTGTCCCGTGGTAAAGTCAAAGGCGCCGCTCGTCATGGCAACCGCCGCCCTTGCGATATCCGCAGGCTGTCCAAAACGTTTTATGGGGGTAACGCCCTCCTCTATCAGCTTTTCATACTTTCCACGGACCGGCGCGGTCATATCCGTCATGATGATGCCGGGGCGTATTTCGTTGACGATGACGCCGCCCTCCGCCATCCTGTCGGCAAACAGCTTGGTTATCATGCTGACGCCCGCCTTAGAGATACAATATTCCCCGCGGCTGACCGAGGAAGTATAGGCGCTCATGGACGAAATATTGACTATGTACGTATTTTCTCCGGTTTTTTTTGCCGTTTCGGTCAGCAACCTCGCCCCTGCCTGACACATGAAAAAGGTGCCCTGTACGTTGATGTCCATAACGCGCGAAAAATTCTCCGGCGTTGTCTCCAAAATATCCAGCCGCGTTGCCGGCGCCACCCCGGCATTATTGACAAGGACGTTTAGCCCCCCGAATTGCCTTTGTACCGTTTCGAAAAGCCGTTCCCGATCCCCGGCCGAGGCAATGTCGCAACGCACATAGGTATACCGCGCCTTTTCTCCGAGCGCCGCGCCGTCAAAGGCCCG
>JAIRRW010000134.1 GCA_031255775.1 Clostridiales bacterium
TCTGTCCCTATTTCTAAAAATCTTATCTCGTATCGTTTCTCTATTTCTTCACACGTTTCTTTTATCGTATTATCTACTGCTTCGCTTACTACTACCCGTCTGTATTTTGCCGGACATACGTAATGATATATTATAGTTAAACAGTTTAGAAATAAGCATTTGTGCGAGCGGATATTTGAGACGTTTTTTAGCTGATTTTGTCGCTAATACTAGAGGTATTTGCGTAAAAAATCAGATGAAAAACAGCCGAATAGCTGCCGCACAGGTCCTTATTTGTAGACTATTTAACTATAGTACCGACACTTTGTGCCGCTTGTGGATATACTCGCTCTCTCTCTCCATATCCACAGTATATCATGCTTCTTTTTTTTGGTCAACGCGGCAGAGACCGCGAGGAATTAACCCGGAGAGATTAAAATATGTCAGTCAAATATTAGATTTGACAAAATAGTAGTACGGTTAGATTTGTCCACTCCTCTGCTTGCGTTTCAGCTTGAACTTTCTAAAGACGATATCCAACAGGAACAAGACGATGGACAGGCTCAAAAAGAGGATTCGAGGATCGTACATTTCTGTGACGGATTCCGCGGTTGTCCCGAACAACCGATCCGTCGGATACAGAACGCGTCCGTTGCCGCTTTGGGCGATATCCGCCATAAATCCGGCGCAAGCGGCGGTGTCGGCAAAGCCCGCATATTCCTGAGAGTAAGAAAAAGCGGTGTACGCCGTCGTTTGGGAAAGCAAATTGCCGTTTCGATCCGTTTTGATGAGCTCCAACGCGTATACGCCGGGCAATTCGGTTTTGATTTCCGCGCTGTATGTATTTTGTGACTGCTGTGTAAGCGTGACGCTCTCTCTGCCGCCGTCGGGCGCCCCCAGCATTGCCTGTATCCGATCACCGACAGCGCTTTCGGTCTCGATCGACACGTGCGAGATCAAGTTTTGCGGGGTAAAAACAGCGGTAATATCCCTGTTGCGAAGCGGTATCGAAGGGAACAGACATTTAGCGGCAATATTTTCGAGAAAAAGAACGCCCATAGGGTCGGTAAAGTATTTTTCGCTCCAAACGCCGCTCAGGTCACACAATAAGCTTCCAACGCGACCTGTTCCGTACGCCCATTCGACGTAGAACGGATCGCCGCCCGCAGCCACGCTGAGCACGACGTCCCCGGGATTCTTAGCCCGCGCCCCATAATATCCGCCGGCGTCGGGAAGTTTCGCGATTCCCTGCAACGCCTGTGTATTGCGATAGATATAGGGCGTAAAAGAACCGATGTCGTCGGAGCTGCCTCTGACTGCGTCGAGAATGGCGCGCGCGTTACCGGACACTTCGGACTGCGATGCCTGCTGATCCGCATGAATATACGTCCCCTCTCCCCGCGCCGCGACCTCGGTGAGCGCCGCCGTATTGGCCGAGCCGCCGCTGCCGATCCCCAGCACGGACAGCCGTATGCCGCGCGACGCGATGCGCGAAACGACGTCGTTATACCGCGAATCGTTTTGCACGTCGCCGTCGCTGACAAACAGGATGTGTTTGATGTCCGTACGGTCAAAGGCAATCAGCATACTTTCGGCCTCAAGCAAAGCGTCGGTGTACACAGAGCCGCTTCCGCCGGTAATTTGATCGACCGCCGCAAGGAGCGCCTGCTTTTGTGTCGCGGGAACCATTTGCGAACGTACCATCGCCCTCCCGTCGAACTGCATGAGGCCGATATAGTCTTTATCCCGACTGTAAGTATTGATGATGTCGCGCGCCGCCTGCTTACCCCGTTCCAATCGATTCTCCCCCATATAAGCGGGATTGACATTTTCGCGGTACATACTCGAAGAGGTATCGATCATGACCATGAGTCCGACCGAAGGATCGACAGTTTCGGTAATGTTGACGGGAAGCATCCCCTCATATAGGGTATCCTGCATATCTTCCTGCCGGTAAGCGCGGCTGCCGCCCGCAGTGAACAGGCCGCCGCCGTATACGCCGACATAGGCGGATAGCAACGCATCAAACCCTTCGGGCATATCGGCATTCGCGACATTAACCAAAACGACCTCGTCATAGCTTTGAAGTCCGCCGATCGCCGCGGGCGCGTCCAAAATGTTTTTTACGTCTACCGTAAACCTTGCGTCGTAGAGGCTTCTCAATTTTTCCGCCTCGCCTGGCACGCTCTCGAGCAGCAGGATTTTTGGATCATCGTCCTCGATCGAGATAAAGGTCCAGTACTCGTTGTTTTGCAGGATTTGGTCGTTTTCGGCGACGATTTTGACGCGCAATGCGTGCAACCCGGGCGCATGGGGCACATACGAGGAGGCATAGCTGTCCGTCGCGCCGCTCAAGCCGATCGGCCGCTCGCTGTACAGCGCGTCATTTGCGAAAAGCTGGAGCCGCGCGTTACCCGCCGCGGCGCTTTGTACGGTGACCGAAACCGTCGCGCTCACGCCTAGTCCGATGCGGGGCGGAACTTCCACCGACACGATCTTCACCTCCCGATCCGAAGTCCCCGAGGGAAAGAAAACCGTGTCGAGTCGGATCCCGTCCGCCGCAAGCGCGCCTGCCGCTGCCCGTCCCGCCCCGTCTGTTTCTAGGCCGTCGCTGATGAGAATGACGCGGCTGTTTTGCGGGATCGACAGCTGTTCCTTTGCAAAGTTGAGTGCCTGCTCGATATTGCTCGCGCCGCCGCGCGGCTTAGAAGCGCTTTCATAATCGGAAAAGACGCGCCGCGTGTTGGCGGTCAGCTTGACCGCATAGGTTGGCTCGGCGGCAAAGGCAACGATGCCGATCCTGTATGCCTCGCCGCTTTGGGCGATCGTTTGTCTGATAAAATTGTCGATCTTGTTTTTGGCGGGCTCCGTGCTTTCGGAGGTGTCGACCACGAGCAGCACATCGTTTTTGATCGAGACGGACTCGACGCGAACCGTAAAACCCGCCGTCAGCGAGGTCAGCATCAAAACGATCGCCAAGTGCAGACACAGCGATGCGATGCGATTCGCGTTGCGCCGGTATTTTCGTTTTAGGCGAAAAAACGGGAACAACGCCAAAAATATGCCGGGAAACAAAAGAACCAGCCACCAGGGATTTTCAAAAACGACGCTAATATTGCTCACGGTATTGACGCTCCCATTCAAACGATATGATAGCAAGCAGCGCCAGTGCAAGATATGACAGAATATCTATTGTATCAAATACCTTGGGCGCCGTGCCAGAAACAGGCGGCAGCTTGACCGCTTCCCCGACGGAATTGAAATCGCTTTGTCCCTTAGCGATGCGTACGAAGAAGTTTTCTTCCGTGCTCTTTGTGCGCAACGTTTGCGTCACGGTGTAAGCGCCGCTTTTATTCACCGTAACACTGACTTTTTCGTTCACGGCGTCAAAGTCCTGCCGTATGCCGCCGCCCTCCACCGTGATCGAAGTCGCCACCGCGGCGGGGGTGATAGCCACACGGTTTCCGACCTCGTAAAGATAGCTTTCCGTCGTCCGTGTGAGGGAATATTGGATCAGGTTGTTGATGAGAATGGGGAAACCGAGCGTGATCGGCAAGTTGGTATTGTGAAAATCCAAGGCAAAAACGGTGAGCTTGACGCCGTCCGCCTGCCGGGCAAGCAGCACGGGATTGCCGCCCACGGTAAAAATCTCTTCGTAGCCGTCGGCGCGCAGCACCCGTCTGTAATCGCTCAGCGTGACGTCGGCGTACGGAAAATTGTTGGCGAAAACGGCATCGTAGGCCTCGCCGCCCGCGCCGGTCGCGGTCAACGTGAAGCTGCCCGAAACGCGTGCGCCCAGGCTCAGTCCGCTGCCGGACGGTTCGCTTTCGGGATTGATCAGCCATACCGCGCCGTCCACCGGCAAAACGCCGGGCGTCATCCGCTCGTATACATACAGATCATAACCGGCGGATTCATACAGATAATCATCGATCGTAAACCCATCGATCAGCATCAGGCGTTCCGCCTCGTTTGCCGCGGCTTGAATCAGTTCTGCCGCCTCGGGCGTATAACCCGGCACGATGACATCGCAATTCCTGTCCGCCCTTAGCGCCGCACCCAAAAATAAGGGAGCCTTGCTTACCAGCTGGATGCGGAAATTCTGTTTGCCGCCGCCGAACAGGCGAAACTCGTTGTCGTAAACGAACGCGTCGGCGACATCGATATACACCCGCGCGTTATCGTACGAAACGGGCGCGGCGCCGAAAGCGACGGTCTGCGGCTGATCCGCCCCGAGCCGCACCGCTTTGACCTCGGCAAACTGTCCGTCTATCTCCAGCACGAGGGACAAATCGGCCGCCGTATTGTAGCTTGCCGTCTCGACGGAAAACCGAAAATAGCCCTCTATAAACTCCGCCTTAAAATCCAAAATAGCGGCGTTCCACTCCCGATCGGACATATTTTTAACGGTGACGCCCGAGTCGGGATGCTCCCGGCAGGTATACAGGATGATTTCCGCACTTGGGTTTTCGCGCAAAATCGATTCGGCAAGCGTCATCGCCCCGGGAATATCCGCCTGCCCATAGCCACACTCCACCCCCGTCAGCGAGAGCTTGATGAGACCCTCGGCATCCGATCGGGTGACGAGCGGAACGGCCGTCCCCGCCGCCAATATGACGGAAACCTTATCCTTGGGCACCGTTTCCTCGGCAAGCCGTGTGATGTCGGTCAGCGCGCGGTCAAAACGTGTGCGCCCGTCCTTTTGCGCCAGCATACTCGCGGACGACTCCAGTATAATAATTTTTTCGCCGCTCTCGATCGAAACCGCAAAGAGCGGCTGCGCCAGAGAAAAAGCCAGCAAAGAAAGGATCGATAGCTGCAAAATGAGCAACAGAGAGCTTCTGAGCCATTGAAACGGCAGTTTTTTCTTTTTGTATTTTAGCGTCAGCTTCCAGACAAACGTACTGGAAACGGCTTTTTCGGCATATTTGGGCTTTAAGATATAAATGAGGATGAGCGCCGCGATGCCCAATAGGCCCAGCAATCCCAATGGTAAGGCCAAACTCATCGAACCGCCTCCGCTTCATTCAATTTGCCGAAAATGAGCTTTTCGACAGGGTCGTCGCTGCGCACGGAAAAAAACGATACGCCCCGCCCGGCACAAAAGCTCTTGATGTCCGAGAGATAGTCGTGCAGCGCCAATCGATACGTTTCAACCTCGGCGCGCGTGATACGCATTTTCATGTTGCGTTCGTCCAGGACATCCTCCGCCTCACTGTCGGACATCCGCACGCGCCCTTTATACCCGGGATCGAGTTCCTCGGGAGACAGAACCTGAATCAGCATGACCTGCCGCTTGCGGTATAATAGATAATTGACCGCTTTTTTCCAGTCGCTTTCGGTCAGAAAGTCGGATATAATGACCGTAAGCCCGTTATCGGCGCCCGAATCGGTATGGGTAATCGCGGTTGCAAGGTCAGCCGTGCCGGCAAAAACGGTTTCTTCCAATTCGCCGACCGCCCGGTAAAAAGCGGCTTTCCCGACGATCAGTCCGCCCGCATCCTCGGCAAAATTGCCTCGGATACGTTTTAGCGAGGTCTTGTCCATATTTTTGACCGACAAAAAGGCGAGAGCGGCCGCAACGCGCATCGCGTACAAGCCCTTATCCGGATCGGTTTTGCCCATCGAAGCCGAGCAATCCAAAAATATCTGCGTATGCATCTGTTTTTCGTCCACAAAAAGCCGGATAAAATATTTCTCGAATCGGCTGTATACGTTCCAGTCGATCCTGCGAATGTCATCGCCCAGCTGATATGTCCGAAAATCGGCAAACTCCACCGTATTCCCATAGGTTTTGGTACGGTGGTTGCCGCCGAAGTAGCCCTGCATCGGAATCTGCATATACAGAGACACCGCTTCTAAGCGACTGATGAAATCCTCGTCAATGATGCGGGTATTGCTCATTTTGTCTTGATCGGCTCCACACCCAGCTCGTCGATGATGCGACGGACGATTTCGTCTGTCGTGACACGTTCGGTGACGGCCTCGAAATTGGGTTTGATGCGGTGGCGCAGGATGGGGAACGCAAGCGCGTTTACGTCGCCGTACGATACATTATACCGTCCTTGTATGAGGGCGCGCACCTTCGAAGTGGAAATCAGCGCCTGCGCCGCGCGCGGACTGGCGCCGTTGCGCACGTATTTTTTTGCGATTTGCGAGGGAAACTCGCTGTCGGGATGCGTGGCCAACACCAGCCGCATGGCGTACGTCTGTACGACGGAGGCGACCGGAATATCCTTTGCGGTCGAACGCATTTCTAAAAGCTCATCCGCGCCGCACGCGCGCTGCGCCGTCTCGGCCATCGTGACCTGCGTCATGTCGACAATAGACGCGAGCTCGTCCAAGCTGGGAAACGTACTCAAAAGTTTAAACATAAAACGATCCATCTGCGCTTCGGGCAGCGGATAGGTGCCATCCTGTTCGATCGGGTTTTGCGTTGCCAAAACAAAAAACGGCTCGTTTAACTTGCGCGAAACGCCCATCACGGTCACGGTGTGCTCCTGCATCGCCTCCAGCAGCGCGCTCTGCGTTTTGGGGGTCGCGCGGTTGATCTCGTCCGCCAGCACGATATTGCTAAAAATGGGTCCCGGCTGAAATTGGAACTGTGAGCTGCCCTTGTCGTCCTTGACAATAATATTCGTTCCCGTCACGTCTGCGGGCATTAGGTCGGGCGTAAACTGGATGCGCGAAAAAGGCAGGTCAAACACATTCCCCAGTGTGCGCACCAGACGCGTTTTTCCCACGCCGGGCACGCCCTCCAACAGCACGTTGCCGCCCGCGATCATCGCGATCACGGCGCCCGTGACGACATCGTCCTGTCCGACGACGTCCCGGCGGATTTCCCGAAAGATCCTGCCGCACTGCTCGTTAAAGCGCCCAAGCTTTTCCTCGGTGATTCCCTCTGCCGTGCCGGTGTTGACTTCTATGTCCTTGTTTTTCATATTGTAAGCTCCTCTCCCTTTTTTCTTATGAACCTGTTTTCCTCATTCATCAAGGCAGGTTCTTACTTTAATGTGTCGAAATACCGTTCTATGATTTCTCTAAGTTCCGGCGAAAGATCGCCCTCGCGCAATAGCTTTTCCATCGCTTCTTTCCAGCCTTCCACATCGGTATAGGGTGTTTTTCCGTCGATGACCTCGTCGCCGCGGTATTCGTTGTCCGGCGGAGGCGTCCCGCCGCCCTCTGTCTCCGACGGCTCTTGATCCAGATTTTCCAGTCCCTCCAAGGTATCGTCAAATATATCTTCGATGGGATCGTCGGGATCCGGCTCCTCCGGGTCGGGCTCCTCCGGGTCGAGGGGATCGGTCGTATCCGGCCAATACCAAACCGCCGTAAATTCGCGCGCGCCGTCCAGAATCGCCTGCGCAACGCCCGCGGCGTCCAAAGCCTCCGGCTCCCCGTCCTCTCCCGGTTCGCCTCCCTCTGCCGCCCAGCCGGCAAAGGCCATGCCTTCCTCGGGCGCGTTCTTGGGCTTTTTGGGTACCCCGTCCTTTTCCGTAAATTCGAGCGGCAGCTTATGTACGGTAAACGGGTCGTCAAGACCGTTGGCGGGATCGAAAGAGACGGTGACGCGAAAGGATTCGATCATCCCTAAAACCGCCAATTTTGCGGTACGAATGGCTTCGATCTTGTCGCTCAGCTTTTCGAGCGCTTGTAACTGCTGTTCTAAGGCGTCGACGACAAGCTGCAGCGCCGCGCGCTGATCCTCGAATACTTTCGCCTCGCCGATGAGCTTGCGAAGCTCGTCCAAGAGCCGCTGTATAATCTCATCCTCCGAGAGCCAGACCGCGATAAAGGCCGTCTCGCCGTTTTCTACCGCCTCGGTGATCTCGCGGTTTTTTAAAACCGTTTCGTTCTCACCGTCTCTGACCGCCCAGCCCATAAACGCTTTTTTGGCGGGGACTGTGTTGGGCGCGCCCGGAATGTCCGAAAGCTTAAACGTCTCGTCGGCTCTCGGATAACCCAAGCCTTTCAGCGCGGCGTCCGCTATTTCCTGTAACGTACCGTTCAAATTCCGTTCGGGCGGCTTTCTGCGCAGGCTGACGGACTCGTTGCGGCCGTTGTTCGGGTCGAACACAATCACCGTCACTTCGGCGCCGTTTAGAATGACCCGAAGCGCCTCCGCCGCCGCGCCGACCTTTGCCGCAAGATCCAAGGCGGTATCCTCCTCGTCCGTCGCTTCGTCCAGTGCGTCCACCGCCGCGTATAGCCGTGCTTTGAGTGGATCCTCCGCATCGGATCGCCGGATTGCGGTACGCAGCTCCTCCAGCAGCTTTTCGATGATTTCGTCACGCTCTTTTTGTTCGTCGGTCTTGATCCGAAACCGAAACGGCCGCGATGTCTCGGATTGGATGCGGTTACCCGAATTTTTCGCGTATGCGACGATCGAATAGGCGCCGGGCTCCAACGCCGACACGTCCGCTTTTTCTGTCGATACATCGGCCTCTGTGATCGCCGCGCCCTGCTCGTCCTCGATGCGGATGTGATACCCCGCGCCCGCACCCTCAACCGGCGTCCAGGTGACCGCCGTGTTTGTCTCATACCGAAAGCCCGCAGGTGTATCCAAACCGTAACGCTTCCAATGAATCGCCTGCGCACCCTGCACCGTCGCGAACGCCAGCGCGACGGCGGAGGCCGCAAACACGGCGCCGAGCAGGAAAAACAGCTTTTTGGGGAATTTGAATTTCATCGCCTTGGGCGTGACCGTCTGTAGCTTTTCGGCCGTATCGGCTTTTAGCTTGCGGATGATAAACCGCTCCGAGCCCGCAAATTCGGCGGCGGTTATGACGCGTTCCTCCAGCCCGATCCGATCGACCCGCGCGGCAACCTCTTGCGTGTTGACACGGAAAAACCTTTTGTACAAGAGGGGCGCCGTCCCGGCAGCGACGACGGCCAGAGCGGAAAACGCGACGATAAATCCGTAGATAAAATGTGTGAGGTACGAGACCAGCGCGATGATGCCGCCGACAAGAAGTCCTCCTGCCAAGCCGAGAATACAGGCCTTGATCCCGGCCTCGATGATCAGTTTTTTGCGGTATTGCCGCAGCATATTTTCTTCCATCTTTTTTCTCCTTGCTCAACCGACGCTTGCTTTTTTAGGTAGTGTTGACACGAGTGTAACCTGCCGCTTATTATCTTGTGGAAACACGACCTAATGGCTGGCTTATTTCCATGGGCCGGTATTCGTCAGCCAATCCGTTCTGTCTAATATCCAGTTTTTCAGCGCTAACGCATTGGTTGCCCACGCGGCTTCGGCTTCCCCTTGGCCGGCGTGTCCATACGCGCCAAACTTAAAAAAGTTGCGACCCATTGCAAAGGCGTGCGTCTCGATAAAGGAATCGGATACCGTACGACCGATAAATGCCGTCACCGCGGGCGAGACGGCTTTCCAGCGCGCGACCAGCGCGGCATAAAAGCCCGGCGTTTGATAGAGCGCGTGAAACATTTCGCTAAAGGTATTGGGTGACGCATTCATGCAGCTACCGGTGCCGGTGCCCGCTACATACAGGTTTTGCGGGCTCCTGTCACCGCGGGTGGTGTTGGCGGACATATCGAAATCCCACGGCGAACCCATATAGAATTTCCCGTTCGGTTTTTTGTAAAGGAATAGAGAGCTCCAGCCTGCGTCGGTATTTTTCATCAGCTCCTGCAAAAGATACATATCGACAAAGGAATCTACGTCGGCAAGCTCCGAGAAAGCGGCAAAATTCTTATCGAAAACGGTATTCATGAGCGCGGACACCTTATTCTTAATCCATGAGACCTGCAAGCGCCATTGCGCATCGTCCATGCCCTCGTTTCGATAGTCGTCCGGGTCGGGCGATTTGAGCGCAAAGGGATACTTTTGCGCGCTGTGCGCCCGAAACCAGGCGATGCCTTCCTCGCCCTCTCCGGCCGCATAACTGTCGTATTCGATCAAATACCCCGTGTCGTGCACGTTGTATTGCGATTTGATGTCGATGCGCCCCTCTCCCACACGCACAAGCTCGGCCAAAAGGTAGACGCCGCGAAATTCGCCGTTGATATAAACGTCGATCAGTCTGGCGTTTGTCGTATATTCCAGATGATCAAAGACCTCGCGCCCCAGACCGTATGCCAGCGCGTTTTGCAGCATCGTCTTGTCGCCGCCTCCGCCGCCGCCCTCGTTTGTGCAAGGCACAATTGCATAATGCTTATTGGCCGTATACCCAAATAGCGGCAGCTTGGAACCAAACTTGATGCGATACCCGCGCTTGCCCGTGCCTCCGTTGTCGGACCACGAACCGTTGCCGCGCCCGCGAAATTCCGCCGCGGCGTTGGCAAAATTGTGGCTCTCGTCCGCATTTCGAACGGTCACCGTGCTTTTGACATAGTTTTCGCGATCCACGCTGCCGAGGTCGATCCGATTGCCAAACCCGTCGCTCAGCTCGAGGAACATGGAAGGCAGCACGGAAGCCTCCTCCCACTTCGCGGTCAATACCGTCTCCCTTGCGGCGGGCATTTTATCAAATAGGTAGGTATTTTTGCTTGTATCCAGCCAGCGCGAAAAGACATAGCCCGGCATTTTGGGAGGCACAGGCTCTTCGATCGGCGCGCCCGCGACCGCAGAGAGGGGATCCATCGTCACCCCCAAAGCTTCCGCTTCCTCGCCCAGGTCAAAGATAATGCTGTTTGTTTCCTGCCATACCGCAGTCAGTATGACCGATGCGCCCGGCATCTCGACCAGGTTAAACGCGGCGCCGTTCATCACCCAATAGGAAAAGGCGTATCCCGTTTTCACGGGGTTTTTGGGTAGCTTGATCGTTTCGCCCTGCGCATACTCGGCGGGGTGGATTGCCGTCGCGCCCGAGCCGGTTATAAACGTGATCGTATACAGCTTGATCCAGCTTGCGGTCAGCGTAATGCTTTTTTCGGGCATCACGAAAAACTCATACAGACTCTCGCCCAAATACCACCCGCCGAATCGATAGCCTTCGCAGACGGGCGGTGCCGGGGCGGAGACAGGCGTCCCCGCCGGAGCCGTAAGCGGCGCGATGTATGACCCAAGTCCCGTATCAAAGGTCAGCTTACACTGGATCGGCGCGGGCGTTTCGCCGAGCGGAATCTCCGCCGCCGGCGCGCAGGACGCCGCCAAAGCCACCGCTAGGCACAACACCAGACTCAATACAGATCTTTTACGCAATTTTCTTTTTCTCCTCATCTATGCTGTCGATTACCCGGGAAAGATCAAAGGCCCAAATTCCACCGAATCAATGACGTTTCCGCCTTGCAGTCCGACGATCTTGAAGTACATCTTGTCGCCCGTCTGCCGTGTTTGTCCCGCGTTTTGATAGGCGGCTTTAATCTGGTCGTCGCTGATCGAACCGCCCCACGGGAAATCCATCGTAAACAGACCCGTGCCGTTGCTGCGCTTGACCACCATGACGATCTTGCATCTCGCTCTTGCTTCGGTTTGATTGCCGCCGAATTTGGCGGTCACTTTTCCGACCAGCTGACCGCCGCCCAATATACCCCTCCCTATCGACACTGGGTCGTATACCAGGCCGTCCATCAAGCCCCCCGTTGTATGGAACATGGAAAAATCGACCGGCGGCAGTTGGATATACGTCTCATACGCGTTCCGACGGGCTGTCATTGTCGCTTGCGCCGTTTGATGTCCGGCCGCCAGCACATCGTCCTTGATATGTGTCGTGAAATATCCTTCCGCGCGCTCTAACGCGGTCAAAAAAGCGGCTGCGTTCGTGTAGGTGACGCTTGCGGGGATCTGGCCGACCAGACGCACAAATTCTGCCGTATGCGCATCGGAATCCGCGATCAACTGTTCCGCCGCCGCGAGCTCGTCGAGCGCGTCGGCTACCGCCTGCATACCGACCGCCAGGGCGTTGTCCGCGACATATTGCTCGTAATAATCGCGCGCCGCGGCCACATCCGGACGGTCGGCGGCGGTCAAAGCGTCCGCGGCAAAGGTGATGGCCGCTAAAAAACCGTCCTTAACACGTTCGGCCTCTTGTTCGGCGAGCAGCGTTGCCAAATCCGCTTCGGCCGTCACCAGACGCGCCAACGCCGCCGGGACGCCGGGCTGATTCTTTGCAAATCCGCTTAGGTTTTCGTATGCGTTACGCGCCGCCGTCACGGCTTCGGCATCGGCGATTGTCACCGGCGATCCGATCTCGTCCACAAGGCTGACAAACGCCTGCGCGTCCGCCCCGGCAGACGCGGCCAATAGCGCGTCAAGCGCGTCCTTTGCCGCATCCAGCGCCAGCTTCGCCCCGATGACCGCATCCGACTCTTTCGCTTCCGCGCTCAAATCCTCATACGCGGCAAGCGCCAACTCGATCGCCGTTTGATCGCCCAGCGTAATCGGATCGTTAAAACTGACGCAGGCGACAAAGGCGGCGATTTCCTCTTGCAAACGCTGCTCGGCCTCAAACTGTGCGATCTTTTCTTCCAACGCGGTCAGCTTGGCCTCCGCAGCGATGACGGACGGCAGCATTTTTGCGTTGCCGCTCAGCTGTCCGTACGCGGCTCTTGCCGCCGCGACCGCAGAACGGTCGGAAAGTTCCAGCTCTTCGGGATCAAACATAGCCAGCAAATCGGTGAAAGTCTCCCCTTCCTCATCGATGTCGATCAATTTCCGCTCGGCCGCCTCCAGCGTCTCCAGCGCATTTTCCACGCTTTTGAGCGCCCGCTCCCCATCGGTCAAGTTTCCTTCATAGTACGCTCTGGCATCCGTGACCGATGCGCGGTGTTCGGCGCCGGGGGTGAGCGAGGCAATTGCGGGGATGAGTGAGACCAGCCGGATAAACTGCTTTGCCTGCGGATGCGCCGCCGAAATCAGCGTGGGGATCTCGCCCGCCGTAATACTCCAAACAGTATCGTCCCAGCCCGTAAAGGTCTCGATTCGCTTTAGTTCGACTTCCGTCTTTGACGTTGCGCCGTCGCTTTGGAAGGACACGGATGTATAGTTGTGATAAAATACCGCCGTTTTCCTGCCGCCGCCCTGCCCGAACAGCACGTGCGCATTAGGGCCGGTCGTACCGCGCAGTAATATAATGAGGTTAGAAAGGCGCGAGCTGCCGGCGACCAGCGCGATTGCGGATTTATGGTTGGCGGTTGCGTTGAAAAAGGTGATGTCCAGACGGCAGTTTTTCATTTCGCCCTCAAAAACGTGCGCAAAAGTGCCGTATTCGTTTCCGCCCGTATCCGTCACGACGATCGAAAGGTTTTCGATCAAAGCCGCCGCCCCGACAGTCGTAAAAAAGCGGTCTATTTTTAAATTGCGAATTTCAAAACCGTTGCCGTCGAGTACGCCGCCAAAGGTCTCCATAAACCTGCCCCGCGCATCGCCGTCGCAATCGATATCCTGTTTTAGGTAAATTTTCGCTTCGGAATTGGCGCTGTTGCCGAGCGCGGCATAGAGCTCCTCCTTTGTCCCGACGCCGATCCAATCGGCACGCGGATCGGGTACGGTCACGACGCATTCCGCCCAGATTTCCGCATCCGAGACCAGCGCCGCCCGGACAACGGCGGCGCCGTGCACGCCCGCCGCCCTGACCAGACCGTCGGCGACGGTGGCGATCTCGGCGCCGTCCGTGACCGACCAGACGATCAATTCGGCCCCTTCCGCTTCGCTGCCGTGCGGACTGTCCGCCGTATATTGCCTAACCGTTGCCGTCAACCGCAGGGTTTCGCCCGCCGTCAGTTCGGCGCTTTCACGGTTTAAGCTGATTTCGTACTTAACATCTCTGACGACGACCTCGCAAGTTTCCTCGGCGATGCCGTACGCGGCCGAAATGACTGCCGTGCCCTCTTTGACGGCTCGGACAAGCCCATCCTGCGTCACGGCGGCGACGCTTGCTTTGTCGCTCGACCACTGCGGCGTCCCATTGCACACCACGTTGAGCCGGCGCTCCTCGCCGGTGAAAAGCACCAAGCGCTTTTCGGCCAAGGACAGCTCGGCGTCGGTCACTCTCACGGTGACAATGACGCTTTTTCCGCCCGCTGTGACCGTAATAATCGCGTCACCGCCCGATACGCCGTTTACCCAACCGTCCGCGCTCACCGTCGCGACGCTGACATCGCTCGATTCGTACTTGACGGGCGTCAGCGCCGTGATGACCGCGATCCGTTCACGTCTGCCCGCCAAAAGCTCGATATGCGCCTTGACCACCGAAAGACTGTCCTCGGGCGCAACGCTGACATTACAGACGGCGCTGTTTTCGCCCGCCGTGACCGTAACAACCGCCGCGCCCTCCTGCATCCCCTGTATTCTTGCGGTGACGGTCTTTTGCCCGTCCGCCGCGTCAAAAGACTCCAGCGGCGTCACCCGTGCCACATCGAAATTTGAGGACGTCCACTCGGGTTCCTCCTGTATGGCCGCGTCCATCGTCAGCGTCAGCGTCACAGGCTCGCCCTTGGCGATGAGCGCCGCCGTAGATCTGTCCAGCGCAAAAACCGGCCCTTCGGGCTCGGGCTCCGGCGGCGGCGCGCCGCATGACGCGGCAAACAAACATACCAGCAAAAAAACGACGGTCAGCGCAAATGTTTTTATATACTTTTTCAAGCGATTCCTCCTTTCTTCGCCGGCATACGGGGATGGGCGCCTTGTTGTTGATCCCTATCCGTTCCAAGCGCCGTCCGACAAGCTGCGCGGGCGGTAGACATCAAGCTCCGCGGTTCTAAAATCGACGACCTCGGTGTCCTCCCGGTTGTCGTCGGTATCCGCAAAATTCTTTCTGCGCACCGATTTTTGCTTGGATTGTTCGGCCCAATATGCGCCCTCAAACCCGTCTATCGTGCTGTCGGGATCGTTGCCCGCGACGCCGATCATATCCACATATCCGGGCGCTCTTGTGCCGCTGCCGTCTGTGTCAAAGGGGTTTTCTACGGCAAGCAAGGCGTCAGCGTTTAGCAAAACGACCTTTAAGCCCTTGTTGGGGAAGGAAACATCCTCCCACGCGAGATCCCATTCGGTCAAAACGAGTCTCGCCTCGGCATTGCCGGTTTTTGTGAGGACTATCAGAAAAAAATGCTTAGGCAGGACGGTGCCGGACAGGGCGAGCGACATCCAAGCCGTTCCGTTGGCCGCCGCCTGGACGGTATAACCGGACAGATCAATCGCCTCGTCCGAGCCGTTGTACAGCTCGACAAACGAATGTGACGCCGACTGGCCGTCGTTGTTTTTTGTCCCGATGCCCATGATTTGATTGATGATCAGTCCCTGTGCGGACGGCTGTTCGGCGGGCTCCGCGCCGTACCAAGCGCCGTCTTTTAGACTGCGCGGGCGGTATAACGCCAGCTCGATGTCAGAAACGCCGCCGCTGTTTTGCTCTCTGGAGCGATAGTCGACGATCCTGACGTCCGACGCGCTTTCGTCCGTATCGGCAAGCCATACCCGGCGTACCGCTTTTTGCTTGGATTGCCCGGCCGCCGCGCCGCCGCCCTCATACGCGTCGACCAAAACCGTAGAGTCATTGCCCGACACGCTGAGCATATCGACATATCCGTCAACCTTTTTTCCCGCGCCGTCCGCGTCGAAAGGGTTTTTGACCGCCAAAGCGCCGGTGCCGCGCGTCAGACATATTTTTAGGTTTTTATTGCAAAGGCCCACACGATCGGCGTCGGTAAACGCGCTCATCGGCCAGGCAAGGTCGTATCCGTCCGCCGCAATCGTCAGGTTGGCCGTCTCCGAGGGCACGGTATTGGCGGTCACCGCCACCAAAAAAGAATGCTTGGCGGGAATTTTGCCGCTGAGAGCAAGCGCCGAATTCCATGCCGTCCAGGGATTGCCGTTTTCGTCTATGCCGTTTGCGCCGGCATGAAGCGCGTAGCCCGTGAGGTCCGCCTCCGCCGTTCCCGTGTTGTACAGCTCCACAAACGAATGCGAGCCCGCCGTATCGCCGAGGCCGACCCCCTCAAACCCCCTGCCGTATATCTGGTTGATCACGACCGAGATGACGGGAAGGCTCGACCCTTTGTCCTCCGGCTCGGGATCGACGTCAGGCGGCGGCGATGCGATGCAGGCCGACAAAATAAAGGCCGACGCCAGCGCAATGAGGACACCCATGTAAAAAAAACTTTTGCGACGTGTTTTCATATTTTTATTCCCCCAACCTTATGCCGTAAAATTGTAATTGGGCGACGAGAATCCGGGAAAGGGCGCGTCCAAAAATTTTCCCGTTTTATCCTCGCCGATCAGCGTCATCTTATAATTGCCGTTTGGTACGCCCGCGGCCGTCAATATTTCGCGAATCCTGCTCCGCAGCAAGATGTGGAGCTCGGGATCGACGTCCCGCAGCACATACCGATACACGGCCTCGTCCCCTTCCCTTGCGCCGGATGGATAAAAATAGACGGCAAAGTCCACTTTTTCCAGCAGCGCGGCGTTGGACATTGCCGCGTCGCCGTAAAGCCCTTTATACGCCGCGAGCTGCCCGTTGGGGTCGCCCCACACAAATCCGCCGTCCGAGATGGTTTCGGGGTGCAGCTCCAGTCCGAAAAACGCAGGCAGGCGCTCGGTCGCGATTTGTCCGTATTGCAGGCGCGCCGCGACGACCCTGTCGTTTGCCTCACCGACGCCGTCTACCGTTTTTGCCCGGTCGGTGAGCGCCGCGTAAGCCGTTTCGGCCGCCGTGATCCTCCCGCCGTCCGCCGCCGTAATTGTATCGGGAAGCAGCGCGGCCAAGGCGATAAAGTCCGTAGCGGCCTTTAGATCGGTATAAAACTCCCGCGCCGCAATGACGGCGCCGTTTGCTTCCGAAACGCCGGAAAAGGCTTTGGCCGCATTGCTAAGCCTTGCGTACGCCGCTTCCGCCGTCTCGATCGCGTCAAGATCCGCCAATTGTATCCGGGCAAAATCCGTGGGCAATCCGACTGTCAGCGCGATAAACGCCGCCGCGTCAAGAGGCGCATTGACCTCCTCCGCCCGCAAAAGCGCATCATCCAGCCGCCCTTTGGCGGCGCTCACCGCCCCGTCCGAACGTACGGCGGCGGGCAGCGTGTTGTATAGCTCGAGCAGGTTGTTTAAATGTTCCGATTCGTATATCGTCTCGCCGTCGAGCGCGTTTGCGGCCTCGATAAACGCTTCGATATTTTGGTATTGGCTCTTTTTATCGTCCAGGGCAGCCTTCGCGCCGGAAATACCGGGCATCGCGCGCTCTGCCTCCGTCAGCGCGTCGTACAACGCGTACGCCGCTTCGATTGCGGGCTGACAAGCCAAGTCCACCGAGATCGCGTTGACCGCGGCAATAAACGCCGAGGCGTTTGTTTCGGCTTGGACGAGCGCGCTGTACGCCGTTTTTGCCGCCGCCACCCGCTCATGCGCTTCCCGGACTGTCCGCAGCTGTTTTGCCGCTTCGGCCAGCGACGCGTACGCCGTTTCGGCCGCGGTGAGCTTGCCGAGATCGCCGACGGTAATTTGCGCGGCCGCCGGTACCGCCTTTGCTTTAGTCAAAAAGTCCTTTGCCGTCACCAGCAGCTCGTATTCCGCAAAAAACGCGTCCAGCTTGGCCTTGGCCTCGGTGACGGTCTGTTGCTGTTTGTCGCTGTCGGGAAGCGCGTCGTAATAAAACTGCGCATCGTCCAAATCCTCGAAAGAATCGGGCGTGACGCCGTCCGTTTCGAGCGCCTCGACCAAGGACAGGAAATATTCCGCATCCCCCGATATTTCTCCCGCCGCTTGCCCGCCGCAGGCGGCAAACGCCGCAAAAGCAAGGCACAGGCACAGCGCCGAAGCAACCGTTTTTATCCATTTTCGCATAGCGCGCTCCTTATTTTGTGTCCGGGCTTGCCCCCGCCGCCCTTTTAGAGGACGGCGGGGCAAAACCGGTCCGATTCGTCCGGGATCCGATTACAGGGTGAGGCTGTGAACAGAGCCGTGCTCGTCCGAATTTTGGTACAGCCGTTCGCCTCCGTCAGCCGCCGAGGCGCAGGTCAAGAGGAGCTTAAATGTCACCGCAGTGCCCGTAGCAATACCCAGCTGGGTCTGTATGGTGCTTTTGATAGCAGGAACAGAAATTTCTACAAAGTTGGCCGATTGAGCTCTCGAAAAGTGTGCGCAGCCGACCAGCTGGCCGCCGACGTATACGTTCATTGCGAGCCGCCCTACGCCCGAAGAAAAGTCTGTGTTCTGGATGCTGATCGAGTCCCCCGTCACTATGCCGCGATTATTGAGTTCGACGACCGGAGAACCCACTATATTTTGCAGCTTGTTCAGGCTGTTCACGTGCGCACCGATTGTTTTTGCGGGCGCGTTGACGGTGTCCTCGTCCGCAAAGTCGACCTCGTCGCCGACGCCGATCGAGGCGGTAAAGGTCCTCGCGCCGGTGCCCGCCATTTGGATCGTCAGCGTTGCGGTATACACGCCGACTTGGCCTTCGACCCTTGTCAGGGCAAAGCTGCTCCCCGCCGAACCGTTGTCCGCGACCGTCACGACAGCCGACTCCAGCTCTCTGACAAAGGCATAATCGTCGTCGGCAAAGAATGCAACGGTGACCGTGAGCGTGACCTGATAGCCGGTGTCATTGTACGTGCCGTATACCGGCGCCCCGAATACCACCGTGGTCTTGGACATATCGAGCGTCTGCGCCTCACCGCCCATGCCGTCCCATTCTTCTCTGAGCGCCGAGAGCAAAAGGATCGACGCGGCGACGTCGGGCGTGCCGTTTGTGCCGTCCAACAGTTGCGCGTCCTCATGGAGCGTATTGTTTAAGTAGAGCTCGGCCGCAACCAGCAGCCCCAGGCTTGCGGGAGTTAACCTATCTTCCTCGCCTCTGGATGCCCCGACGGCGTCTACCAGCGCGATAAAGTGACTGCCGTCCGCCTCGATCAACGCTTCGTACGCGTCCGCCGCCGCGGCCTTGGACGCGTCGAGCATCCCCTCGTATACGAGGAACGCCGTTTGGATCGCCGAGGCATTCGCGCCGCTGCCCGGCTCGTTCGCAAGCGCCGCATAAGCGGCAAAGTACGCGGCTTCCTTTTCCGCCAAGGTTCCGAACAGCGCGATCATGTCCGCTTCCGCCTGTTCGCCCGCAGTCAAAACACCCCAGGCAGTTTTTGCCGTTGTGATTCTCGTCCCTACGGCGCCGCTCGCGGCAATCTGACCGATCGCCTCGACCGCCAGCTCAAACAGCTGCATATTCGTTGCGGGAATGGTATACGTGAGCCCGCCGAAGTTCTGGAACCCATGCCATACCGAGGGCTTGTAATTGCCCGTGCGGTCCTCCGCGCGGAGATTGACCTTGTACGAGGCGGCGACGCCCGGACGCGCGGTCAAGTATTGGACATTTGCGGCAAGCGCATTTGTAAAGATCTGCATACCCGTACTGCCATTGAGAGATTGCCCGGTTAGATTGATAAAAAACAAATATTGTTCGGGATTGCTGGCGGCGTTGTTGTAAAAATATACGCGAATATGCATTTCGCCGGATGATACCGCTTGTGCGGGATATTTATTGTTGTACTTACTTGCGCCCCATACATAGCCGCTGGAGTTGGCGACCAAGCCGTCATAATTAACGGGCAGCTGTGGCAGCGCGTTGTAGGATGCGGTATACCGCGCGTACGCGGCATCCAGCAAGGTCTTGGCGTCAATCACCTCGGGGAGCGCGTTGACGGTGTTGTCATCCGCGATCTCGTCCTCGTAGATGGCAAGCGCGGCATCACTGTCCGCCTTTAAGGTAAGGAGCGTTCCGCCCGATACGTTTGCCGCGGGAATATTGATGGCTGCCACCGCATTGATAAAGCGCTCTACCTTTTCGTAATCGGCTAAAAGCGGCGCCAAAGCCTCTTCGGCGTCCTCCAGCGCTTGGTACGCATCCTCGACGCCCGGCTGTTGGGCAGCCAGCTGTCCGTCGACATACTCGTCATACCAAGTTCTCGCCGCGATGATCGCCGCCCTGTCGGCAAGCGTCACGGGACTGCCGATCTTTTCTACCAACTCGATAAATTTTTCCGCGCTTAAAGCGGCCGCGGCAGCCGCGTCATGCTCGGCCAGGAGCTGGGTAAATTTGACGCGTAATGCCGTCAAAAGCGTTTTTGCCGCGCCGATACCCGGATACGTCCTGGCAAGCGCGGATAAGTCGTCATACCCGTATTCCGCCGCGTCGAGCGCGCTCTCATAGCCGCTGTAGTTAGCATCGGTCAAACCGTCGGTCGTTGCGGGCAGATCGGCCATCAGCGCCAAAAATGCAAGCGCGTCTCCCTTGGCGGCCGTCAGGTCGGTTATTTTTTGCTCCGCCGCCTCTAATGTTGCCAAGGCCGTGGACACAAGCGCTTTTGCCTCGCTGCCGAGCGCGGCGTATACCGTCCTTGCGTCGGCCACCTTTGCGAGTTCTCCGGCGTTTTCGAGCGTTGCGAAACCGATCGCGTTGGGCGCGGGCATGGCCGAAAC
>JAIRRW010000004.1 GCA_031255775.1 Clostridiales bacterium
AGTGAACAAATAGTGGGTTGATACGGGCTACGTGCAGCGCGGCAACTCGGTTACGTATTAGAAATACGCGCCCTCGTTGCCCCGCCGCCTGTTGCCCGTCTGAACCTCACTCTTTGTCCCCTCCGAATACCTCATGATTTGCCCACGCCCGAATCGGTCTAAAAATTCCCGAAACACAGGCCGCTCCGAAAAAAAACGGCGCGTAACCAAGGAGATAAAAAGACATGAAAATCAATCTGCCCACCAAAATTACCGTCGCGCGTATTTTGCTCATTCCGATTTTTGCCGCGCTGTATCTCATTCCCGATCCGACCTGCCAGCTTGCGGCCACCGTCGTGTTTATCGTCGCCGCGCTCACCGACTGGCTGGACGGGTATCTGGCGCGGCGCAACAACATGGTGACCAACCTCGGCAAATTTTTGGACCCGGTGGCGGACAAGGTTTTGGTGGCCTGCGCGCTCATTCTCGCCGTATTTTATATGCCGACCGAAGGGGCGCTCGGCTGGAGCCGCTACGCCATCGTGATCTGTACGGTCATCATCGTCTCGCGCGAGCTCATCATCACCTGCTTTCGGACGATTGCCGCCACCAAAAACGTGATCATGGCGGCCGACCGTTTGGGCAAGATGAAAACGGTTTTTCAGCTCATCGGCCTGATCCTGCTGCTGCCCTACAACGCGATATTCACGTTCAGCGAGGGCGCGGGCGCGGTCTTTTTGTCCGGCGGCATCGCCTTCCTCCAGATGGCCACGGCGTTTACGATTCTCTCGGCGGTCAATTATATCCATAAAAACCGTCACGTCCTCGGCGAAAAGGGCACGGACGGCGAAAAAGAGGAAAAAGAGGAAAAAGAGGCGTGAATCGGACGGCGCAAGCGTTGGCCGACGAGCTGGGCGAGCGGTTGAGGGCGCGGGGTCTGACGCTGGCCGCGGCCGAATCCTTTACGGCGGGCGGCGTCTGCGCGGCGGTCGCGGCGGCGGCGGGCGCGAGCGATTACTTTTTAGAGGGGCTGGTTTGTTACCGGGACGAGGTAAAGGCCGGGCGGCTGGGCGTCTCGTTTGAGACCCTGCGGACGCACACCGCCGTGAGCGCGGAGACGGCCGCCGAGATGGTCGGGGGCATACAGGCCTTGAGCGGCGCGGCGCTTTGCGTCGCGACGACCGGCTATGCGGGACGGGACGGCGCGCCGCGGCCGGAGGACGGCTTGTTTTATATCGCGACCGCCCTAAACGGCGACGTCAAGGTCGGGCGGTACGTCGTTTCGGGCACGCGGCGCGAGGTGACCGAGGCGGGGGTTTTGCAGGCGCTGTCGGCGCTGTTGGAAAGACTGACATAGCCCCCTGCGCAGCAATTGGATAACATAAAAAGAGGTAATATCATGGCAACGGAAAAGAAGGGAAAGCGGGCGCCGATCATCGACGGCAACCTATCCAAAGAAGAAAAGGCCAAGGCGCTCGAGGAGGCCATCGAGCAGATCGAAAAGCAATTCGGCAAGGGCTCGATCATGAAGATGACGGACACCGTCAACGATAAGATCGAGGTCATTTCGACGGGCTGTCTGTCCATCGACATGGCGCTGGGCATCGGCGGACTGCCGCGCGGCCGCATCGTTGAGATTTACGGGCCGGAGTCGAGCGGAAAGACGACGCTATCCCTGCACGTTGTCGCCGAGGCGCAAAAGACGGGCGGCAACGTGGCCTTTATCGACGCCGAGCACGCGCTGGACCCGCTCTACGCCTCCAAGCTCGGGATCGACCTGTCCAATTTGTACATCTCACAGCCCGACAACGGCGAGCAGGCGCTGGATATTACCGAGTCGCTGGTGCGGTCGGGCGCGCTCGACGTCATCGTCGTGGACTCGGTCGCGGCGCTGACCCCCAAGGTCGAGATCGACGGCGAAATGGGCGACAGCCATATCGGTGTTCAGGCGCGTTTGATGTCGCAGGCGCTCCGCAAATTGGCGGGCGTATGCAACAAGACCAAGACCTGCATCATTTTTATCAACCAGTTGAGAGAAAAGGTGGGCGTCATGTTCGGCTCGCCCGAGGTCACGCCGGGCGGCAAGGCGCTCAAATTTTACGCCAGCATCCGCATCGACGTCCGCAAGATCGACACGGTCAAAAACGGCGCCGAGTTTGTCGGCAACCGCACCCGTGTCAAAATCGTCAAAAATAAGATGGCGCCGCCCTTTCGGGTCGCCGAGGTGGACATCATTTACGGCAAGGGCATCAGCCGCGAGAGCGCCGCGCTCGATCTCGCGCTCCAATTCAACATCATCACCAAGAGCGGCTCCTGGTTTTCGTATAAGGACGAGCGAATGGGGCAGGGGCGCGAGGCCATCAAGGCCATGATGGAGCAAAACCCCGCCCTCTATGAGGAGATCGTCGCCAAGATCAAGGAGGAGACCGCCGGAAAATCGGACATCCTCCCGGTCGACGAAACCGAGGACGCGGCGGCCGTGGAATAACGGGGGAATAACGGGATAAGCCAAAAAGCCTCATTTTATCCAAAAAACGGCTATTTTCCTCTGTTTTTTTCGAGCCCGCGCCAAAAAACGGCGTCCGTCCTTTCGCAATTGGGCAAAAAAGCCAAAAAACAGGCGGTTTGTTCGCCTTTTTCCGTTTATTTTACGGTGACTTCACAATTGTTATTGACAATTTGCTTGGATTGATGTAATATATTCCCAAGTAGTGCTTACATTCGTGTAAACACGACCTAAAACGAACTGAATACAATCTTACACGGCATTTAGAATCTGGCACAAGGAGTAAAATTTCAATGATGAACACGGTATCATTGTTGTTTTGCGCGCTCAGCGGATTGGAAATCGGCTTGATTGTGGCTACGGCGTTGGCGCTCTTGATCGGAGCGGTGGCGGGGTACCTGATCAATTGGATGATCTCCAAGCAGCGTATCGGAGACGCAAAGCAACGGGCAAACACGATCCTCCAGGACGCGATCAACGAGGGCACCCAGATCCGAAAGGAAGCGCGGCTCGAGTCCAAGGAGAAGATCTACAAGGAGCGCGTCGAATTTGACAAAGAGGTAAAGGAGCGGCGCAACGAGCTGCAACGGTCGGAGCTTAGGTTGCAGCAAAAAGAGGAAACGCTGGACAAAAAGGGCGAGATTCTCGATCAAAAGACCGAGGCGATCGAAAAAACTAAGGACGAGCTTCGGGCCGCGAACGAGAGGATTCAGGTCAAGGGCGAGGAGGTTTCGCGGGCGCACGAGCGTATGCTCGAGGAGATCGAGCGGGCGGCCAAGCTGACGAAAGAAGAGGCCAAGGCACAGCTGATCGAAAAGATCGAGGAGGACGCCAAGCGCGACGCGGCCAAGCTGGTGCGCGAGATCGACGCCAAGGCCAAGGAGGACGCCGACAAAAAGGCAAGGGAGATCGTGTCGCTGGCCGTTCAGCGCTGCGCGGTGGATCATTCGGCCGAAATCACGGTATCGGTGGTCAACCTGCCCGGCGACGAAATGAAGGGACGCATCATCGGCCGCGAAGGCCGCAACATCCGCGCGCTCGAAAACGCGACGGGCATCGACCTCATCATCGACGATACGCCCGAGGCGGTGGTGCTGTCCGGTTTTGACCCGGTGCGCCGCGAAATCGCGCGGATCACGCTGGAAAAGCTGATTTCCGACGGCCGTATCCATCCGGCACGCATTGAAGAAACGGTCGAAAAGACGCGCCGGGAGGTGGACGCGCTGATCAAAGAGGCCGGCGAATCGGCCATGTTTGAGGCGGGCGTATTCAACCTGCACGGCGACCTCGTCAAGCTGTTGGGGCGGCTTAGGTATCGCACCAGCTACGGGCAAAACGTGCTGCGCCACTCCATCGAGGTTTCGCATTTGGCGGGTATGATGGCGGCGGAACTGGGCGCGGACGTCAATCTGGCCAAGCGCGCCGGGCTCTTGCACGACATCGGCAAGGCCGTTGATCACGAGGTCGAGGGGACGCACATCACCATCGGCGTGGATCTGGCCAAAAAGTATAAAGAAAACAAGGACGTCGTCCACTGTATCGCCGCGCACCACAACGACATCGAGCCGACCACCATCGAGGCGGTCTTGGTGCAGTGCGCCGACGCCATCAGCGGCAGTCGGCCGGGCGCGCGCCGCGAGTCGCTGGACAACTATATCAAGCGGCTCGAAAAGCTGGAGGAGATCGCCAATTCGCACGAGGGCGTCGAAAAATCCTTTGCGATCCAGGCGGGCAGAGAGGTTCGTATTTTGGTCAAGCCCGAGGTCGTGGACGATGCGGCGACCGTGTTTTTGGCCAAGGAGATCGCCAAGCAGATCGAATCCGAAATGGAATACCCGGGACAAATCAAGGTCAGCGTGATCCGCGAGACGCGCAGCGTTGACTACGCGAAATAGCGCTGACGCTTTCGATAAAATGACGTTACACTTTCATCTTATCGAGGGAATAGGTGTCCGCTCCCGAAAAACGTCGTTTTCGGTCGCTCCCGATTTTATTTAGCTTGCTTTGTCTACAATCCGAGCCCGTCGATAAAATTGACGGGCTTTTGTACGGAATTTGGTCATTATGCGGTTGCAAAAACAGGTCTACAGTTAAAATTACATTAAAAACCTAAACGGCGCGTCATTTTGCTTAGCATATGTCGGCAAATGTGGTATGATGGGTGGGATAGGCCTCAAGAACCGGGGCCGGGCTGTCCGCATACACTGGTGAAGGATCGAGGAAAGACCAAGGAAGGGATTGGGGTTTTATGACAAAACAAGATTCGATACCCAAAATCATTCATTATGTTTGGCTGGGCGGAAACGAAAAGCCGCAAAGCGTTTTGGATTGTATCGAAAGCTGGAGAGAGCGCTGCCCCGATTATGAGATCGTGGAGTGGAACGAAACCAATTTCGATACGGACGGCATACTTTGGGTCAAGGAATCCATGGCGCAAAAAAAATACGCCTTTGCTTCCGATGTGATCCGTCTGTACGCCCTGTACGAAAGGGGCGGCGTTTATTTTGATACCGACGTCATCGTCAAGCGGTCGTTTGACGCGCTTT
The DNA here is from genome assembly GCA_031255775.1 of Clostridiales bacterium. Classification (GTDB taxonomy): domain Bacteria; phylum Bacillota; class Clostridia; order Christensenellales; family Pumilibacteraceae; genus JAIRRW01. Next base: position 5,032 of record JAIRRW010000004.1, read on the forward strand.
TAGCTTCCGACGCCTTTATCGGCTACGAAAATCAGTTGTGGCTCGGGACCGCGGTCATCGGCGCGAAGAAGGGGAATTTTTGGATCAAGCGTCTTTTGGATTACTATAAAAGCCGTCCGCTCCTCATCAAAGGGAAAATCGATACGACCTCCAACGTCATGGCGGTCAGCGCGATCACCGAAGCCTATTTCGGGTTTAAAATGGACGGCGGATATCGGCGCATTGACTTGGGCGCCAAGGGCAATATCAGCATCTATCCCTCCGATTACTTTTTCCCCAAGAACTATATGACGCACAAGCTGACCCTGACCGAAAACAGCTACGCCATCCATGATTTTGCCTTGGTGAGCAGCTGGTGGTCGCCGGGGGAAAGGGCCGGCGCGGCGTTTGCGCGCGGGGCAAGGCGGGCGCTGGGTCGGCATATTTTCGGCTTTTTCGAGTGGCTGGTCATGCGGCATTTTATCCGCGGGATCAACAAGTCGATCAAAAAACAGGCCGAGCGCGATTCGATCGTGCCGGATACCGTCGAAGAGCAGTTTACCTAGGTCGTGTTTCCACGAGATAATAATCGGCTGGTTTCTCTAAAAACTTGCTCGATTCTACTCGTGTCAACGCGACCTAACTTTTGGGAGAAGGCATCCGTTTGGAAAACATCATCGAAGTCCAAGATCTGTACAAAACCTACGGCGATGTGGTGGCGGTCGACCGTTTGAGCTTTTCGGTCAAGCGGAACAGCTTATTCGCTTTTTTGGGCTTAAACGGCGCGGGAAAGAGCACGACGATCAATATTTTGTGCGCCATTCTCAAAAAAAACAGCGGAACCGTCCGCATAGACGGCCACAATCTGGACAGAGAGTCGGCAAGGATCAAGAGCAAGCTGGGGATCGTCTTTCAGGGGTCTGTGCTGGACGCGCAGCTGTCGGTCTTGGACAACCTCAAATCCCGCGCGGCGCTGTACGGCATGACAAAGGCCGAAACGGCCGGACGGATCGAGTACGTCAACCGGGTCATGGACCTGGGCGACATCATAAAACGCGATTACGGCAAATTGTCGGGCGGGCAAAAGCGCCGCGTCGATATTGCGCGCGCGCTGATACACGAGCCGAAAATCCTCTTTTTGGACGAGCCGACGACCGGACTGGACCCGTCCACCCGCGTCAAGGTCTGGCAGACCGTCCGCTCGCTCCTCGACGAAAACGGGCTCACCGTCTTTTTGACCACGCATTATATGGAGGAGGCGGTGCGCGCCGACGACGTGGTGATTTTAGACGCCGGAAAAATCGTGGCCGCCGGCTCGCCCGACAGCCTAAAATCGGCGTACGCGACCGACTTTTTACGGCTGATCGGCGACCGATCGGCGGAGGCGGAGGCGCTTTTTTCCGCCGAAAACAAGCGCTTCGAGTACCGCAACAATTCGTACTATGTTTCGGTCGAAAGCTGCCAAGCGGCCTTAAAATTTGTCAACACGCACAAAAAAATATGCCGGGATTTTGAGATATTAAAGGGCGATATGGACAGTGTGTTTTTAAACGTTACGGGCAAAAAGCTGGAGGGGTAGGGTGCCGATTTTAAAAGTCAACAGCGTTTTTCAGCTGACAAAACGCAATGTTCTGTTGTTTTTGAAAAACAGAGCCACGGTCTTTTTTTCGTTTTTGGCGCCCATGCTGATTTTGGCGCTGTATACCCTGTTTTTGGCCGATACCCAGGTGGGCGCGATCCGGCAGGAAATGCTTAGAGCCGGGCTCGACCCCGACTGCGTGGGACTCGATCGGATCCGCGCGATCGCGGATTCCTGGATGATCGCGGGCGTCATCAGCATTTCGACGCTCACCATCGGGCTCAACAGTATGCTGGTCATGATCTCGGACAAGGAGACCAAGACCATCAACGACTTTATCTCCTCCCCTATAAAGCCGCATAAATTCTTTTTGGCGTACTTTATCGCCGCCTTTTTGCTCACCTTTACGCTGTGTATTTTGGTGCTGATCGTCGGCCTGTTTTATCTGACCTTTGTCAGCGGCGTGGCACTGGGCGCTGCCGAGATTTTCGAGCTTTTGCTCATCCTCCTGTTGAGCTGTATGTCGTCGGTCATGATCATGGCCTGCATCATGGGCTTTTTTAAGTCCAACGCGTCGGTATCCGGCTTTAACGGCATATTCAGCGCGATCATCGGCTTTGTGATCGGCGCCTATTTTCCGCTTGGGATGCTGCCCGCCGCCGTCCAAACGGTATCCGGCACCGTGCCCGCCACGCACGCGACCGCACTCTTTCGCAACGTGCTGATGGATGCCGCCATGGGGGGCGCCGACGGCCTCGCCGAGCTCACGGCGGTGATCCCGAAAATCCGGGAGCTGTACGCGATAAGCCTCAACCTGTTTGGCTTTACCGTCAATAAGCCGGTCATGTATGTCTACCTTTCGCTCTCCATCCTCCTCGCGTTTTTGATGTATCTCTTGATTGACAGATTGAGGAAAAAATTAACGAAATAGACCTAAGTCGTTGTGAAATGTTGTGAAATACGGTGTGTGCAAACAAAAAGTATCATTTTGTCTGCGCACTTTTCGCATTGTTTGACGAGTTTTGTAAAAATTTGCTCAAACCATTGTAAATTGGCAAATATTGGGTTATACTAGTACATAAGTATAGGCTGTCGTGTAAGTATATGCTACCGTAAAAGCGGATCGGTTGCCCGATAAAGGAAGAGTAGACGATTGGAACATTTAGACACATCGATGACGGAGGCGCAAAAGGTTCGGTTCCATCAGGGCGAGCTGTACGACGCGTACCGGTTTTTGGGCTGTCAGTTTGACAAAAAGGCGAAAAAAGCGACGTTCCGGGTGTACGCGCCGGCGGCAAAGAGTGTTTCTCTCGTGGGCGATTTTAACGGCTGGAACAAAAAAAAGCACGTCATGCAGCGGGACGCGGACGGCCTTTTCGAAATCGAGATCGACGGCGTCAAGCTGTACGACGGGTATAAATTTTGCATCAAAACCAAGAACGGGGAGCTGTTTAAGTCCGATCCGTACGCCTTTCATTGCGAAACGCAAACGAGCACCAACAGCAAGGTCTATTCTCTCGACCTCATTCGGATAAAGGACGAGGCCTATCGCGAACGGACGGCGGATCGGGAGCTGTACAACGCGCCCATGTCGGTCTACGAGGCGCATATAGGTTCGTGGCGGCGCTACCCCGACGGCAATCCGTACGATTACCGCAAGTTTGCGGACGAGATCGTTCCGTATCTAAAGGAAATGAAATACACCCATTTAGAGCTGATGGGGATTGCCGAATATCCGTTTGACGGGTCGTGGGGCTATCAGGTCACCGGCTATTACGCGCCCACCTCGCGCTACGGCACGCCCGCCGATTTTGCCTACCTTGTCCAAAAGCTGCACCGCGCCAAGCTCGCGCTGATCCTGGACTGGGTGCCCGGCCACTTCCCCAAGGACGCCAACGGCCTGTACGAGTTTGACGGCGGGCCGCTGTACGAGCCCAAAAACGAGTTTCGAAAGGAGCATAAGGAATGGGGCACCCGCTGCTTCGATTACGGCCGCGCCGAGGTGCAGACGTTTTTGTGCGCCAACGCGCTCATGTGGTTTGACGTCTACCATGTGGACGGCCTGCGGGTGGACGCGGTCGCCAGTATGCTCTATCTCGATTATGGCCGTAAGTCGGGGGAGTGGGAGCGCAATTATAAGGGAGGCAGCGAAAATCTGGAGGCCGTCGCCTTTTTGCAAAAGCTGAATACCGCCATTTTTGCCCGTCATCCCAAGGCCATGATGATCGCGGAGGAATCCACCGCGTGGCCGCTCGTCACAAAGCCGGTGGCGCTGGGCGGATTGGGCTTCAATTTTAAATGGAACATGGGCTGGATGAACGACGCGCTGGATTACATAAAGACCGACCCCCTGTTCCGCGCGGGCAAGCACAACTGCCTGACCTTTAGCCTGACGTACGCCTTTAGCGAAAACTATGTGCTGCCCGTCTCTCACGACGAGGTCGTGCACGGCAAGGGCTCGCTGTTGGGCAAGATGCCGGGCGCGTACGAGCTGAAATTTGCGGGGCTCAGGGGCTTTTTGATGTATATGTTTGCGCACCCCGGCAAAAAATTGATGTTTATGGGCGCGGAGTGGGGGCAGTTTATCGAATGGGACTATAAAAAACAGCTGGATTGGCCGCTGCTCGAATATCCGGCGCATGAGGAGATGCGGCAGTTTGTGCGGACGCTTAACGCCGCCTATCGCAAGTACGCGCCGCTCTGGGATATCGAAAACAGCTTTGACGGGTTTAAGTGGAACGTCGTGGACGATAAAAATCAGAATGTTGTGGTGTTTGAGCGGCTTGATCGGCGGGGCGGCACGGTCTTGTGCGTCGTCAATTTTTCGCCGGTCGCCTACAACAATTATCGCTTCGGCTGCGGAAAGGGCGCCTACCGCACGGTGCTGGCGTCGGACACGGCGGGCTTTCGCGTCCGCGGCGAGACCTACAAAACCGTCAAGACGCCCAGCCACGGTTTTATGGACAGTTTGAGCTTGAATATTCCGGGCTTGGCCGGCATATATCTGTATAAATCCGCGCCGAAAACCGGGACGCGGCCGCAACGGTAAACGGGGAGAGCGCATCGGAAAAGAGCGGCGGCAGGACGGCAAGAGCTTGGATTACGGACGGGAAAGCGCAAAATCGATTAGGAAACGGGAGGTAAATACACATGATAGCCTATGGAGGTTATAGGAAGAAAAAGAGATGTATCGCCATGCTGTTAGCCGGCGGGCAGGGGACGCGCCTAAAAGCCCTGACCGCAAAGGTGGCAAAGCCGGCCGTTTCTTTTGGCTCCAAGTACCGCATCATCGATTTTACCCTATCCAACTGCGCCAATTCCAATATCGATACCGTGGGGATATTGACGCAGTACGAGCCGCTCCTGCTAAACGATTACATAAACGACGGCAAGCCATGGGATTTGGACAGGGCCAACGGCGGCGCGCACATTCTCTCGCCCTATCAGGCCAAAAAGGGCGCCGAATGGTACAAGGGGACGGCCAACGCCATCTACCAAAACATCAAGTATCTCGAAAAGTATGACAGCGACCACGTGCTCATTTTGAGCGGCGACCACATCTATAAAATGGACTATTCGCTCATGCTGGCCGAGCACGTCAAGCATGACGCGGACTGCACCATCGCCGTGATCGACGTTGACCTAAGCGAGGCGCCGCGCTTTGGCATCATGAGCTATGACGAGGCGATGCGCATCACCGATTTTGAGGAAAAGCCGCCCAAGCCCAAGAGCAATAAGGCGTCGATGGGCATCTATATTTTCAAAAAGGACGTGCTGGTCGAGGAGCTCATGCGGGACGAAAACGACCCGGCATCCTCAAAGGATTTCGGCAAAAACATCATTCCGTATATGCTCAAAACGGGCAGGCGGATGTACGCCTACCGTTTTACGGGATACTGGAAGGACGTCGGCACGCTCGAATCGCTTTGGGAAGCCAATATGGACCTCCTGGGGAGCAATCCCGCCATTCGGCTCAACGAGCCCTACCGCCGTATTTTTGCCAACAACGACGCCCTGCCGCCCTGTTATATCGGCGAGCGGGGAGAGGTCGTGGGCAGTATCGTGACGGCCGGCTGCGAGATCGAGGGGCGCGTGGAAAACAGCGTGATTTCCGAAAACGTCAGCATCGGGCGGGGCAGTGTGGTGCGCAACAGCGTCATCATGCGGGATACGGCGGTCGGCGAAAATGTCGTCATCGATTACGCGATCGTTGACGAGGACGTCCGCATCGGCGGCGGCTCGCGCATCGGCGGGCAAAACGCCGGGAAAGAGCGGCTGGCGCTGATCGGCAGGGGCAGCCGTCTAAACGAGGAAACCGTCGTCCCTGCGGGCGGCGAGCTGGATTGAGGGCGGCGGTATGAGTCAATCGAATCGCCTTAAAAGAGAGAAAAGGCAAATGCGGGCAAATGCGCGGAGGAGACGAGCATGAAAGCGGTGGGTGTGGTTTTTAGCAACATTCATGACAAGGAGATCAAGGAACTGACGGCTTACCGGACCGTGGCGTCCATTCCGTTCGGCGGCCGGTACCGACTGATCGACTTTGTGCTATCCAACCTTGTCAACAGCGGCGTCACCAATGTCGGGATCATCACCAAGTACAACTATCAGTCCCTCATGGATCACGTGGGCAGCGGCAAAAACTGGGACCTTTCCCGCATGTACGGCGGGCTGACGATCCTGCCTCCCTTTGGGCGGGGCGGCAGCAACGTCTATTCCTCAAGGTTCGAGGCCATTATGGGCGCGGCCGGGTTTTTAAAGGGCGGCATCGAGAAATACGTGATCATGTCGGACTGCGACAACGTCTGTTCCATCGACTATAACCCCGTTTTGGAGCGGCATATCGCGGTCGGCGCCGACATCACGCTGGTGTACCGCGAAAAGGAATTTGCCGGAAATGACGAAAAGGTGCGCACGCTCTTAAAAATCGACGAGGCCGGCCGCATCAACGAGGTCATCTTTGCCAAGGCGCGGGCGGGCAAGGCCTACGAATACACCAATATTCTTGTCATATCCAAGGAACTCCTGTTTAAGCTCATCGATTCGGCCGCCGAAAACGGCATCCAGAGCTTTTCGCGGGACGTACTGGGCAAGGGGACAAAACGGCTGCGGATATTCGGCTACCGCTTTGACAAAAAGTTTGCGTCCATCAACAACCTGACGGATTATTACAAGCATTCGATGGAGCTCTTGGACAAGAAAAACCGCGACGAGCTGTTCCGCGCGCCCGGCGGCAACATTTATACCAAGGTGGGCAACAGCCCGCCGCTCCGGCTGCTGGAGAGCTCAAAGGTGCGCAATTCCATCATCGCCGACGGCTGTGTCATCGAGGGCGAGGTGGTCAATTCGATCCTGTTTCGGGACGTGCACGTCGAAAAGGGCGCCAAGATCGCCAATTCGATCGTGTTCGAAAAGGGGCGGATTCAGGCCGCCAGCCGCCTCAATTGCGTGGTCGCGGACAAAAGCGTCACCATCCTAAAGGGCAGGGAGCTCAGCGGACACGAAACGCATCCCTACTTCTTGTCCAAGGGATCGATCATTTAAGGCATATCATTTAAACAGAACAGATAAGGAGAATAGATATATGACCGAACAAAAAGGTATGGACAAGCCGACGGCCGCGCGGAAAAAGCGGGCGGCGGCCGTCAAAAACAACCCGGAGGAAACGCCCGAGGCGGCACAGTCAAAGCC
>JAIRRW010000129.1 GCA_031255775.1 Clostridiales bacterium
AATTTTTCCTCTTTTCCTGTTGACAAGCGGCCGCCGCAATGGTAAGATAGGGGTAGGCCGTTGTGTAACCGCTTACATGACATAGCATAGCATACCATACGAAAATGAAAAAAGCAAGAGAATCAAGAGAATGAGGTAAAAAAATGAACGTATACGAAACGATCGAAGCCTATCGGGTCATTCCGGTGGTGGTGATAGACGAGCTGAGCCGGACGGCGCCGACCTTGGCACAGCTGTCGGCGGGCGGCCTGCCGATCGCCGAGATCACCTTTCGGACGGCCTGTGCAAGGGAGGCCATTGCGCTTGCCGCCGCGGCCTTTCCCGATATGCTGATCGGCGCGGGCACGGTGATCAACGCCGCGCAGTGCCGGGCGGCGCTGGGCGCGGGCGCAAAATTTATCGTCAGTCCCGGGTTTAGCGAGGAGGTGCTGGCCGCGGCCAAGGCGGGCGGCGCGCCGTATTTTCCGGGCTGTGTGACGCCCACCGAGATCATGAACGCGCTGCGCTTGGGGCTCAACGTCCTCAAGTTTTTTCCGGCGCAGGTGTACGGCGGGCTCCGGGCGATCAACGCGCTGGGCGCGGCCTTTCCCGACGTTCGGTTTATCCCGACGGGGGGCGCGGACAATTCTAACTTGGCCGAATACCTCAAAAACCCCAAGGTTTACGCCGTGGGCGGCAGCTTTATGATGAAGGGCGACATTACAGCGACAACGGCCGAGGCCGTGCGGATCGTTAGGGAGGGTAGATAAATGAGAGCAGTGACATTCGGCGAGCTTATGTTGAGGCTGGCGCCGCAGGGGTATACCCGGTTTGTTCAGGCCGATAGCTTTTGCGCGACCTACGGCGGCGGCGAGGCCAACGCGGCGGTCAGCTTAGCGGCCTACGGGATCGACGCCGCGTTTATCACCAAGCTGCCGGCGCACGAGATCGGCCAGGCGGCGGTCAACGCCCTCCGCCGGTATGGGGTGGATACGGGCGGGATCGTGCGCGGCGGCAAGCGCATAGGCATCTATTATCTCGAAAAGGGCGCCTCCCAGCGTCCCTCCAAGGTCATTTACGACCGCGCGGGCTCCGCGATCGCCGAGGCCGCCGAGGCCGATTTTGACTGGGACGCGATCCTAAAGGGCGCCGACTGGTTCCACTTTACCGGCATCACGCCCGCCCTGTCCGAAAACGCCTACAACGCGTGCTTGGCCGCCTGCAAAACGGCCAAGAAACAAAAAATTACCGTGTCCTGCGACCTCAATTACCGCAAAAACCTCTGGTCGCGCGAGGCGGCAAAACAGCACATGACCGCGCTCATGCCCTACGTTGACGTCTGCATCGCCAACGAGGAGGACGCCAAGGACGTGTTTGGCATCGAGGCAAGCGGGACCGATATTACGGCGGGCAGGCTTTCGCACGAGGGGTACGAGTCGGTCGCCAAAAAGCTGAAGGACGCGTTCGGCTTTTCCCGGGTCGCCATCACCCTGCGCGAGAGCCTGTCCGCGTCGGACAACAACTGGGCGGCCATGCTCTACGACGGAAAGGCCTGTTATTTTTCTAAAAAATACGCGGTGCGCATCGTCGACCGCGTGGGCGGGGGCGACAGCTTTGGCGGCGGGCTCATCTATGCGCTCCTGCACGGCTTCGAGCCCCAAAAAGCGGTCGAGTTTGCGGCGGCGGCCAGCGCCCTCAAGCATACCGTCGAGGGCGACTTCAACCTGATCTCGGTCGACGAGGTGACAAAGCTCGCGGGCGGGGACGGCTCGGGGCGGGTACAACGATAAACGCTTCGCTATCGATAAAATGCCGCTTGCGCTTGCATTTTATCGATAGCGGCAGCGTTGCGCGATAGCGGCAGCGTTTTAAAACGGTTTGCGTGTGCTAGTGTGCAATTCGTGAGCCGTTTTTTTTGTTCATTTCGCTTTACATCTATGTTAAGTTGTGTTATACTTTATATAAATTACATCATACCTAACACAATGTAACAAAAATTTTGATGTAGCAAAAGGAGCGGGATATGAAGTTTTTTATCGACACGGCCAACGTTAAGGAGATCGAATCGGCGCTTTCGATGGGGCTGATCAACGGCGTCACCACCAATCCGTCCATTATTGCGCGGGAGGGGAAGGAATTTATTGCCACCATGAAGGAGATTTCCGCGCTCATCGGCCCCGAAAATTACCTGTTTGGCGAGGTCATCGCCCTAAAGGCCGACGAGATGGTCAAGGAGGGCCGGGAGCTTGTCAAGCTGCACAAAAATTTTGTGGTCAAGATTCCCATGTGCGCCGAGGGGTTAAAGGCCGTCAAACAGCTTTCGGCCGCCGGGATCCCCACCTGCGTGACCCTCTGCTTTTCGGTGCCGCAGGCGCTTTTGGCCGCCAACGCCGGCGCCGCCTATGTCGCGCCCTTTATCGGCCGCATCGACGACATCGGCTGGAACGGCACACAGCTCATCTCCGAGATCAAGGAGGTGTTTGACGCGCACGGCATCGCCACAAAAATCGTGGCCGCATCCACCCGCCACCCCGTCCACATCGTTGACATCGCCATGCTGGGCACGCACATCGCGACCGTTCCGTTTAAGACCCTGCTGCAATTGATCGAGCATCCGCTCAGCAAGAGCGGCCTCGAAAAGTTTTTGCAGGACTGGGAATCCGTCCCTAAAAAATAAACGGTTTTGCGGAATTACGAAGCCGTACTCAAAGAGATAGACCTGTTCTAAAACCAAGCGCGAATGGATCAACGAGGATATATTTCGTCCGCCGAGGAAAAGGTTCTTTTTGGTAGCAGCGCTACCAAAAACGGTTCTTTGACGACGGCGGGCGGAATATTGACCGTTGACCCGTCGCGAGCGGTTGCAAGAACAGGTCTAATAAAGATAAGGAGAGATATGGCGGACAGAAAACAGACGATCGAAACCATGCTGGAGCGGGACGGGATTGTGTACATTTCCGAGCTTGTCAAGCTGTTTCCCGACGTGTCGGCCATGACCATTCGGCGGGACCTCGATTTTTTAGAAAGGAAGGGCGCGGCGCTTAGGATCTACGGCGGCGCGCAAAAAAAGACCTACGGCAGCGAGCCCTATTACAGCTTTAGAGCCAACAAAAACCGCGAGGCCAAGGCGCGTATCGCCGCGCTTGGCGTCAAGCTGATCGGCGAGGGGGCGACCGTGTTTATCGATTGCGGTACCACCGCCATGGAGCTTGCCAAGGTTCTCCCCAATATGCCGCTGTTTGTCATCACCAACGCGCCCAATATCGCGATCGAGCTGTCAAAACGCGAGAGCATTTCGGTCATGGTTTTGGGCGGCCAGCTCAACCGCGACAACTATTCGATCTCCGGCCGTCCGGCCGAGGAGATGCTCAAAAGCCTCAATATCGACATCGCGTTTATCGCGTCGTCCGGGCTGTCGTTAAAGAGCGGCTTTAGCTGCGGCAATTATAACGAAAAGGAAATGAAGGCCGCCGTTTTGGGCAAGGCGCGCAAGCGGCTCATTTTGATGGACGGCGCCAAGATCGACAAAAACATGATGTTCACCTTTGCGCATTTTTCGGACATCGACGCCCTCATCACCGATAAACCGCTGCCGGTTGAGCTTGCCGAGGCGGCGGGCGCGGCCGGCGTCGAGATATTGAGCTGAAAAAGCAGAGATGTTAGAACTAAAAAACTTTACCGCTTTAAGGAGATAAAATAAGAAATGGCAACACCGGTACAGATGCCCAAGATGGGGATTTCGGTCGAAAGCTGCGTCCTCACCAAATGGCACAAGCAAAAGGGGGACAAGGTCGAAAAGGGGGAGACCCTCTTTACCTACGAGACCGACAAGACCACCGTTGACGAGGAGGCGCCCGCGTCGGGCATCCTCTTGGATGTGTTTTACGCCGAGGGCGACGACGTACCCGCCATGTATAACGTGGCGGTGATCGGCGAAAAGGGCGAGGACGCCTCGGCTTTCGCGCCCGCTTCCGCCGCCGCCGCGCCTGTCGCCGCCGTTGCGCCCGCCGCCGGGCCCGCGCCAGCCGCGCCAGCCGCGCCAGCCGCGCCAGCCGTTGCGCCCACGCCCGCCGCCGTTGCGCCCGCCGCCGTTGCGCCGCTCATGTCCGGCGGTAAGATCGGCATATCCCCCCGCGCCCGCGCGTTCGCGGCAAGGGAGGGGCTCGACGCCTCCCTGGCCGTGCCCACCGGCGCCGAGGGACGCATTACCGAGCGGGACGTCAAGGCGCTGTTGGGGTCGGGGTTGAGCCGCCGCGCGGAGACCGTTGCGCCGTCGGCTTCCGCCGGAGCCGCAACGCCGCCGACCGGCCCCGAGTTCACCGACGAAAAGCTGTCGAGCGTGCGGAAATTTATCGCCAAGTCCATGCTGGATTCTCTCTCGACCATGGCGCAGCTGACGCACACCGCCTCCTTTGACGCCACCAATATGCTGGCCTTTCGCGCGTTTGTGAAAGAAAACGCCGAGCGGCTGGGGCTCCCGAATATTTCGGTCAACGATATTTTGATCTACACCGTGGCGCGGGTGCTCAAGCGGCACCGCGACTGCAACGCGCATTTCTTGGGCGACGGTATGCGGTATTATCACACCGTGCACATGGGGATCGCGGTGGATACCGACCGCGGGCTGCTGGTTCCCACCCTAAAAAACGCCGATCAAAAGAGCCTGACGCAGATCGCCAAGGAGGCCAAGGCGCTCGCCAAGGCCAGCCAGGCCGGATCGGTCGCGCCCGACCTCCTAAAGGGCGGGACGTTTACCATTTCTAATTTGGGCACGCTGGGGATCGAGAGCTTTACGCCCATCATCAACCCGCCGCAAACCTGTATTTTGGGCGTCAACACGCTGGTCGACGCGGTGCGGGAGGAAAAGGGTTTGATCAAGGTTTACAAGCGGATGCCGCTGTCGCTGACCTACAACCATCAGGCGTTGGACGGCGCGCCGGCCTCCCGCTTTTTATGTGACCTGTGCCGAGAACTCGAAAATTTTTCGTTAAACCTTGCCGTCAACGGCGATATGATTTAGGTCGGGGAGGGGATAAAGCGCATGGAAACATTTGATCTCATCATTTTGGGCGGCGGCCCGGGCGGCTACAACGCCGCCGAACGCGCGGCCGAGGGCGGCCTAAAGACCCTGCTGATCGAAAAACGCGCCCTGGGGGGCGTCTGCCTAAACGAGGGTTGTATCCCCTCAAAAACCCTGTTGCAGTCGGCCAAGGTGTACGATTATGCCAAGCACGGCGACAAGTACGGGGTGACGGCCAAGGGCGCGGCGCTCGACCAGGCCTTTGTGGTCGCGCGGAAAAATAAGGTGGTGCAGACGCTGGTGTCGGGCATCGCCGCCAAGCTGAAAAAGCTGGGCGTCGCCGTCGTGTTTGCCGCGGGACGGATCGAGGGCAAGACCGCGGCCGGGGTCACGGTGTCGGCGGACGGCAAGACCTATACGGCAAAAAACCTGCTCATCGCCACCGGCTCGACGGCGGCGGTCCCGCCCATTCCCGGCGCGGCCGAGGGCTTGGCGGCCGGGTACGTCCTGACCAACCGCGAGATCCTCGACCTCACCGAGACGCCCAAGGCCCTGGCGGTCATCGGCGGGGGCGTCATCGGCCTCGAAATGGCGGCCTATTACAACAGCGCGGGCGCCAAGGTCACGGTCGTCGAGATGCTGGACAAGATCGCGGGTCCCACCGACGCCGAAATAGCCAAGCTCCTCCTAAAGGAGCTGACCGCCAAGGGCGTCGTGTTCCATTTGGGCGCCAAAGTCACCGGACTGGACAAGGCCGGGGTCACGTTTGAAAAAAACGGCGCAAAAGAGACCGTCAAAGCGGATAAGATCCTTTTGTCCATCGGCCGCAGGCCTGTTTGTGAGGGCTTTGGGCTAGAGACGCTGGGCGTCTTTGTCGAGCGCGGCGCCGTCAAGACCGACGACAAAATGCGCACCAACGTGCCGGGCGTCTATGCCGCGGGCGACGTCAACGGCAAGAGTATGCTGGCGCACACCGCCTACCGCGAGGGCGAGGTCGCCGTCAACACCATGCTGGGAAAAGCCGACGCCATGCGCTACGACGCCATTCCGTCGGTCATCTACACCAACCCCGAGGTCGCGTCCGCCGGAGAGACCGAGGAGACCGCAAAGGCCGCCGGGCGGGAGGTCAAGGCCGTCACGCTGTCCATGCGGTATTCCGGCCGTTATATCGCCGAAAACGAGGGCGGCGCCGGTATCCTAAAGCTGGTCGTCGACCGCAAGACCGACCGCATCTTGGGCGCCCACATCATCGGCGGTACGCCCTCCGAGAGTATCACGGCCGTCTCCCTCATGATCGAGTCCGAATATTCGGTGGAGGCGCTCAAAAAACTGGTCTTTCCGCACCCGACGTGTTTTGAGGTATTGCGGGAAAGTTTCTATGAGATTTAACCGGCGGCGGATCGCACGCGTGATGCGGACTGCGTGTCAACCGCCGCCTCGGTTGCGTATCAGAAATACGCGCCCTTCGGCGGCGGCCGACCTGCTGTCCGCCTGACGCATACGCTGCGCCGCCGGAAAGAGACCTAATATTAAAATCATTATTATTTGTTAAGGAGAAATAGAATACCATGCCTAAGAGTCAATTTGTCGATCCGGCGGAGAAGCGCAAGTCCGGCGTCCTGACCTTTCGGGACATTCCCCTAAATCGGTACAACAAGACGGTAGCGGACGAGAAAGAGAGCTTTTCGAAAGCCGACTTTATGGGGATGCTGGAGGATATGCTCAGCATCCGCGAGTTCGAGACCATGCTGACCGAGATCAAGCTAAAGGGCAACTACGGCGGCGAGGAGTTTACCTATCCCGGCCCGTCGCACCTCTCGATCGGACAGGAGGCGCAGGCCGTCGGCCAGGCCTATCATCTGGGGGTCGAGGACTTTATTTTCGGCACGCACCGTTCGCACCACGAGGTCATCGCCAAGGCGTTTTCGGCCATCAAAAAGCTGTCCGACGCCGAGCTTGTCAAAATTATGGAGGCCGAGGGCGGCGGCGTGCTGTACGGCGTCATTGCGCGGCAGTTTTCGGACAAGAGCGTCAAAGAACAGGCCAAAAAATTCTTTCTCTACGGCATGATGTGCGAGCTGTTTGCCAAGGAGAGCGGGTTTTCGAAGGGGCTGGGCGGCAGTATGCACGCCTTTTTCCTGCCGTTTGGCATCTTTCCCAACAACGCGATCGTGGGCGGCAGCGCGCCCATTGCCACCGGCGTCGCGCTCTTTAAAAAGGTCAACAAAAAGAAGGGCATCGTCGTGGCCAATGCCGGAGACGGCGCGGTGGGGTGCGGCCCCGTCTACGAGTCGATGAATTTCGCGGCCATGGATCAGTATACCAAGCTGTGGGACAAGTCGCTGGGCAAGGGCGGCCTCCCGATCATCTTTAACTTCAACAACAACAACTACGGCATGGGCGGACAGACGTCCGGCGAAACCATGGCCTACGACGTGCTGGCCAGGCTTGGCGCGGGCATCAATCCGCAGCAAATGCACGCCGAGCGCGTGGACGGGTACAATGTTCTTGCGGTCATCGACGCGTACAAGCGGATGCGCGAGGTCCTAAAAAAGGAGGGCGGCCCCGTCCTGTTGGACGTCATGACCTATCGGCAGACCGGCCATTCGACCTCCGACGTCAACTCCTACCGCGACAAGGAGGAGCTGGACGCCTGGAAAAAGGTGGACGCCATCGACAGCTTTAAGGCGCAGCTCGTCAAGGCCAAGGTCGCGACGCAAAAGGAGATCGACGCCCTGTGCGCGGCGGTCCTCGAGCGCAATATCGCGCTCTATCGGCTGGCCAAGGATCTGTCGGTCGCGCCCTACGTCGATTTTGAAAAGAACCCCCGGTTTATCGAAAACCTGATGTTTTCCAACAACCGCGTCGAGCGGATGCTGGACGTAAAGCCCGACGTTTTATTAAAAAAAGAGGAAAACCCCCGCGCGCTTCAAATCGCGGGCAAGGCGCGCGCCGCGGTCGATAAGGACGGAAAGCCCGTGCCCAAGACCAAGCAGTACAACATTCGCGACGCCGTTTTCGAGGCGGTATTCGATAAGTATTATGTCGATCCGACGCTGGTCTCCTACGGCGAGGACGTGCGCGACTGGTCGGGCGCGTTTGGCGTGTACCGCGGCCTGACCGAGGCCATTCCCTATCACCGCCTGTTCAACTCGCCCATCTCCGAGGCCGCCATCGTGGGCTCCGCCGTCGGCTACGCCATGGCGGGCGGCCGCGTCATCGCCGAGCTGATGTACTGCGACTTTATCGGCCGGGCGGGCGACGAGGTGTTCAACCAAATGGCCAAGTGGCAGGCCATGAGCGCGGGCGGCCTCAAAATGCCCATGATCCTGCGCGTCAGCGTGGGCGCCAAGTACGGCGCGCAGCATTCGCAGGACTGGACGGCGCTGACCGCGCATATCCCCGGCCTCAAGGTGCTCTTCCCCGTGACCCCCTACGACGCAAAGGGTATGCTCAACACCGCGCTCATGGGCACCGATCCCGTCGTCTTTTTTGAGAGCCAGCGCATTTACGACATGGGCGAAATGTTCCACGCGGGCGGCGTGCCCGAGGGCTATTATGAGATCCCCTTGGGCGAACCCGACATCAAGCGGGCGGGCGGCGACGTCACGATTTTGACCGTGGGCGCAACCCTCTACCGCGCGTTGGAGGCCGCCAAAATTTTGGCCGAAAAGTACGGCGTGTCCGCCGAGATCATCGACGCCAGGAGCATGGTGCCCTTCAATTATGAGCCGGTCATCGAGTCGGTCAAAAAGACGGGCCGCATCCTCCTGACCTCCGACGCCTGCGCGCGCGGCAGTATTTTGGCCGAGATGAGCGCCAACATCACCCAGCTGGCCTTTGATTATCTGGACGCCCCGCCCTGTATCGTGGGCGCCGAAAACTGGATCACGCCGGCATTCGAGTACGACGCCGAGTTCTTTCCGCAGCCCGACTGGATCATCGACGCCATTCATCAAAAGCTGCTGCCCCTAAACGGCCATACCCCCAAAAAAAACTACGCGCCCCTGGAGGGGATCCGCAAGGCCAAGGCGGGCGTATAAAAATTTTTGACGGACATAAGGTGCCGAGCTTGACAGTATGCTGATCATTCAAAACGACAACACGGACGCGGCGTTCAATTTGGCGCTCGAAGAGGCGCTGCTGCACGGGTATGACGACGACGTCTTTATGCTCTGGCAAAATCGCCGCGCCGTCATCGTCGGCAAAAACCAGAATACGGCGCAGGAGGTCGATCGGCAGTTTGCCGAGAAAAACGGGATCCAGGTCGTCCGCCGCCTCACCGGGGGAGGCGCGGTCTATCACGACCTCGGCAACCTCAATTTCACCTTTATCAAACGCGGCGCCGCCGGGCAATTTTTGGACTTTTCGCAGTTTAACGCGCCCATCGTCGCGCTGTTGGCGGAGGCGGGCGTGGCGGAGGTGAGCGAGGCGCGCAACGACATTCTGGCCGGAGGCCGCAAGATCTCGGGCGGGGCGCAAACCGTTTGCCGGGGCGCGGTGCTGCATCACGGCACGCTGATGTTCGACGTCGATCTCGGCATACTCGAAAAGGTTTTAAAGCCCCACCCGCTAAAGATCGAGAGCAAGGCCGTCCGTTCGGTCAGGAGCCGCGTGGACAATCTGTCGCGGCTGGCCGATATCGATATTCCAAGGTTTTCTAAAAAAGTCGAAAACCGCATGAAAGAAAGCGCAAACGACGCCAAAACGCTGGACGCGGGCGTCGGCGTGCTGTATGATAGGGCCATGGCGCTCAAAACCGCCAAGTACGACACCTACGATTGGAATTACGGCTTTTCGCCCGATTACGCCTATCATACCGCCGTCTACGGCGAGGCGGGGCTTGTCGAGGTGTGGATGCGGATCAGCCGGGGCCGGATCGAGCGCGTGCGGTTTGCCGGGGATTTTACCGGGTTAGAGCCGGTATCCGGTCTGGAGGCGGCGCTGACGGGCGCGGTCTTATCGCCCGGCGCCCTGCAAGAGACCGTCGCGAAAATCGACCTCGGCCGCTATATCGCAAGGTTGAGCGAGCAGACGCTGTTGGCCTTGCTGACGGGTGATGCGTGAAATTTTCCCCGCGACTATGTATGATAAAGGAGAGGTAAAAACGTGAAAACCACGGCGCTTAGGATTTACGGCGAAAACGATTTGCGGTTAGAGACCTTCGAGCTCCCCGCCTTGGGGGAGGGCGAGGTTTTGTGCCGAATCATTTCGGACAGCATTTGCATGTCCTCGCACAAGGCGGCGATACAGGGGGCGCGGCACAAGCGCGTGCCCGACGACGTCGCGGTCAACCCCACCATCATCGGCCACGAGTTTTGCGGCGAGGTGGTAGAGGTCGGCAAAAAGCATCAAAACAAGCTCAAACCCGGCCAAAAGTTTACCGTGCAGCCCGCGATGAATTATCAAGGGTCGCTGGACGCGCCCGGGTATTCGTTCCGTTACATCGGCGGGGAGGCGACCTATGTCATCGTCCCCGAGGAGGTCTTTTTGACCGACTGCTTTTTGCCCTACGACGGCGAGGCCTTTTTTTACGGCTCGCTGGCCGAGCCCATGAGCTGTATCGTGGGCGCGTTCCATGCCAACTACCACACAAAAAACGGCAGCTACGTCCACGAGATGGGCATTGTCGAGGGCGGCAACGCCTGTATCTTGGCCGGCGCGGGGCCGATGGGGCTTGGCGCGATCGATTATGCGCTCAACTGCGACCGGCGGCCGGGCCGACTGGTCGTCACCGATATTGACGACGCCAGGCTGGCGCGGGCGGCGTCCATTTTGTCCCCCGCGTACGCCAAGGCGCGGGGCGTAGAGCTGGTCTATCTCAACACCAAAGGCGCGGACGCCGAGGCGGCGCTTTTGGCGCTCACGGGCGGCAAGGGCTATGACGACGTGTTTGTCTTTGCGCCCGTCGCCCCGGTGGTCGAGCAGGGCGACCGGATCCTGGCGCGGGACGGCTGTCTCAACTTTTTTGCCGGCCCCACCAACACCGCCTTTTCCGCCGCGTTCAATTTTTACAACGTCCACTACGCGTCCACGCATATCGCCGGGACGTCGGGCGGCAATACCGACGACATGCGCGAATCCATTCGGCTCATGCAGGCGGGCGCGATCGATCCCGCGGCCATGATCACCCACGTCGGCGGCCTCAACGCCGCAAAGGACACGACCCTAAACCTTCCGCATATTCCGGGCGGCAAAAAGCTGGTGTACTGCCAGATCGATATGCCCATGACGGCGCTGACCGAGCTTAGCGGCTCCGCCGACCCCGTCCTGCGGGAGCTGGGGCGTCTGGTCGAAAAAAACAACGGACTTTGGAGCGCCGCCGCCGAAGCCTACCTATTAAAAAACGGAAAGCCAATCGAGGCCTAAAAATCGGGCGGGAATAAAGACGGGACGGGGCGAAAACGCCCCCGGGAGGGAGCTATGAGCAATATTACCGAACTCATCAAGATGTCCAATTTTTACGGGGCGCAGCCGCGCTTTGTGCTGGCGGGCGGCGGCAACACGTCCTACAAGGAGGGCAACACGCTGTACGTCAAGGGCTCGGGCACGTCGCTTGCGGCCATTACCGGCGACGGCTTTGTCAAGATGGACATCGCCAAGCTCAACGCCATGTGGGGCAAGGATTACGGCAAAAACAGCGCCCATGCCGAAAAGGCGGTGCTGCGGGACATGATGGACGCGCGGCTCCTGGGTGAGGAGGAAAAGCGCCCCAGCGTCGAGACGCTGCTGCACGCGCTCATTCCGTTCGAGCTGGTGCTGCATCTGCATCCGGCGCTGGTCAACGGGCTGACCTGCGGCAAAAAGGGGGAGGAATTTGCCAAAAAACTCCTTCCCGACGCGCTGTTTATGCGCGCCTCCAAGCCCGGCTACACGCTGGCGGTGGCCGCCAAGGCCGCTTCCGCCGCGTTTGAGCGGGAGCGCGGGGCCTTTCCGGCGGTCATTCTCATGCAAAATCACGGCGTCTTTTTCGGCGCGGACAGCCTGGAAGAGCTGGACGCGTTGGTGTCGGGCGTCATGCAGACGCTGACCGAGGCCGACGGGTTTGTCCCCGACTATTCGGCGGCGGTCAAGCCGGTGGAGACCGAGGTTCTTACCCGCGTCGCGGTCACCCTGCGCGCCGTGTATAAAAAACGGGCGGGCGCCGCGTCGCTCACCTATAAAAACAACCGCGAGATCGAACGCCTCAACAACAACCGCGACATTCTGTTTTCGACGGTGGGCGTGTCCTTTACGCCCGATCATACGGTCTACTGCCGGCACAAGCCGCTCTACATTCCCGAGGAGACGCTCTCGCAAGACGAGCTTGCGCGGGCGATGGACGGGTACCTCAACGAAAACGGCTTTTTGCCCAAGATCGTGTTTGTGCAAAGCGTGGGTATGTTTGCCTTGGGCGCGTCCAAAAAGGAGGCGGACATCGCCGCCGAGGTGTTTTTGGACGAGATCGCCGTCTCGGTCTACGCCAAGGCCTTTGGCGGTCCGCAGTTCATGACCGAGGAGGACGTTTCGTTTATTTTGGGCTGGGAGGTCGAAAATTATCGGCAAAAGGTGGCCTTGAGCGGTGCCAAAAAACGCCTCGACCAAACGATCGCCGTGGTCACGGGCGGGGCGCAGGGCTACGGACGCGGCATCGCCGAGGAGCTGATAAAAGAGGGCGCGCTGGTGGTCATCGCCGATCTCAACGCCGAGGGCGCCAAGGCCGCCGCGGCCGAGCTGTGCGCCGCTTACGGCAAAAATTGCGCGGCAGGCTTTGCCGTGGACGTATCGGCCGAAGCGGAGGTTCGGGCGCTCTGCGACTTTACCGCCGCGACGTACGGCGGCCTCGACCTCTTTATCAACAACGCCGGGATCGTCCGCGCGGGTTCGCTCGACGAGATGACGCTAAAGGACTTTGAGCTGGTCACGCGCATCAATTACAACGCCTATTTTCTATGCGCCAAGTACGCGGCGTCCGTCATGAAGCTGGCATTTTTGGCGGACAACGGCGCCTATTTCGACATCATTCAAATCAATTCAAAATCGGGTCTGTCCGGCTCCAATAAAAACTTTGCCTACGCGGGCTCTAAGTTTGGCGGGATCGGCCTGACGCAGAGCTTTGCCCTCGAGCTTACGCCCTACAACATCAAGGTCAACGCGGTCTGCCCGGGCAACTTCTTTGACGGCCCCCTGTGGTCCGACCCCGAAAAGGGGCTGTTTGTCCAGTACCTAAACGCCGGAAAAATCAAGGGCGCCAAGACCGTCGCCGACGTCAAAAAAGCCTATGAGGACAAGATCCCCATGGGGCGCGGCTGCGAGATACCCGACGTCGCCCGCGCGATCTGTTATGTGGTCGAGCAGCGGTACGAAACGGGACAGGCGGTGCCCGTTACGGGCGGCCAGTCTATGCTCAAATAACCGATAACTGCCTAGGCATCCCGTGATACGGACTGCGTGCGACCCGGCGGCACGGTTGCGTATCAGAAATACGCGCCCGCACCGACGGGTCGCCGGCTGTCCGTCTGACGGGCGCCTAGGCAGTTATTACCCCTTTATGGCCCCTTTGTGAGGATAAAAGTATGACCGATACAAGTATGACCGATAAAAATCGACTGATCGAGCAGTTAAACGACTGCGACGGGGCAAAGCGGCTGGCGGCGCTGACCGCGCTTGCGGGGGCTGGCGGCGTTCGGGCGCCCGGCGCGCCCTATTACGTCAACAATCACATCCACACGACCTATTCGTTTTCGCCCTATTCGCCGACCAAGGCGGTGTACATGGCGGCGCAGGCGGGACTGGAGACCGCGGGTATCATGGATCACGACGCGATCGCGGGCGCGGCCGAATTTATCCGAGCGGGCAGGATCGCGGGGCTTCCGACGACCGTAGGGGTGGAGACCCGCGTCGATTTTTCGGGTACGCCCTTTGCCGGACGGCTCATCAACAACCCCGACCAGGCGGGCGTGGCCTAT
This sequence comes from Clostridiales bacterium, assembly GCA_031255775.1. GTDB lineage: Bacteria > Bacillota > Clostridia > Christensenellales > Pumilibacteraceae > JAIRRW01. Next base: position 13,948 of record JAIRRW010000129.1, read on the forward strand.
ATGGCGCTGCACGGGATTCCGCACGGCGCGTTCGGGGCCGTGGACAAGGTTTTTTCCCGCGTTCGCGAGGCGCGCAACGTCCGCAACCGCGCGATGACAAAAAGGGCGGCGGCCTTTTTGCGCCCGGCGGGCGTCGGACTGGACTTTGACCGGGACGTTTTGCCGCATTCTAACTATGCGGAAGGCGGTTCGGTGACCGAGCGCACCATCTGCTTCGCGATCGCCTGCAACATAATCGAAAAAACGGGGCGGGGCGCGGCGTGCGTCCGCCTTGTCAGCGAGGCGCTGGGGCTGTCGGTCGGCGGGACGGCCGAGGCGCGGCTACTGGATGCCGAAAACGTCCACTACGCCTACGACCTCACGGGCGTGTTAAAGGGCGGCATGGTCAAGGATTTTTATCTCGACGCGGCGGAGGAGCTTTTGTCGGTCGATCGGTTTATCGGCCTTGGCAGGGAGGTGGGCGCGATCGCGGCCTACGCGTATCTGGGCGACGTGGGCGACTCGGTCACGGGAGATAAAAAGGCGCAAAAATTCGAGGACGGTTATTTGGAGGAGCTGTTCGGGTTTTTGCGGGATAAGGGCGTGGACGCGATCGCCTATATGCCGTCCCGAAACAGCGGCGGGCAGCTAAAACGCCTGCGCGGCGCGTGTGCCGATTTCGGCTTTTTCGAGATCAGCGGGGAGGACATCAATTCCTCCCGCCAAAGCTTTATCTGCCCGCAGCTGGCCGCGCCCGAGTTTGCGCACCTCATTCCGGCGACCTGGGCGCTTTTGGGGCACGAGGCCGCCGCCACCAACGAGCGCGCCGCCGGAATGTTCAGTCAAGAGACGATCCGACAAATCCCGGATTTGCCCGGACGGATCGCGCACTTTGAGCGGCTCGGCCGAGGCAAATAACGGCGCGGACAAAATTTAAAAAACATATGAAAGAAAAAGAAGGCGAACAAGTCGAGAGAAAGGCCGCCGCCCGGCGGTCAAAGACACGGTATCTGGCGCTGGCCGGCGCCTTTACCGCCCTGACCTTTGTCGTCACCCTGTTTTTGAATATTCCGGCGGCCTTTATTTTGGGCGCGGGCGGCAACATCAATCTGGGGGACGCCGTCATTTTGGCCGCGGCCTCCGTTTTGGGGCCTTTCGGCGGCGCGGCGGCGGGCGCCTTGGGGGCGGGGCTTGCGGACGTTGTCGGCGGCTATATCGTCTACGCGCCCGCCACCGTCCTCATCAAGGCGGCCGAGGGCTTTCTGTTCGGGTTTTTTCTGCACCGCCCGGACGGCAGCGCCGACCTGCCGATCCGTATGGGGGGCGCGCCCGGTTTTTTACGAACCGCGCTCGCGTTTGCCCTCTCGTCGTTTACGCTGGTCGTCGGGTATTTCTTTGCCGAGGCCGTGCTGCTGTCTGTCGGCGGATTGACCGACCCCGCGGTCGTTTGGCTGGGCGCCGCCCGGACGCTTGTCCCCAACCTCGTCCAAGTCGCGGTATCGGGCGCCATGGCCCTGCCGCTGTCCCGACGGCTCAAAAAACTCAAGAGCTTCTTATAGGGCGCGCTGACGCTTGCGCTGCCGCTTTCGATAAAATGCCGCTGCCGCTTTCATTTGAACGATGGATAAGGTGTCCGCAAACAAAAAGCCCCTTCCGTCATAGAGGCGGAAAGGGCTTTTTGCTTTGGGAGAGCATTTCTATCTAGTCCGCCTTTTGATCGGCGGAGGAAGATACTTCTTTGGGGGCGGCGGCGGACGCGTAGGGGCAGGAGACCCGCAGACAGCCCGTACAGTCACAGCCGCCCTTGTGCTTTTTGCGGCGATAGATATGATAGGCGGCCGTGCCGCCCACGATCAACGCGGCGCCGATGCCGACGATTAGGCCGATCCACCACATGGCGGTTATTCTCCTATGGCCTTGTCTTGCGCCTTGACCGACCCGCCGCCGCCGGTTTTCTTGCCGCGCTTGACGAGGTAGTAGGCGCCGACGGCCGCGGCGAGGACGCCGACGAGGATCAGGCTGATCCACCAGTACGTCCCGATCCAGTAGATGGCGGCGGAGACGACGTAGGCGGTCAGCATCCAATAGCCGACGGCAAACCACAGCTTTTTGCCCGAATGAAACTCGGAGCGCGCGGCGGCGACGGCGGCCATACAGGGGACGGACAGGAGGTTAAAGGCCATAAAGGACAGGGCGGCGGGGACGCCGCCGACCATACCGGCAACCAGCACGCCAAACAGCTCGGCCGCTCTTTCCTCCGAATCGTCGTCCGCGACGCCCGCAAAGACGTGCAGGGAGGCGGCGACGATCTCCTTGGCGATAAGGCCGCTAAAGGCGGCGGCGACAAACATCCAGCCGTTGTCGCCCATCGCGAAGCCCAGCGGATAAAACGCCCATTGCAGAACATAATAGCTGATCGACCCGATGATACTCTGCTTGGGGTCGTCCACGATTCCCTGCCAAAACGCCCAGCCAAAGCTGTTTAAAAACCACAGTACGATGACGGCGCTGGCGATGATGGTCGCGGCGCGGACAATGTAGTGCTTTAGGCGTTCCCACAGGACGCGCATGGTGTTGCGAAACTGCGGCCGATGATATTCGGGCAGTTCCATGATAAAGACGGGGATCGCGTTTTTAAAGAGGAGCTTATTGAGAATGATCGCCGAGAGAATGGCGACGACGATACCCAGCAAGTAGATGCCAAAGATCAAAATATCGGCATAAGCCCCGCCCCACAGCACCGCGCCGAAGGCCGCCCAAACGGGGAGCTTGGCGCCGCACGAAAAGAAGGGAGCCAACAGGATGGTCATGCGCCGTTCCTTTTCGTTTTCCAGGGTTCGGGTGGCCATGATGCCGGGCACCGCGCAGCCAAAGCAGGTGATCAGCGGCATGATCGCGCGGCCGGACAGGCCAAAACGGCGGAGGATGCGGTCCATGATAAAGGCGACGCGCGCCATATAGCCGGTGTCCTCTAATATAGAGATAAACAAAAACAGCAACAGGATTTGGGGGATAAAGGACAGGATCGCGAATAAGCCGCCCATCAGACCGTCCACCAAAAGGCCGGTGTACCAGGTCCCCTCCGGCAGTCCGGCCACCGCCAGCCCCGTCAGCGCGTCCATCCCCTGTTCCATGAGGTTAAAGAGGATGACGCCGGGGGAGTGGATCGCGCCGTGCCCGAATATGGTCTGGATAAAGGTCGGCTCCTCGTTTGCGGGCGTCCAGGAGATAAAGAAGAGCGATTCGGAAAAGGTGAGGTGAAAGACGGCAAACATGATGAGGATAAAGAGGGGGATGCCCCACACGCGGTGCGTCAGCACTTTGTCCGCCTTATCGCTTTTTGTCACGGTCTTGTGGCTCTTGCGCCCCTTAAATACGTCGTGAATAAAGGTGTCGAGGTACTTGTATCTAAGGTCGGCCACCATCCCTTCAAAATCGCCCTCAAAGTCGTTTTTGGTCTTCGCCTTTTCGGGGACAAGCGCGGCCAAAAGGTCGGGATAGGCCTCGGCCTCGACGCTGTCGGCCTCGATGGCCTTGACCGCGTGGAACACCGGGTGGCGGACCCCCTTTTTTTCGTAAAGCGCGACCGATTTTAGCAAGAGCGCGTCTAAATATGTCCCCGCGACGGCCGCCCGCCCTTTTCGCGGCGCGGCCTGCGCGGCGATCGCCGCCTGCATCAGCTCGGGCAGACCCGCGCGCTTGAGCGCGCTGATGGGGAGGACGGGCACGCCCAAGAGCCCGGACAGCTTTTCTCTGTCGATGCTCATGCCGTTTTTGTCGGCGGCGTCCATCATGTTGAGGGCGACGACCACCGGAATGTCCAGCTCCAACAGCTGGGTGGTGAGGTAGAGGTTGCGCTCCAAATTGGTGGCGTCCACAATGTTGACGACGACGTCCGGGTCGTTTTCCAACAGCTCCCGGCGCGAAATGACCTCCTCGGGGGAGTGGGGGGACAGCGAATAGATGCCGGGGAGGTCGATGATCTCCTCCCTGCCCGAAGGGTGCTTGTAATAGCCCGTCCGCCGTTCCACCGTGACGCCCGGATAATTGCCTACGTGCGCCGAGCTCTTGGTCAGCGCGTTAAACAGCGTCGTCTTGCCGCTGTTTGGGTTGCCTGCCAGCGCGATCTTCATGCGGACACCTCCACCACAACAAATTCGGCCTCGGCCTTTCGTAGGGTCAGCTCATAGCCGCGCAGGGTCACCTCCAGCGGGTCGCCCAAGGGCGCCGCCTTGCGGACATAAATCTCCGCGCCCACCGTGATCCCCATGTCAAACAGTCGGCGGCGCGTCTTTCCCTCGGCCGTCAGCCTCTTCACGCGGCAAACACTGCCTATCGCCGCCTTGCTCAATGTCGTCTCCATGCTTTGTCGTTTACTCCGAAAATATTTTTCTTTAGACCTGTTCTCGCAATCCCTCGCGACGGCTAAACGGTCTATATTGTGCCCGCCGTTGTCAAAGAACCGTTTTTGGTAGCGCTGCTACCAAAAAGAACCTTTTCCTCGGCGGACGCAATATATCCTCGTTG
>JAIRRW010000010.1 GCA_031255775.1 Clostridiales bacterium
GAGATGTTTTTTAGCTGATTTTGTCGCTAATACTAGAGGTATTTGCGTAAAAAATCAGATGAAAAACAGCCGAATAGCTGCCGCACAAGTCCTTATTTGTAGACTGTTTAACTATAGGAGCAAAAATGCTTGCTAGCAAGGGCATTTTTGCGACGCCGACAAATCGGTACATACCCCGCAGCTCTGCTGCGGAAGGCGGCGTAGCCGCGTGTCCAGAGCTTGCTCTGGGGTAAATACCGATTTATTCCGGTGCGCTAAAGGAGCACGCAAAGAAGCAATAGTCATTTTGTGAGGTAGATGGGGATGCTTTGGCCAGCAATTTCAACAATAGCTATGTTAGTCGGCATACTGATTATTAAGGCATTTGGCAAGAAAAAAAAGCCGATTAAATTGTTTAAGTTTGAAACGCCGATTGTCGTGATAGTTTCGGTTCTTTTGGTGTTTGTCGTTTGCAACCTAATCTTTAGTCACCAGCCGGTTTGGGCGTTTGTTGTGTTTGGCGTGTATGTTTTTTTAACGCTCGCTTATCTCGTTATAAAGGTCGTTGCGTATAAAAAGAGAGAGCAAACCGAAAAGACCGATAATCCCGAATAGAGAAAATAAACAGGCAAAATGAGGTAGCTTTTATGGATTATAAAAAAATATTGCCAAGGATCAGTTTATTTTTTGGAATTTCACTTTTGGTTGCATCGATAATTTTGCATATAGTTGGCGCTACAACAGAAAATTCATTATTACGAATGACAGCATATATCTTGTATATTCTTTCTGCGTTAGGCACTGTGTTGGCTAATCTTTTTAAACTCATTTTTAGAAAAAAAGCGGACAAAGTAAACGAGGATGATAGGCAGGCCGTTGACAATATGGAAAAATAAATCGGTATATACCCCAGAGCAAGCTCTGGACACGCGGCTACGCCGCCTTTTTGCAGCAGAGCTGCGGGGTATGTACCGATTTGTCGGCGTCGCAAAAATGCCCTTGCAAGCAAGCATTTTTGCTCCCGGAATCAAATCACGATGGCGTTTGTCTGTTTTTTGATCAGGAGGGGGGTGACGCCGTCGGGATGACCCAGCGCGCAGGCGGCGTAGACGCGGTAGGCGGGGTCCATGCCCAGGCGGCTTTCGGCAAACGCGCGGAAATCGGCGTTTTCGCGCTGTTCGTAGGGCTGGTTGAGATAGCAGGCGCCCAGGTGGCGGGCGTGCGCGGCCAAAAGCAGGTTTTGCATCGCGAGACAGCAGTCCTGCATGGGGGCGTAGCCCTCCGCCTTATCGGCGATCAGGACGACGGCGGGCGCGTGGTAATAGAAGCAGAAATTGCCGTCCTTGGTGCGGCGGCTGATCCGCTCGCGCATGGCGGGCGCGGCCGATTTTTCGATAATGGCGTTGAGCGCGGCCAGCTGTTCGGTGCCGACGATAAAGTAGAAGCGGCGGGTTTGACACCCCAAGCCGCTGGGCGCGTAGCCCGCCGCCTTGGCCAAAAACGTGATGTCCGCGGCCGTAAGCGGCTTGTCCAAAAAGTCCCGGACACTGCGTCTTTCGCAAACGATGGTTTCAAAATCTTTCATGGGTCATCCCTCCCCTATTTTATTAGGTCGTGTTTCCACGAGATTATAATCGGCCAATTTTTGTTCTTTTTGCGCCTGTTATCACGAATTTTCTTGAACGTAGCGCTGCTACGCCCTGCGAAAAATCGTTTCAACAGACACAAAAATCTCTAAAAACCTGCTCGATTACACGCGTGTCAACACGACCTAGACCTGTTCTTGCAACCGCTCGCGACGGCTAAACGGCCTTAGCGCGAGGTGCCGCCCGCCGCGGTTTTTTGCGCAAGGGCGCGCAGCGCGTCCTTGGCGGCGATCGCGCCGTCCGAACAGGCCGTTACGATCTGGCGGATGCTGTTTTGGCGGATATCGCCCACGGCGTAGATGCCGGGCAGGGAGGTGCGCATCCATGCGTCGGTCAGGATAAAGCCCTTTTCGTCGGCGGCCGCCCTTGCCAAAAGCCGGGTCTGCGGGACCAGTCCCGCCGCGATAAACAGGCCGTCCACGTCAAGCTCCCGCCGCTCTTCGCCGTTTTCCACCGTGACCGCCCGCAAGGGGCTGCCGCTTAGGCCGGTGACCCGACCCTCGACGGGGACAACGCCCTCGACGCGGGGCGGCCGGGGCGCGATGAGATAGACCTTGGCCGCCACATTTTTTAAGTACGCGGCCTCCGATTCGGCCTTGGCGCCGCCGCCGGCCACCGCCACGGTTTTCCCCCTAAAAAAGCCGCCGTCGCAGGTCGCGCAGTACGAAACGCCCAGCCCTTTCGCCAGGGCGTCCTCGCCCGAAAGTCCCAGCGTCTTGCTCTTGCAGCCCGCGGCCAGCACGATGACGGCCGCCGCGTAAACACTGCCGCCCGCCGTCACCGTCATGCGCTCCCCGTCGACGGCGGTAACGTCCTCATAGCGGATCTGCGCGCCAAAGCTCCGCGCCTGCGCGGTCATGGTTTCGATGAGGTCATAGCCGGAAACCGAGGCAAGGCCGGGATAGTTGACGATTTTTGGGAGTGTGCCCGCCTGTCCGCCCGCCGGAATCCGCTCGAAAAGCAGCGCCCTGCGCCCGGCTCTCGCGAGGTATTGCGCGGCGGTCAGACCCGCCGGCCCGCCGCCGATAATGATTGCGTCGTCGTGCGCCATATCGTCACGCTCCGTTTGTGTTGTTGGGTCGTGTGTACATTCGTGTAAACACTGCCTGAAACATGTCTGTATTATAACATATTCAATTCGATCCTGTCCACTTTCTTATGATAGGTCGTAAACAATTTACATGACCCAATTTACATGACCAGCGCGCCCTGATCAGAATCGACCACGCGCAGCACGTCCACCTGATGCCCGTCGTGCGCGTCCACATAGACAAAGTAATCCAGCCCCTTATAGCCGCCGTGCACCTCGAAGCAGAACGCCTCGGTTTCGCCGTCGGGAATGAGCGCCAGCCGGACATTTTCGACCGTCAGCTTTTTAGAGACCAGCGATTTGGCGGTCTTTTCGCTGATCGTGGGGGTCAGCGCGCGCACACAATGGCGCATACAGTAGCCGGTCGCCTCCAGCCCCAAGACCTCGCCGTCGTCCAGCGCGACCTTGACCTTGACGAGGTCGGTATAATAGGTGACGTCGTTGACGACGGGCGCGAGGTTGACATAGGCGACGGCCCGGTCGTCGTTGTACCAGACGGGTTTAAGGCTTTGATAGCCCAGCCGTTCGGCAAAGGCGACCGCCTTTTCGCCCGCGGTCTTGTCGTCCAGCTCGGCCTTTCGCACCCGGCGGTATCGGTTATAACAGATGACGCGTCCGCCCGACGCCGAGACCGACACCGTCGAGTCAACGCCGCGTTCGGTCCCCTGAATCTCGTATAGATCGAGCTTGCCCGCCGTCACACCCAGCACGGCCGGGTTTTCGAGCGAAAACAGCGCCGTTGCGATCCCGACGGCTTCCGCCTCGCCGATGTTTTCGAGGCCTTCGAGCGCCTTGTAACGGGTTTTTTTGCCGTCCGAAAAGGGCCCGTCGTAGATGAGCTCGGGGTATTCGACGGTATGCGCCTCCATATCCTTAAACGAAAGGTTGAGGTCCAAGGTCAAAAGCCGTCCGTCGCCGACGGCGGATAAAATGGGCGTGTCGGTCAGCTTTTCGGTCATATCCCGGAGGTTCTCGTTGATGTTTCGCGCCGCGATATACAGCGTTTCGGCCTGATCGAGATAGGCTTCGGTCGGCTTTTTTACAAGAATCGCCGTCATATACGAGCGGCACCAGTCGGCCACCTGATTGAAATATTTGCCGGTTTTTTGCGTGCTCTCGCGCGGAAGCGGCAGCTGCGACAGCGAGGCCTCGGCAATTTCGGCCAGCGCCAGCGTGTCGTTGATCAGCTTATAGCTCTCGACCGAGCTCCCGGCCACCATGAGCTTAGAGAGGTTGACCTCCAGGTTGCCCACGGTATCGGTCATGGTGTATACCGACCGCTGATAGGTGTTTTCCAAACTTGTCCGATGGCGCAGGTTTTCGCCGTTGATCAACGTCATGCCGGTGATGACGGCGGCGGCAAGCACGGTGAGGGCGGTGACCGCCGCGACCAAAATCAGGCGTCCCTGCCGCCGATCCGTGCCCCGCATACTCCGATCTGTTTCCATATAAAATTCCCTCCCGATCCCGCTTATTGTCCGCGGGCAAACGAATGACGCCCGATCTTGAGCTCGACCTTTAACGACCAGATCCACTTGGAGGTGGCCGTCGCCGGGTTGTAATAATATAGACAGCCGTTGGTCGGGTCCCAGCCGTTTAGGGCGTCCTGCGCGGCCTTGTACGAGGTGTCGTTGGGCTTTAGGTTGATTTGCCCGTCCGCCACGGCGGTAAAGGCCAGCGGCTGATAGATGACGCCCGAAACGGTGTTGGGGAAAGCGGAATTGCGGACGCGGTTTAGCACCACCGCCGCAATCGCCACCTGCCCGGTATAGGGCTCGCCCCGCGCCTCGGCATAGACGCACCGCGCCAAAAGCTCTTTGTCCGAGCTTGACAGGCTGCCGCCCGCGCCCGACGACGGGGCGCCGCCCTTTAGGGTGACCCCCAGCGCCTTTTCGGTCCTGGCGCCCACGATGCCGTCGGCGACCAGCCCGCTGGCCTTTTGAAAGTTTTTGACCGCCGTCTTGGTGCGCGTGCCCCACAGGCCGTCCACCTTATAGGTATAGTACCCGAGGTTGGCAAGCCGCTGCTGAACCAGCTTAATATTTTCGCGCGTGTCGCCCTTGATAATGTTTTTGGCGTCGGCGGTCGGCGGCTGCCGCAGGCAAACGCCCAGCCCCGGCACAAGAAGCACAAGGACCAGCAAAACGGCCGTCAATTTTTTCCGGGCGCCGATCCCCGGTTTTTGTCGCTGCATAAAAAAATACCTCCCTGCATATCGGTTTGCAGAAAGGCATGGCATCGCGGCGCGTTCGCTTATATCGGATCGGGGAGCGAAATGCTTTTTAGGCAGTGTTGACACGACCTAGAACTTGTCTTGATGAATGAGGGAAACAGGATTTTTGATGGATTTTTGCGCCAATCAAGCGATTTCGACGACGCCGTAGCAGCGCTGCGGTTAGGAGAATTAGCGCGGAGCGGCGCGAAAAGACGCAAAAAGACATTTTCCGAATCATCAAGACAAGTTCTTAGTAAAGCTCTCCCAAAGCTCCTTGATTTTCGAGCGGTACGTAAAGCCCTCGCCCGTGTTTTCGGAGCCGATAAAGCAAAGCGGGGGATAGATGACGCACCACCAATTGTCGCCGGAACCCGACCCCAGCTCGATGACGAGCGCGTCGTAGTACCCCGACTCCACGACCACCCCCTCGTACGCCCGCACCGGGAAATACTCGTTGTTCAGCCGGACGGCGGCGCCGTAACCAAAGCCCTTGACCAGCAGCGTCCGCTCGGCGATGGTTTTGACGGCGTCCAGCCGGTTTTCCAGCGCGCGGTAAGCCGTTTCAAAATCGGTCATCCCGTTGAGCTCGCCGTTTAGGTACGCGGTCACGGCCTCCTTGACGTCCAGCTTGACCGCCTGTGCCTCCGGCCGGTTGCTGTCGGCGCGAATGTGGATGCGTATCAGTCGATACCCTTCTTCTGCGCCGCTAGTATTTGCAGAACACCCGCAAAATATGACGGCGGCGATAAAAATCAAAAGCAGGCTCAATATCCGGCCGGCCTTTTTATTTTGTGTGCGCATATTCTCTCCCCCCGATCGAAGCAGTGAGAGGATTATTGCCGAAAAACACTATCCATATACCCGAGGTTTATATAAAACACAAACCTATATTCTTTAAAAACAGTTCCCGCACTTCGAAGCCCGCGGCCTTGAGCTTTTCCGCCGCCGCCCGCCGCGCGTCCCCGCCGCTAAGGCCGATAAGCCCCGCGCCGCTGCCCGTCATCCAGGCGGCGTCCAGCCCCGCCATGAGCGCCAGCCCGACGCCGACCGAGGGTTGCAAATCGGCGGCCGCCGCCGTCAGCGCGTTATTAAAAGGATAGGGGGGCGGCCAGATTCCCGCCCGCAGCGTTTCGACCAGCAGCCCGATGTCCGAGACCGAGCCGTTCTCGCCGCGCGCGTCAAAGGCCGCAAAACAGGCCGCCGTCGAAACCTTGCCCTTATAGGCAAGCAAAACGGGTTCCGTGGGGCGCGGCCCCTCAAAAAACCGCAGCGTCTCGCCCGTCCCGGTCAGACGCGCCCAGCCCCCTTGCAGCATATACGGCACGTCGCTGCCGATCCTGCGGGCGAGCTTGGGCAATTCGGCTTGTCCGGGCGCAAGCCCGTACAGCGCCGCGCCCGCCGTCAGCACGCCCGCCGCGTCCGCCGAGGAGCCGCCCAGCCCGCAGCCCGCGGGGATCCCGGCCTTGATCTCGATCGTCATGCCCGTAGCCCCGCCCGCAAGCGCCGCGATCAGCCGTCCGGCCGCCGCCGCGTTAGAACGGGGCGCAAGCCGGCCGTCAAACGCGCAGACGACCGCCCCGTCCGTCCGTTTTGTCACGGTCACGTCGTCAAAACAGGACACCGAGGCCATCACGGTATCCAACCGATGATAGCCCCGCCCGTCCGAGCCCTCGACATTCAAGGCCAGATTGATTTTTCCGTATACCCGTACCGACACGCCGTCCATATACAAGAGTATAACACGTGTCGGGCGTCTTTGGCAATAGACGGCGTGACAGATAGTGGGTTTATACGGGCTACGTTTGTCTTGCCGCCTCAGTCATGTATGTCCATATACACTCCTTTCGGCGGCAAAACAACTGTTGCCCGTCTGAACCTCACTCTTTGTCACGCCGTATAACTCATGATTTGCCCACGCCCGCCGACCTATTCTTTCCCCCGCAGCTTATACGTGCTGGTATAGACAAACTGGAGCCGATCCTGCCGTTCCTTTTCCTTGACGGCAAGCCCGATCAGGCGATCCAAAAGCGCCGAAAAATCCATGCCGTCAAACGAAAACAGGTAGTGGGCAAGCGACCCGGGGATGGTGTTGATCTCGTTGACGTACAGCTTATCCGCCGCCCTATCCAGCATAAAGTCAACCCGCGCCACGCCCGCCGCGCCCACGGATCGAAACGCCCTTTCGGCGGCCTCGCGCACCGCCGCCCGCGTTTCGTCCGGCACCGCTGCCGGCATCAAACGCCCGCCGTTTTCGGATTTAAACTTGCTCTTTTCGTATTTGTCCGCAAAACTCAAAAACTCACTCCAGCCCACCGGCTGTTCCACCTCGGAGGTGATCACGGTTTCGCGGTCGCCCAATACCGCGCAGTTGAGCTCGACAAAATCGGTCAGCGCCCGCTCGGCCACGACGGTGTTGTCCCACATAAACGCGACGTGCAGCGCGTTTAGGAGTTCCTTCCCGTCGTGCGCCATGCCGATCCCGATGCTGCTCCCGCCGGAGGCGGGCTTGACGATGACCGGGTACCCCAGCTTTTTAAGACGGGCAAAAACGGCCTTAATATCGGCGTCAAACGCCTCGCGCGTCACCGCCGCGTACGGCACGACCGGGAGCCTGTCGGCCTTAAACAGCTTTTTCATCAAAGCCTTATCCATGCCGCACGCGCTGGCCGCCACGCCGCTGCCCGTATAGGGAATGCCGCACAGCTGCAAAAGCCCCTGCAAGCTGCCGTCCTCGCCGCCCGCCCCGTGGTTGCACAAAACCGCGCAGTCGATCGCCGCCAGCCTCTTATGCCGCTCGGCGTACAGATACCCGTCGCCCGGCTTGAGATAGACGCGCCGGGTCTTGAGCCTGCCGCGCTGCTTATAGTTGTTGATGTCGCCAAGATTCTTGCCCGTGTGCCAAATGCCCCGGTTGTCTATGTAAATCGGCACAACGTTGTGCCCCTTGACCGCGTTTAAGACCTGAACACCCGTAATAACGCTGATGTTGTGCTCACAGGACTTCCCGCCGTAAATAACCGCAATATTCATGTTTTATACCTCTAACGCTGCCGCTATCTCCAAAATGCCGCCGACGCTTTCCTTTAGCTTGCTTTGTTGACAGTCGGCGCCGCTCTTTCGCCCGTGCGAACACTACCTAATATATATGCGGGCCGGCAGATAATGTTTCTCTCTTTGTCAGCCCGAGCGGCTGCGCAATTTTTTTATCAAATAACATTGACAAAGCCCCCGAAAAACGCTATACTAAAAGCCGCGTGGATCTCCTAGGGCAATTAACTCAGTGGGAGAGTGTCTTCTTGACGTGGAGAAAGTCGGGGGTTCGAATCCCTCATTGCCCACCATAACCCCCTGGCATAGCCGGGGGGTTATTTTTGCGGCAAGAGGGATTCGAACGTGACCGGTATTCGCCGCAAGGCGAATAAAAATGCGATGTCATCGGAGCATTTTAGGAAACCGGCGTGAAAGTGAGCGGCAGCGAACGGCGCGAATCCCTCATTGCCCACCATAGACCAAAAGGCAGTAGCAATACTGTCTTTTTAATTAGAGGTTTTAGTTATTTCTCCTAAATCATCTATATCGAACACATTCATTAGCCTTAATAGGTTGTGTCCATCAGGAGTTGTTTCGCCGCTTTCCCACTTTTGATATGTGCGTAGTGCTGTTCCAATCATACCAGCTACTTGCTGTTGTGTGTAGTGACATTGTTCGCGATACCGCTTCAATACCTCAAACTTAAAAGACATTAGCTGCGGGCCTATATATACTATGTCCATAACCGCATTCTTTTTTTGATCACGATAAGGGTCGTTTGCGGCAATATAAGTTTTAGGAGTTAATTCTATAATTAATTGGCCTTTAGAATATTGATCCACTTCGCACTTAATGCTACCGGCATCTCTAATTTCAATTCCAATCCATTTTAATACTGGGTTTCCGCTCTTATCACAAGGGAATCTACCTTTAAATATAATTTCATTAAGATGTCTTTCAAATAAACCTACGCCATAATCTTCCCATTCTGGATCATATATTATCGGATTTTCTCCATTTAATTCAAGCACAGTATTATATTCGTAATAAAAGTTTTTAGGCATTTTTTCAAAACTAGATTTTCTCTCTATTTTTTCCAAGTAATCAAACCATTCAAAAAACAAGTAAATTCTTTCTCTGTTATCTTTCTCTTGACTAACAACATATTTAATTAATTCGTTCATAGAAAAATTGTAATCATAAAACATTTTTTCAAGAGCAAAATATAAATCACTTTCGGTTTTTTTCAAATATTTTTCTTCATGTTTTTAATCCATTAACATATCTGATAAGGAATATCTATAGTTCACGTCATCCTCAGTTATATAAAAATAAAAGGGTAATCGTTTAATAAAAGTTGGGATATCTATTGGCTTAAAATAATACCCATCAAAATCAAAAAAACCAAAGGTTTTCAAACGTAATGACCTATCCATTTCATCAAATATTTTTATATGCGAATAGATTTCTTCCCCAACCGTGTCTTGTCGTTCAAGGTAAGAAAACAGTTTGGACACATCAAAAAACTCTTCAGAAACATATTTTTTAATTAGTTCGATTTGCTGTGATGTTAATTTCATATACAACCTCCCATTTGCCTCAATAATAACATGAATAAAATGGGTAGTCAATATGAATTATAACGACAATTTGTTCATAACTTCTATCATTTGAGTTTGAATTTCTTACTAATCAAAAAATATATTTAAAGAAAAACGGAGCTTTACGGCAAATGTTTCCTATGGGATGGCATTCTATTGGAAAAATTATGAAACGTATTAAAATGCAGTCAAAACCTTATCAATCACATCGGTCGCGTTTCTGTCGCTTTTGGTTGTGTGGTGGGTGTAAATATCAAGGGTTGTTTGAACCTTTGCGTGACGCGCTCTTGAAATAATTAAGTGCGATAGCTTGACAAAACGGGCAAGGCGGCATACAATACGCGTATGGTGGACGGCTCGAAAAACCCCGATAGATCCCCGCGCAACAAGACCATTGATTTTGATTTGGCCGAGGGGCATATTTATACGCAAAGGTGCCTAAAAGAATCCGATTTATGCAAGGATGCGCCTGTTTTGGATAAAACGATTTGGGGCGACACGTTTTCGGCGCTGAAAAAGCTGCCGGATCAATCGGTTGACCTGTTGATTGCCGATCCCTATTACAACCTCAGCAAGCGTTTTCACGGCGACGCGTTCAAGAAAGAGAGCCAAGCCGCCTACCGCGCGTACACGCAGAGCTGGCTGGAGCGGGCGCTGCCCCTCTTGAAAAAGACGGCGTCCGTCTACGTCTGCTGCGACTGGGAGAGCAGTCTGGTCATCGGCGCGGTTTTGGGCGAATGTTTGACCGTGAGAAACCGCATCACCTGGCAGCGCGAAAAGGGCCGGGGCGCCAACAAAAACTGGAAAAACGGACTGGAGGACATTTGGTTTGCGACGGTGTCCGACGACTATGTATTTAACCTCGACGCCGTCAAGATTCGCCGCCGGGTGCTGGCGCCCTATACGTCGCAGGGCGCGCCCAAGGACTGGGAGGAGGGGGCGGACGGCCGTTACCGCAGCACCTGTCCCTCCAATTTTTGGGACGACATTTCGATCCCCTACTGGTCCATGCGCGAAAACACCGCCCACCCCACGCAAAAGCCCGAAAAGCTCATCGCCAAGCTGATTTTGGCCGGAAGCAACCCGGGCGGCGTCGTGCTGGATCCGTTTTTGGGTTCGGGCACGACCTCGGTCACCGCCAAAAAGCTGGGGCGGCGCTATATCGGCATCGAGCAGAACCCCCTGTACTGCGCCTGGGCCGAATACCGCCTGGAAAAAGCCGAAACCGATACG
>JAIRRW010000015.1 GCA_031255775.1 Clostridiales bacterium
TTATGACAACCGGGCGTATGACGGCGGCGGCATCTGGGCGCGGATCAATTATGATTTGTTGGAATCATTCGGCAAGCTCCGCGTACGCGACTGCGACATCTATCAAAATGCAGCGGGAAAAAGAGGCGGCGGCATACGGATCGAGGGGTTTACTTCCTCGGATCCCCAAAACCAACCCCCGGTATCCAACGCCGATGATTATTTGATCATAGAAAACAGCCGGTTCCGGCATAATACGGCATCGACCGGCGGCGGCGTCGATATACCGAATTCTACCCGTTTGGGCGGCGCCGTGATCCGGGACAGCGTCTTTTCGGACAATTCGGCCTCGGGCATTACCGGAGAGGGCGGCGCCATTTTCAAGGGCGCCAACAGGGGCACGCGTCCTTTCCGGCTGGAGCGATGCGTCTTTACCGACAATACGGCAACCGTTTCCGGCGGGGCAGTCTCGCTAGGCAATGGCGCGAGCGGTCCCGACAAAAGCGTGGTCGCATACTGCTATTTTGCCGACAACCAGGCCAATCAGGGCGGCGCGATCTATCTAAAGACACACGCAGATACGACCGCCGAGCTGTTTTCGAATACCTTTGTCGACAACACGGCGGCAACGTCGGGCGCGGCAGTGCTCCTGTCGGGAGGCGCTGCGACAAAGGCTCAGCTATTATTCAATACGGTCATCGGCGCGGCGGCGGATCCCGTCGCTTCCACCGGCGGCGTTTCCCCGATTTTATTCGGCAACATCCTGCAAAATCAGGGAGGGAACGGCGGCGAACATAATCTGCACCTGGCCGGCGGCCTGACCGGGACTTTTGTGCACGATCAGGGCGCGCCGCTCGTGACCGATTACGGCTTTTATGTGATCGATAAGACCGGCCCCGCCGCAACGCTGATGACAAAGGCAGCGTACGCGGCCCACCGTTCCTCGTTCCCATCCTTGTACACCTTTGAGGAGCTGACCGAGATGACCGATCCCGGCGGCGTCCCGCGGGCAAGCGATGAGGCCGGGCTTTGCTTTGGCGCCTATGTGCCCACGCCCGACCTCACGATCTCGTTTATTGACAGCGGCGACAACGCGCCGCTCCCCGCCCTTTCCACCGTCCGCAACGTCGTGTACAAGATCGACGTGACCGATTATACAAAGGACGGCCACGAATTTTTAGGCTGGGCAAGCGGCGGCGCGATCCTTTTCCGCCCCGTTGCGGACGAGACCTCCGGCCAACCGCGTGCCGTCACGGCCGTAAAGGCCGTAACCGACGAGGATTTGTACCTGTACGCCGTCTATGAGGGCGACGCGCAGTCCGGCTTTACCGTGGACTTCGACACCGACGGCGGCACGCCCACGCCCGAGACGCAGACGGTCAACGCCGGAGCCGTTTTGGCGGCGGTGGAGGCTCCGCAAAAGGCAAACCTCTTTTTTGACGGCTGGTACGACCAGACCCTGACAAATAAGTGGGTGTTTAGCGCGCCGGTCACGGGCGATATGACGCTGTATGCCAAGTGGATGGCGGGCGCGACCCTTCATTACGGCGACGGCCGGGCGGACACGATCCAAAAAATAGAGATCGGCGCGGCCTTTTCGCCGCCCGACGCGCAGCGCGTCCACTATACCTTTATGGGCTGGTATGGAAATACGGCGGACGAAAACACCAAGTGGACCAACGGCTCAAGCCTGTCCACGGCGATCGACCTGTACGCCAAATGGACGCTCACGCCCGTCGAATTTCCGTTGGAGAGCTTCGGCGCCGTCACGTATGACACGGGCACGCAAACCTTTCTGTTCCCCAACGGCGCCGTAGGGCTCGGGTACAGCGTGGTCTTTCCCAAGGCGCTTTGCGCAACGGCGCCCAACATCCGTTATGAGCTGATCATCCAGTCGGGATCGCTGCCCGGCCTTAACCTCGTCGGCAACGCGCTGAGCGGGACACCCACCGCGGCAAGCGTCTGCCTTTTTAAGCTCCGCGCCTATACGGACTCGGGCGCACAGGATTTTATCGACTGTGAGATCGAAATCGTCAGCGCTTCCGTCACCGTTTCGTTCGACAGCAACAACGGGACGCCCGTGCCCTCAGAAAATTTAGCGGCGGGCGGCCGATTGTCCGAGCCGACCGCGCCGACCAAGGTCGGTTTTACCTTTGACGGCTGGTACGACCAGACCCTGACGACCAAATGGGTGTTTACCGCGCCGGTCAATGCCAGCATGACGCTGTACGCCAAATGGACGCCCCTTCCCATCACCTTCAATCCGCCTTCGCCCGGGAGTTGGACATACCTTGACGGGACTTATAGCTACACCTTTCCCGCGGCCTCGACCGAGATCGACGGTCAGCTGGTCTATTCGGCCAACGGCCTTCCCGCGGCGTTTTCGTTTGACGGCGCCGCGCGCACTATCACGACCGCGACCGCCCTACCCGGCACCTATTCGTTTACGCTGACCGCGGCGATATCCGGCAGCGACCGCAAGGAGATCGTTCCCCTTTCGATCGAGGTTCTGCGCGCGCAGGGCGCAATCGAGCTCTCCGTCCCGTCGGTCGCGGCCATTACCTCGCAGTCGGTCACCCTAACGGCCAAGAACGGCAAGACCTTTCAGTTTTACGCGGTCTTGACCGAAAACGATCCGCCTGCGCTCGACAGCGAGCTTTGGCGCTCGACGGGCGTCGCCGCCAATACCTTTACGGTGACCCGCGACAGCGCCGGACAGCTCTTGCAGCCCGACACCCTCTATTATTTCTTTGTCAAGGCCAACCAGACCAACGAATACACGGCCGCGGTGAGCGCGGGCGTATCGGCGGAGACGCTGGCGCGCTTTACCGTTTCGTTCGACCCCGACAACGGCGGCGGAACCTCTGAGGCCGAGTGTGACGACGGCGCCTTGGTCGGCCTCCCGACCCAGCCGACTAAAAAGGGGTTTACCTTTGACGCTTGGTATTTGTTCGAGAGCGGGCAGCCCGTCCGCGCCTGGAACTTTGCCGCGGACACCGTTTCGGCCGACGTCGTTTTGCGCGCGACCTGGACGGCGCTTGACTTTACCTTTTCGGGCGGGACGCTGGGACAGGACGGAAGCATCGTGTACAACGGCGCTTTCGGCGTCACGATAACGGCGGAAAGCGCCTTTGACGGCACCTTTGCGTACACGCTGGATCGGCTCGACTCCCTGCCCGCCGAATTTACCCTAAATCCGAACGGCTATTTGAGCGTATCCGGCACAATCACTTCCAAGCCCGGGACCTTCAGCTTTACGGTCACCGCGACCTGTCAAGAGACCGGAAACCCCAAGACCGCCAACTTTACGCTGACCGTCTCTAAGGGCGCTTATGCCCTGGCGGTCACCGACGCGGACATACGGGCGACACGCGCCCTGCTGACGACAAGCCTTGTATTCGACCGATACGGCTTCTCGCAATCGAACGACACGATCCCCGCCCCCGGCGCGCTGACCGTCATGACGACCCCCGGCGCCTCGCTGGAGCTGACCGGGCTCTCCCCCGGCCAACCCTGCTATGTGTTTTTGTATTATTCGGCGAGCGGCAACGAATATTATCTGCCCTCCGCCGTCATTCGGTATGGCTTTACCACCGCCGCGGGACATAAGCTCACGCTTTTGGCGTCCCCGGGCGAAGAGATCGGCGAAATGTACCTAAACGACGGTGACGAGATCGACCCCGCCGACCTGCCCACCCCCGAAAAAACCGGGTATGACTTTGACGCTTGGTACACGGAAGCCGCCTGCACAAACGAATGGGATTTTGACACGGTCGTCACGGAGAATCTGACGCTGTACGCAAAATGGACGGAAAAGGAGCTGGCTTTTACGGGCGGGACGCTGACGAACGCGACCTGCACCCAACCTTATACCTATAGCTTTGACGCGACGGCGGGCGGCGATACCGATTTTAGTTATGCGTTGGCGGCGGACTCCGATCCCCTGCCGGGCGGCTTGACGATTTCGGGCGGGAACCTGGTCGGTACGCCCACGGCAAGCGGTACGTTTACCTTCACGGTCGAAGCCACCTACCTAAGCGTCGCGCAGCGGAAGATTTCGGCGACCTTTACGCTGACCGTCGAAAAGGCGGAGCGCGAAGAGCGCCCGGCTATCAGCGAGGTCGTCGTGACGGCGACAACGGCCACGATACGCTCGGAGGTCGGCTTTGACCTGTATTGCGTGACGACCGAATCCGGCGCGCCCGCGCTTGACAGCGGGCTATGGACGCCGATCGGGCTGACGACCGAATTGGTCATAAACAATCTTGAGGCCAACACCGAGTATTATTTTTATATCGCCCTATCGGGGAACGCCCAATATAACACGGCGGTATCCTCGGGGAGTAAGCAGCAGACCGAGGCGGGCTGCCCGGTCACTTTTGAACCGAACAACGGCGCGCCCGCCTATGATAGAACGGTCGACCTCGGCCAGAAATTGACTAAACCCGCCGATCCCACCAGGACCGGATTTACCTTTATCGCCTGGCACAGCGCGCCGACGTTTGACGCTCCCTGGGACTTCGACGAGGACGCCGTGACCGGCCCTCTGACGCTGTACGCCGAATGGAAAAAGGACTTGCAGGCGCTTGTCTTTCCCGATGTAGACATGAACGCGGGCGGCGTAACCTATCGTCTGGACGGCGCGCCGTTTAGCTATCCGATCACGCCGCCGGCGACGGATCAGACGTTTACCTATTCGGTCAAAAACAACGACCTGCCCGACGGCTTTATCCTCCTGGACGGCGCGGTTTCTGCGCTCAACGGCATCACGGCGCGCCCCAACACTTACGCCTTTATCATCGTCGCGACGTCGATCGAGAGCGGCGAATCCATCGAGGCGGAATTTTCGATCATCATCGAAAAAAGCCAAAGAGTGATCGAAATTTTGGACATCCAAACCACCATGTTCGGCGCGACGATCTACACCTTTCCGCAGGCGACCGCCTATTCGTATACCTGGACAGAACCGGGCGGCGGCGGCGGCTCATTGCCCAAATGTAAGGGACTGCTGCCCGGCGGCGCCAACCAATTCACCATAGACGACCTGCTGCCCGGCACGGCCTATACCTTTGTCGTCTACTTAGACGGGCATAGCGATTATGAGGATTCGGAATCGGCGCCCTATCTCGCCCATACGCAAAGCAAGCACACGGTAACCTTTTATCTGGTCGGAGTGCCCGACGCCTTCGCCGCGCTGACGGTCGACCACAACGACCCGCTATCCCTGCCCGAGCTGCCCGAGATGACGGGCTGGTATATAGACGGCTGGTATTTGGACGAGAGTGACGGCGCGATAAAATGGGATTTCGAAAACGGCCGGGTGACGGAGAGTATCAACCTGTACGGTCTGAAAACACCCCGGCCGATCGAATTTGAGGGAGGGGCTCTGCCGGACGCCTATTATGGTTTGACCTATAAAATCGAGCTGCCCCGCGCCCGAACGGGCGACGACAGTACGTTCCGCTACGAGCTCGGCGGGCAGCCGGACTGGATCACCTATACCGCCTCGCTCCATACCATTGAGGCGGTGACGGAATTCTCGATGGTCGACCGGACATTTACCTTCACGGTGACCGCCGTATGCGTCGAAACGGACGAAACCATGACGGCGGAATTTTCGATCACCGTCACGCGCCGAGTCCGCCCCGGCATGACGATCGAGTCCAGATCGGAGCTCGACTCGGTGACCTTCACCTTTGATTACGCGCCCGACGCATACGCGTATCTAACAAGCGGCGAATCGTTGGAGGATTTGACGTACACGCCGCTGTCCGAAACCACGTTGACCCTGTCGGGCTTGACCAAGAATACGGATTACCGTCTCTATGTGCGCGTCAATCAAACGGACGACTATCGGGAGGCGATATTTACGCACGCTTTCTCGACCCTGTACGAGTTTGATATCGAATTTGTCACCGATACCGACCAAGGCTCGCTGTATGAGACGGTCGGCGCGGCGCAGACCGTGACGGCGCCGGACGCGCTTGTCAAAATCGGCTTTGCGCTCGAAGGCTGGTATCTGGACGAAGGCTTTGCGGAGGCGTGGGATTTTTCGGACCCGGTCACCCGCCACTTAAGGCTGTACGCCAAATGGAGCCCGGCGCACTTTACCTTTGCCGATCAGGAAATCGGCCGGGGCAACGGGGACGCGGTGCGCTATCAGGGCGATCTGGCTTACACGATCCAAGCGCCGCTCGCGCCCTACGGCGGAACCTTTGCCTATGCCGGGTCGGCCGAACACCCCTTGCCCGAGGGCTTTATCCTAAGCGAAGGGAAAATCCTCGCAACGGGCATCGAACTCATGCCCGGCGACTATACCTTTGGCGTCCTCGCCGTCTGCAACGAGAGCGGCTTATCGATCGGGGCGCAATATACCGTGACCGTCTCGAAAGGGCTCTATACCCTGTCGGCCGTTGACATAACGCCGAAAGCCCGTCGAATCCTCGTACAGGCCGATAACCCGTTTGATTATTACGCGATCGTCGCCGCGGATTCGTCCGCCGAGCGCGTCTTTATCGAGACGGCCGGAACCGAGGACTATTGCGAAATCAGCGGCTTGAACCCGGGGACTTCCTATACCGTGTATCTCCGTTTTTCGGGCTCGTCCTATTTTGAGGAAACAATCTCCGCGGGCATCCCGGTCACGACCGCCGCCCTCGCGCAATATTCGGTCACCTTTGTCTCAAACGGCAGCGTCCTTCAAGCGATAGAGGTCAACGAAGGCGAGGCCGCGGCGCCGCCCGCGCAAGAGCCGGAAAATGCCGATCATATCTTTTTAGGCTGGTACACCGACGAAGCGTGCACGCAGCCCTATGACTTCGGCCGGCCTGTCGAAAGCGACCTGACCCTATACGCCAAATGGGAAAAGCGGATCGACATAGGCCGCGGCTGCGGCTCCGCTATCAGCCGGACCGCCCTCCTGCCCGCCTGCCTCGCCGCTCTGTGCGCCGCCGCGATCCTCCTAAAAAAGAAGAAGGAAACCGAATAAGTTCCCCGGTGGTTTGACACGCGCGAAAAACACCGCCTACGCAAAAAGCCCGTCTGTTTCGAGAGACGGGCTTTTTGTGTAGACAAAGGCATTTTATCGAAAGCGTCAGTGTTTTTGGGGCGGGTCGGAAAAAGGATCGTTGTGGGGTGTGCCGTTGTGGGGCGTAGCGTTGCGGGGGCGGTAGACATAGGGGCCATAGCGGCAATCCCAGTCGTCTTTTTTGCCCGCCATGACGATCACATAGATGAGGCCGGGCCAAAAGTACAGAAAAAATAGCAGGATCGCCAGCCAGGCGGTCGTCTTTGGGCGCGGCGGAATATACCCGGGCGGCGGATAGGGATGGGGTATGCCGTCGTACGAATACCGTCCCTGACCGCCGTCGTGATAGGCGTCTTGCCCGGAAAAGGGCGGCGGGTCGAACGAAGGATCTTGCCCGGAAAAGGGCGGCGGGTCGAACGAAGGGTCTTGCCCGGGAAAACGGGGGTTATCCCCCGCGGTTTGGCCGTCGGCCAAATCCCCGGCGTCATGATAGGTGCCGCAGAGCTGGCAAAAACCGCCCCGTTTTGTGTCGTCCAGCCGGATATCGGCACCGCACCCGGCGCATTTTGCCGAAATAAAAGCCATGCTCGATCCCTCCTTACGGCCGTTTATACGACCTCTCTCAATTTTTCGATTTCCGCTGCGGCGGCGGGCTGCGGCACGGGCTGCGGCGCGGGCTGCGCGGCCGGGTCCTTGGCCAGTTCTTTATGCCCGGACATGACCAGCTTATAATAATATCCCCGCTTTTCCATCAATTGCGCGTGTGTGCCCGCCTCGGCGATGCCCTTATTGGCGATGTAAAAGATGCAGTCGGATTTTTGGATGGTGGACAGCCGGTGGGCGATGACAAAGCTGGTGCGCCCGGCCAGAATGACGTCCAGTGCCTCCTTGATCAGCGCCTCGGTATGCGTGTCGATCGACGCCGTCGCCTCGTCCAAAATGAGGATTTTGGGGTCGGTCAGGATGACGCGCGCAAACGAAATGAGCTGACGCTCGCCGGTGGAGAGCTTGGCGCCCTGCTCGATGGTTTCGGTATAATAGCCGTCGGGCAGGCTTTCGATAAAGGCGTCGGCGTGGACGCGCCGCGCGGCCTCGATACACGCCTCGTCCGTCGCGTCGGGCTTTCCGTATCTGATATTTTCGATGATGGTGCCCGAAAAAATAAAGCTGTCCTGCATCATGACGCCCACCTGCTTGCGAAGCGAATACAGCGTCACCCCGGCGATGTCCTGTCCGTCGATCAGTATGCGTCCGGCGTTGAGGTCGTAAAACCGGGACAGCAGGTTGACGACCGTAGACTTGCCCGCGCCGGTCGGGCCGACAAGCGCGATCGACCTGCCCGCCGGTATCTCGAAGCTGACGTCCTCCAGGATCATGCGGCTGTTGTCGTAGCTGAAATAGACGTGGTCGAACAGGACGTTTCCTTCGACCGGCAAAAGCTCTTCCGCGCCGTCACGGTCCTTGACGGTGGGCTCGGTCTCGATGATGTCAAAGACGCTCTCCAGGTTGGAGGTGGCGCGGGACAGCTGCTGAAAAATTGACGTAATCTCGTTTAAGGGGCCGGATATCATGCCCATGTACGAGATAAAGCCGATAACCTTTCCCAGCGTCAGACTGCCGATCCCCAGCGTGCCGGTCGCCATAAACAAAACGACGACATACACGACGGCCAGGCCGATATAGAAAAAGCCGTCCATGACGGGCATATGCAGCTCGTTGACGCGAATGACCTTATCCCAGCTCTTGCGCACCTCGTCGTTGAGCTCGGAGGATATCGCCGTGTTTTTGTCGATGCGGTTGAACGCCTTGACGACGCCGTGCCCCTGAATATTTTCGGCGATAAAGGCGGTGCGGTTAGAACGCTTGTTGCGAAAGACCCTGTGGCGGCGGGTGAGCACGGTGCGAAGCAGCATGACGACAAAGGACATCGGGACGACGGCGGCAAGGATGATCAGCGCCAGCCGGAAATCGATGACAAACAGCCAGATGAGAATGATGACAATGCGGAGCATGTCAACGATGAGGAGCACAAAGGAGTTGGCAAACACGTCCGCCATCTCGTCGAGATAGGAGGTGAGCCGCGCCAAAATCTTGCCGTTGGGTCGGTTGTCGAAGTAGTCGAAGGCGAATTTTTGGAGGCGTTCGAAGGCCTTAAAACGCATGTCGTGCACGATGCTGTGCCCGGTTTTTGTCATAAACAGCGTGCGGAAATAGGTAAAAACGGTATCCGAATAGACGGCGACCGCGACCAGTCCGACGATGACGACCCCAAGGGCAAGCGCGCTTAGACCCAGCCCGCCCTTTCCCGTCGCCACATAGTCGAGGATAAAGGTATTGAGCATGGGCGGCAGGAGCGCGACAAAGCTCATCACCGCCATTAAAACGGTCATGGTGACGACGGTTTTTTTATAGGGCTTGACGTACCACAGTACCTTGCGCAGGGACGACTTGTTAAACTTGTACTTGATCGCCTCGTCCTCGTTGTATCGGTTGCGTGCCATTTTAACTCAATTCCTCCTGCCGCGCGGTCTCCTGATCGTGATAGATCCGGCTGTAAACGCCGTCCAGCGCGAGCAGCTCGTCGTGCGTGCCCCGCTCGACGATCTCGCCGTTTTCCAAAAACAGGATCTCGTCGCAGGTCTGCACCGAGGAAGCCCGGTGCGAAACCTTGACCACGGTCTTGTCGTCCAAAAACTCGATAAAGTTTTCGGTGATCTTCTTTTCGGTCTCGTAGTCCAGCGCCGAGGTACAGTCGTCCAACAGAATGACGGGCGCGTTTTTTAGGAGCGCCCTCGCGATGGAGATGCGCTGCTTTTGCCCGCCCGAAAGCCCCAAGCCCCGCTCGCCCACCACGGTCTCGTAGCCGTCGGACAGCTTGGGGATAAACTGGGCGGATTCGGAAATTTCGGCGGCGGCCGTGACGGCCTCGTCGGACGCCTCCTCGTTGTAAAACGCGATGTTTCCCTTGACCGAATCCGAAAACAAAAAGACGTCCTGCATCACATAGGCCAAATTGCGCCTAAGGTCGTCCACCCGCACCTCCTTGATGTTGACGCCGTTGACCGTAATTTCCCCCTCGGTGCAGTCGTATAGGCGGTTCATCAGCTTTAAGAGGACCGACTTGCCCGATCCGGTACGCCCCATAATGCCCAGCTTTTTGCCGTACGGGAGGTCGATGCAGATGTTTTTGACGACCGGCGCGCCCTCGAAATCGACGGACACGTTGCGAAAGGCAAACGAAGGCGCGCCCTCGACGGGCAGCGGCTCGGCCGCGTCCTTGACGGGCTCGGGCGCGTCCATAAACTCGAAATACCGGCGGCCTGCGATCAGGCTGTTTTGGAGGTTGCCAAAGTGCACGGCCATGCCGATGATCGCGCCGTTGATCGTATTGGTATAGGCGGTAAAGGTGGCAAATTCGCCCAGCGTCAAAAACCCGTTTAGGGTGAGAATGATGCCGATGATGACGGAGGAGACGCCCATGGTCTCGCCGATCGTGCGGAATATCGCCGAATACTTGGACGCCGTTTTGGCAAGATCGACATAATTGTCGCGGAAGGCCGCGTTGCGCCGCTCGAATTTGTCCAGCTCCTGCCGCTCGGTCGCAAAGCTGCGAATGATGCGCACGCCGTTGATGTTTTCTTGAATACAGGAGTTGAGGGCGATGTTGCCGTCGCGGATGCGGTCGTATTTTTTGCGGATGTTGCGGTTGTAAAACACGATGATGACGGACGTGACCGAGCCGGATATGAGGGGCACGATCATCAAAAAAATGTTGATGCGGGACAGAAAATAGGTCGCCGCGGCAACATTCAGGAAACATTCGAAAATAAAGAACAGGTGGCCGTTGTACATCTCCTTGACGGCCGCGGCGTCGTTGTTGGTGATGTTTAGGAGGTTGCCGCTGGTGTACTTGTTGAGGATGAGGGGGCTTTGGCGCAGCATTTTGTGAAACACGTCGTCGCGCATCAGATTGACGCCCAGCATCAAATGATGGTGGTGCACGTTCCAGCGGATGTAATGGCAGATATAAAACGCCAGCCGATTGGACAGCATGAGGGCGAGCATGGCGGTCAGCATCCCCCAGTAGTCGTCGGGCGCGTACCCGTCCAAAACAAAGGAGAATACGTTGCCGGACGAATAGACGGGCGCGGCGCCGAGGGCGGGATTGAGAATACGGTCGATGATGAGCTGCGGAATCTGCGGCATCAGGATGCCAAGACCGAGCTGAATAAAGACAAACGAAAAAACCAACAGAAAATCGGGCCAATACCGCTTGTAATATTTCCATGATTTGCGTATGACGTTCATATGTGCAGCTGCTCCCCGACCCTAACCTGACCGACTATAAAAAAAAGGCCGACTTATGCCGGTTTTTTCTCACCGGACATAATCAACCTTATAGATGATTCAACTGACCGCACCCCGGCTTTACTGACAGCCGGCTTTTGGTCCCCCGCCCTTGCTAGCGCCGCACTTCGAGGGATTTCCGTTCGGTAACCCTATTATACGTGACGCCTCCGCACAAGTCAACCCTTTTATACAATTTAAATAAATTTTTTTATGGTTTTTTTATGGTTTTAGCTTTTTCAAAAGCTCGCCGCAATCCACTAGGCCGCAGCCGCATTCGTTGGGCGGGAAATCCAGTTTTTTGACCGCGCCGGTGAGGACTTCTTTGACGCGGTCGGGGGTATAACCCGGTTTTTTGGACAGGACTTGCGCGGCGAGGCCGGCGACGATCGGCGTGGACATACTGGTGCCGGACAGCACGGTATAGTCCCCAAAGGGGTCGCAGCAGCTGATGTCGACGGCGGGCGCGACGAGGTCGGGCTTGTTGAGCTCGTTGACCGGGCCGCGGGAGGAGAATTTGGCGACATAGGGCTTGCCGTCCGTAAATCCCGCGCCGCCCACGGTGATCACTCTGGGGGAGGCGCCCGGGGACGTGATGGTCCTGCCTGCCGGACCGGCGTTTCCGGCGGAGGCGACGACGGTGATACCGCTGTTCCAGAGCACCTCGGCGCCCAAAATCAGGGGATCCTCGTCGGGAAGCGGCGCGGTGCCAAACGACATACAGGCCACGCGAATGTTGTGCGTTTCGCGGTGGAGATAGATCCATTGCATGGCCTCCAGGATATGAAAGGCGCTGCCCTCCCCGTTGCCGTCCATGGCTTTGAGGGCGACCAGCTCGGTTTTGGGGGCGATGCCCCGATAGAGTCCGGCGGACCTTAGGCCGTTTCCCAAGAGAATGGAGGCGACGGCGCTGCCGTGGCCGTTGTCGTCGTAGGCGGTCGGCGCGCCGTCCACAAAATCCTCAAACGCGCGGATGCGGTAGCGCGGCAGGCAGAAATCCAAGTGGGGCGACACGCCGGTATCGATCACGGCGGCCGTCACGCCCGCGCCGTACATGCCCTCTAAAAACAGCTTTTCGGCGCCGATTCGGCCGCGTGAGCGGTTGAGCGCGGCGTGTACGGTCGTGTGCGCGGAGATGGCCTTGACAAAGGGCAGCCGGACAATATCCTCCAGCCGATGGACGTGCACCAGCGCGCCGAACCCCGAAATGAACGGGAAATGCTTGACGATGCGGGAAACGTAGGGCTTTAGTCCCCGCTTGGCCTCGTCATAATCGGTCGCTAAGACCACACACTTGGTCTCGCCGCTGTTGTCGGCGGTCAGCCGAATGAGCGGATCGATCTTATTTGCCATCGATCATGCTGATGAGGGCGGCCAGCTTTTCCTTTTGGGCGTCGTTTAGGTAGGGCGCCACGGTGTTCATAAAATTCAGCATCTGCTCGCTGTCGTACGTGCCGTTTTGTTTCGAGGCCGTCACGCTCTTGACAAGCTCGTTTAAGAGGGCGTCCTCGTCCATATCGCCGTACTTGCCCATGACCTCGCCGTAACGCGCCGTCGCGGCCGCTTTTTCGGCTTCGGAGGGCGCCGCGTCATAATTTTTTAACCGTTTCATATTTTTTCCCCTTATAAGCCCGTATATACACGACTTAGGTCGTGTTTCCACGCGTGTAATCGAGCAAGTTTTTAGAGATTTTTGCGTCTGTTGAAACGATTTTTCGCAGGGCGTAGCAGCGCTACGTTCAAGAAAATTCGTGATAACAGACGCGAAAAGATCAACAACTTGCCGATTATCATCTCGTGGAAACACGACTTAGGTACTCTTATTTATATGCCGGCATATAATATATTGTACCAATCCGCGCAAATTTACATAGGATAAAAACTATAGGCTTTGGGGGGAGAAACCCATGGATCTGAGCAGCATTTTACCCCTTATGATGAACCATAAGGGCGGCGGCAACAACGATATGATGGCGGCCGTCCTCTCGCAGATGATGAGCAAAAATAAGGGCGGCGGGCAGACCCCGAACGCGCGGGCGCAAAATCAAAACGCCGCGTCCGGCAACACCGAAAACGGCGAACGGGACGCGGCGGGCGGCAACGATATGATGGCGGCTCTCCTCTCGCAAATGCTGCAAGGCGGCGGGGGGACGGCCAAAACGCAGTCGACCGGGGGCGGCGGGGCGGCAAACGGCCGGGACGCCGTGATGGAGCTGCTTTTAAAAAGCCGGGGCGACGGCAAGGGCGGCGGCGGCAACAACGATATGATGGCGGCCGTCCTCTCGCAGATGATGGCGCAGCAGAACCGTTCGAGCCAAACAAGGCCCGCAAGGGATGTGGGCTTTGCGCCCATCGTCGGCATCGTCAACAACGAAATACTGGGCAAAATGACCAAATTTTACACGAAAGTAAGTAAAAACCCGCCAAAATGAAAGCAACGCGTCATTTGAACGAACGCGGCAGCGCTCTTTAATCTTTTTTACAAAAACGACGTTTTTTGTAAAAAAGTGCCTCTTCCCTCGTTCAAATGAAAGCAACGCGTCATTTGAACGAACGCGGCAGCGTAAAGCGGCAGCGCGACAGCGGCAGCGCTATTCATATTTCCCCAAGCGGTTGAGAATTTTGACTACCCGAAAGACCAGCGCGTCGTCAAAGCGGCGGAGGTTGAGTCCGGTTTCGCTCTCGAGCTTGTCCAGCCGATACAGGAGGGTATTGCGGTGGATATACATGACCCGGCTGGTCTCGGAGATGTTGAGCGAATTTTTTAGAAACTCGTCGGCGGTATACATGAGCTCCGCGTCGCCGAGGATTTTACGTTTTTTGCGGTCGATGAGGATGTCCAGACAGGCTTCGATCCGACCCTTGGGCAACTCGGACAGGAGCTTGGCCAGCACGTATTCGCGATGATCGTACAGCCCCATATGGGGAGACAGCGCCCGCCCCAGATGCGCGGCAAACAGCGCCAGCTCGTAGGAGGCCTTTAGCTCCTCGGGCGCGGCGACGTCGGGGCCGGTGCTGAGCACAAGCTCGACGCGCATTTCCTCCTTGATGTTGTCGTAGAGGACGCGGGCAAATTCGGCGGCCGAGCGGTAATCGTTTTGTCCCGCCTTTTTTTTGAAAAAGACCAGCGTTTCGCCGTCGGTGCCGACGTGAAAATCGCCCTTTTCCTCCAGCGTGGCCAAAAACGCGCCCAGCTCCTCCCGCTTGGCCTCGCCGCCCTCGGTCAACAGCACTAAGAGATAGTGATTTAGCGGATCGTCCTGAAAGAGCGCCCTGCCGTTTTTGCGCGACGGGTCGAGGCCTCCGGTCAAGAGCTGACGCACCGCCTCCTCGGCGGCGGGCGGCGTCTCGGCGTCGGCGCGGCCGGACTCGGCCAGCAATTTGATCATGCCGGCCGCCGTGAGCGCCGCGGCGTCACAGCCCTTTATCCGGCCGTAAAACCCGGTCGGGACACTCTCGATATAAAAATAGGTCGCGTTTTCCCGTGTTGCGGCGTAGATTCCCTCGGCCGAAAACAGGTCGGCCGACGGCAGGCTAAAGCCGCTCCGGGGCGAATGCCCGGAGACCTGCACGCCAAACTCGCTGAAAAGACGGACGTCAACGCCCGTTTTTTCCTTGACAAGCCGGAGGATTTGCAGGATCCTTTTCATCAGAGGCGATCCAACCCCTGTTTGAGGTCGGCGATGATGTCCGCGCTGTCCTCGATGCCCACGCTTAGTCGGATCGTCCCCTCGGAAATCCCCGCTTCGACAAGCTGCGCGGCATTGAGCTGGCGGTGGGTGGCGGACGCCGGATGCAGCACGCCCGTGCGGACGTCGGCCACGTGAACCACGATCCGGGCCAGCCTTAGGGCGTCCATGAGCTTGACGGCGTCGGCGTACGAATGGAGCTCGAAGGAGACGACCCCGCTGCCCTTTCCGTCCATATATTTTTGGCACAGGCCATAATACTTATCGCCCTCTAATCCGGGATAGGTGACGCTTTTTACCTTTTTGTGCCCCTGTAAAAACCGGGCGGCAGCCAGCGCGTTTTCGCTGTGACGCTCCATCCTAAGGTGCAAAGTCTCCAGCCCCATGTGCGCCAAAAAGGCGTTCATGGCGCTGGGCGCGGCGCCGATGTCCCGCATCAGCTGCGCCCTTAGCTTGACGATATAGGCGCTTTTGCCAAAGTCGCGGGTATAGGACGTGCCGTGATAGCTCTCGTCCGGGACGACAAGCTCGGGGAACCTGCCGCTCTTTTCCCAGTCGAAGTTTCCGCTGTCAACCACCGCCCCGCCCAGCGCGACGGCGTGTCCGTCGATATATTTAGAGGTCGAATGAATGACGATATCCGCGCCCCACTCGATGGGACGCAGGAGGTAGGGCGTCGGGAAGGTATTGTCCACGATGAGCGGAACGCGGCGCTTGTGCGCGATTTTCGCGACCTGCTCGATGTCTAGGACGCTGAGCGCGGGGTTGGCCAGGGATTCGCCGAAAACCGCGCGCGTGCGGTCGTTTATCGCGCCCTCGATGCCGCTAAAGTCGTCGGGCTTAAAAAAGGTCATGCCGATGCCCATGCGCTTCATGGTGACGGCCAAAAGATTGACCGTGCCGCCGTACAGGTCGGTCGTGCAGACGACGTTGTCGCCGGCGGACGCGATGTTGAGGACGGAAAACAGCGTGGCCGACTGGCCGGAAGCGGTCATGACCGCGCCGACGCCGCCCTCCAAATCGCAAAGCTTTTCCTCAAACCAGCCGGCGCTGGGATTGGCCAAACGGGTATAAAAATAGCCGCTCTCCTTCAAGTCGAACAGCGCCCCCACGTGCTCGGTCGAGTCGTATTTAAAGGTCGTGCTCATGACGACGGGCGGGGTGTTGGCCTCGCCGTTTTGCGGCCGATAGCCGCTCTGTACGCATTTTGTCCTGATGTTGTATCGATTTTGTTTCATACTTGATTTCTCCGTAATTTTTTCTGTTATTAAGGGTTACCGTTTTTCCTCTTCGACATAGGCCGTCTCCAAAAATTCGACGACGCCTTTCCCCGCAAACAAGCCGTTTAAACGCGCCTCCGCGCCGCTGCCGCCGGGCGCCGCGGCAAGGACAACCACCTTTTCGCCGTACGTGACGTCCTGCACCGTGCAAAACGCCCTGAGGCCGCGCTCGGCGCGGGCGTACAGCGCGGGCTCTGCGGTGACGCGGAATCGGTCGGACAGGGTCATGACGATCGGCTCCGCCCGATCCAAAACCGCCGCCGCGCAGTCGCCGTACGCCCGGGACAGTCCCCCCGTCCCCAGCTTGACGCCGCCAAACCAGCGGACGACCGCCACAAGCGTTTCGCATAGGCCCCGGCCGCGGATCGCGTCCAAAATGGGTTTCCCGGCGGTTCCGCCCGGCTCGCCGTCGTCCGAAAACCGCAGGGCGGCGCCCGTCTTGTCGTACACGGCGCCGTAACAGATGTGCGTTGCCGTCTTGAACAGGGCCTTGAGCGCGGCGACGCGGGCTTTAAGCTCGTCCTCGTCCCGCACGGGGTAGGCGTATCCCAAAAACCGCGAACGCTTGACCGTCAGCTCCGCCTGCGCGGGTCGAACCGTCGAATACGCGGCCGCGCTCACGCCTTGATCGTGACCCTGATGTGCACTTTTTTGCCTTTGTGGAGGATAAAGACGGGCGAATCGGTCAAATCCCCGACGGCGGCGCCGACGGCGGACACCTTTTCGTCGTTGATCCTGACCCCGCCGCCCTCGATCAGCCGACGGGCCTCGCTCTTGGACGGGGCGGCCTTGGCCGCGACCAAGAGGTCGGCCACCGGCATTCGCATATCTCCCGTGAGCGCCAGGCTCGGCATATCCGACGCGTCGCCGCCAAACGCGCCCTCCGCCTGTCGTTTGGCGTCCTCGGCCGCCGCCGCGCCGTGCACCAGCTTGGTGACCTCAAAGGCCAGCCGAACCTTGGCGGCGTTTATGCGCTCGTCCCGAAACCTTGTCAGCTCGGCGATTTCGTCAAGCTCGACAAAGGTCAGCAATTTAAAACATTCGGCGACCTTGACGTCCTCGACGTTGCGAAAATACTGAAAAAATTCGTAGGGCGCGGTTTTTTCGCCGTCCAGCCAGAGCGCGCCCTTTTGGGTCTTGCCCATTTTTTTGCCGTCGCTTGTCTCTAAGAGCGTGAAAGTCATCGCGTAGGCGTCGGCGCCCTCCTTGCGGCGAATGAGGTCGGCGCCCGCCAAAATGTTGCTCCACTGGTCGTTGCCGCCCATCTGGAGCCGACAGCCGTACTTGCGGTAGAGCACCAAAAAGTCGTATGCCTGCATGGGCATATAATTAAATTCGAAAAAGCTGAGCCCCTTTTCCATTCGGGACTTGAAGCAGTCGTAGGTCAGCATCTTGTTGACCGACAGATGCGTGCCCACCTCCCGCAAAAAATCGATATAATTGAGCCGCAGCAGCCAGTCGGCGTTGTTGGCCATGAGGGCGGCGTTTTCGCCCTCAAAGCGCATAAAACGCGCCATCTGCGCTTGAAAGCGGCGGCAGTTGTGTTGGACGGTCTCGGCGGTCATCATCATCCGCATATCGCTGCGGCCCGAGGGATCGCCCACCATGCCGGTGCCGCCGCCGATGAGCGCGATGGGCGTATGCCCCGCCCGCTGCATATGCGCCATGGCCATGATGGGGATATAATGTCCGATGTGCAGGCTGTCCGCAGTCGGATCAAACCCGACATAACAGCGGATACTCTCGGCGCCGAGAAGCCTTTTTAAGTCCTCCTCGTACACGGTCTGCTTGATAAACCCTCTCTCTAAGAGCGTGTCGAACACATTTTTCGCCATAACAACCTCAAACCCGACTCTAAAAACTTGCGCGCCGACCCGCGCATAAACGCGCCCCGCGACCCGCAAATTTACCCTTTATTCCGACTTATTATAGGAGATTTTCGCCGAATTGGCAAGCGTTTGGCCGATCAAACGGCCCAAAATCTCCATGCCGCGGTCGATGTCTTTGGGCGGCGCGTTAGAAAAGTTGAGCCGCAGGGTATTGCCGCCGCTGCCGTCGGCAAAAAAGACGCGGCCGGGCACAAACGCGATCCTCTGCTCGACCGCGCGCGCGAAAAGCCGATCGGTGTCGATCCGCTTGTCCAGCTCGCACCAGACAAAGAGCCCCCCCTCGGGATCGGTGCGGGTACAGACACCTGCCGGTATGTACCGATCCAGCGCCGCCGCCATCGCTTCTTTTCGTTCGCGGTAGATGTGGATGCCCGCCGCGATATTTTGATTCAGCTTGCCGCTCTCTAGAAACCGCTGCGCGGCGTACTGGGAGAGCGCGCCGGTATGGAGGTCGGTGTTCTGCTTGCCGACGACCAGCTTTTGCGCGACCGGCTTTGCCGCGGCGACCGCCGCGACGCGCAGGCCGGGCGAAAACACCTTGGACAGCGACTGAATATAGATGACGCGGCCGGTCTTGTCCAAGCTCTTGATCGGGGGAACCGGCTGACCCGAAAAACGCAGCTTGGCGTAGGGATCGTCCTCGACGATCATGACGCCGTAGCGCTCGGCCAAGGCGAGGAGGGCGCGGCGGTTTTTGGCCGTGTACGTCTTGCCCGTGGGGTTGGAAAAGGTGGGGACCACATACAAGAGCTTGGGCGAGAGGGTCTTCATTTTTTCTTCGAGGTCGTTGAGATCCAAGCCCTCGTCCGTCGATCGGACGCCCACGGGACGCCCCTCGTAGGATTTGACGATCTGCAAAAACGCGAGGTAGGTGGGGTCCTCGACCAGCACGGCGTCGCCCCGGTTGACAAAGGCCTTGCAGCACAGCTCCAGCCCCTGCTGCCCGCCGGACACGATGACGGTTTCGTCCGGATCCGCCTCGATGCCGTCCTCCAAAAAGACCCGGCCAAACGCCGCCCGAAGCGCCGCCGTCCCCTCCGAAATCCCGTATTGCAGGACGCGCGCAAGCCCCCCGCTTTGCATAAGCTCTTGCAAAATGGCCTCGATGTCGCCGACCGGCAGACATTCGCGGGCGGGGAGGCCGCCGGCAAAGGACAGGATGTCCCCGCCCTGCGTCAGCTTGAGTATCTCGCGGGTGGCTGTGCCGCTCAAGGCTTTGAGCCGGTCGCTGAATACGTATTCCATACCTTATGATTCCTCTTTTTCGTTTGCGCACGTGCGCATATTTTTGTTTTTTATCGGTTTTTTAAGGCTGTTGAGATAGACCGATCTCGGGAGGTAGCGCAGGATAAAATAGACGACAAGCCCGGTAAAGAGCCCGGCGGCGGCGCCGGACAGGAGGTACAGCGGCAGGACCGCAAGCAGCGGGACCCCCGTGACCAGTCGGGCGACAAGCAACTGGACGGCGTTAAAGACAAACGCGCCGATCACGCTGATTCCGCAAAGGGAGAGACGGTTGAGTAAAAACTTGACCAAGAGAATCTGAACGGTCAGAGAGAGGAGCCCGGCCGGCAGCGCATACAGCAGCGCGCCGGGATTTCCGGCCAAGAGCGCGCCCAAAACCGATTTGACCAAAAACACCAAATAGGCGCCGTCCCAGCCCAACAAAAAAATCGCGAGCAGGCAGACCGCGTTGGACAAGCCCAGCCTGACGCCGGGCGCAAACGCGAACAGCGGCGGCAGCGCGTTTTCCAACGCGTACATACTAAGGGCGGCCGCCGAAAGCAGCGCCGTATGCGCGATCTGTTTTGTTTGCATGGCCGTTGTCCGTCCTCCTCACATCAAGACAGGTTCTACAAGTTTTACGCCCCCGAGACGATAAACTGCCCGCCGTCGCCGACGATCTTGATCACGATCCGCTGCGGCAGGCAGACGATGGATTCGCCGCTTCGCCCGATGGACGGGTGCGCCTCGCAGAGCTTGTCCGGGCAGGCCGCCCCGACCACGTACGCCCTGCCGCCCTCGATGACGACCGTCAGTCCCGCAAGCTCGATCCGGGCGTCGGTCCCAAGGTCATAGGCGCGGGTCTCCCCATCCGTCCCGGTGATCTCGACCGCCGCCCCCGCTTGTTGGCCTAGTCCGGCGAGCGGCAGCAGAACGGCCGCCGCCAGTATGACGAGGAGCGCCGCGAGGTCGGGGATTTTGAGCGGACGGCCTTTTTTGACCGTTTCGATGCGTTCGACGTCGGTTTTCATACCGTCACCCGCTCATAGGCTTGATACAGCGTAAAATCGGGCGCAAACGAAAACGCGCCGCGCACCGCCAGCCTGCCGTCGTCGGTAAACAGGAGCGCCTCGACGTCCGCGGTCTTTAAAAACGCGATTCCCTCCTCAAACGACATGACGCACAGGGCGGTCGCGTACGCGTCGGCGCGCATGGCCGAATCCGCCAGCGCCGTCGCCGAAACCACGCGGCCGGGATCGTTGCGCCAGGCGCCCGCCGATCCGGTTATGCCCGCAGGCAGGCCGACCCGGCCGTCGCTGATGTGGCAACATTCGACGACCGCGCCGTCGGCGGGATACGCGTACGGATAATAGCGCCGATAGCCGCCGCTGGTGGCAAGGCCGGGCCTGTCCGTCGTAAAGCCGCAGATCGAGAGGCCGCCGCCCGGCTTCGGGTTGTCGATCGCGACCGCCCAAGGCGTATCAAGGTTGCCGTCAAACCGTTTCCCGAAAAACGCGATCTCTCCGGCCACGTTGATATACGCGGACGCCGCGCCGTGTTTTTGGGCGATGCCGCGCAAGACGTCCGCCGCGTAGCCCTTGGCCATGCCGTTAAAATCCAGCGTAAAGCCGTCGGTCTTTTTGGTCAAGAATTTTTTGCCGTCCGACTCCGTGAGCGCGAAATGCCGCCGATCGTACGCGTCGGCCGCGTCCGCCGCCCGCGCCAGCCCGCATACGGCCAGCGCCGCCGCGATCTCCTCGCCGCCCGGCAGCCCGTCCGGCTGTCCCCGCCCCGCGCCGTACTGCGCAAGGCCGAGGGCGTCGGTGTGCCAAAGCGCGTTGATCGCGCCCAGCGAAACGTCGTACGCGCCCCCCGTTTCCTCATAATACCCGATCGCCGCCGCCGTCATGTCAAACAGGAGCCCGTCGGCCTCCACACGTTCTCCCGCCGCCGCGCCGTTGAAGCGCGACACCCCGCTATCGGGGTCGTTGCGGTTGACCGCCCGCGCCAGTTCCTCCATATACCCGGT
Organism: Clostridiales bacterium; assembly: GCA_031255775.1. Classification (GTDB taxonomy): domain Bacteria; phylum Bacillota; class Clostridia; order Christensenellales; family Pumilibacteraceae; genus JAIRRW01. The sequence continues at coordinate 21,465 of JAIRRW010000015.1, forward strand.
CATTTCGGCAAACGCCGCGTCCGCGCCCCGCCCCCGGTACCACACCTCCAAGGATAGCTCGGTATCAAAGACAAAGGCGTGAAAGGTTTTGTACAGCGCGGAATCGCAGCCCGCAAAACCCGCGCAGACCGCGGCAATCAAAAGAATGGACACGACACGCCGCCTATATATCCATCTGCTCAATTTCAACCCCCGCCTCCCCCAACAACTGCATCGAAAACTCGTCGGGGTAGCCGCTTCGGTAGACGATGCGGACGATGCCGCTGTTGATGATCATTTTGGCGCAGATGACGCAGGGCTGGTGCGTGCAGTAAAGCGTCGCGCCCTCGATGGAAACGCCCATGCGCGCGGCTTGGATGATGGCGTTTTGCTCGGCGTGGGTGGCGTAACAGATCTCGTGCCGGGTGCCGCTCCTGATGTCCAGCTTTTTTCGGAGGCACTCGCCGCGATCCTTGCAGGACTTGATGCCCGCGCTGGCCCCGTTGTAGCCGGTGGTGAGGATACGCTTATTTTTGGCGATCACCGCGCCCACCTGCCGATTTTCTTGAAAACAGCTTGACCAGGCCGCCACGGTTTCGGTCAGACTCAAAAACCGCTTGTCCCACTTTGTCCCTTTCATTTCGTCCATCGCGCTTCGCCCCGCCGACTAATTTTTTTCAAGTATACCACACAAATCCGCCTTTGGCAAGCCGGGGAAAAGCGGCGTTAGCAGTCAAACATTCCGTTTGCCAAAAACGGATTAGCAATCAAAGCCGCCGTTTGCTAATTTTTTTAAAAAAGCGTGCTCAATCGCTTGCCAAAAAAAGCGAAAAGTGATATATCATTATATAGTTTTAGAAAATCTTAGGAGGTTAAGACGCAATGAAAATCAAACCGTTGTTTGACCGGGTAGTCGTCGAGCCCATGGACGCCGAGGAAAAGACGGCAAGCGGGATCGTGCTCCTGGCAAAGGATCAGGAAAAGCCGCAGATGGCCAAGGTGATTGCCGTAGGCCCCGGCGGAAACGTGGACGGCAAGGACGTTGCCATGCAGGTGAAGGTGGGCGACAAGGTGCTTTGCTCAAAATACGCGGGAAGCGAATTTAAGATCGACGGCAAGGACGTCACGATCATGAAGCAGAGCGACATTTTGGCGATCGTGGACTAATCGGGAGGAAATATTAGACATGGCTAAACAAATCAAAACCGGCGAAGAAGCCAGAAAGGCACTGGAAAGCGGCGTCAACACGCTTTCGAACACCGTCAAAATCACCTTGGGCCCCAAGGGGCGCAACGTGGTCTTGGGCAAAAAGTACGGCTCGCCGCTCATCACCAACGACGGCGTGACCATCGCGAAAGAAATCGAGCTGGAGGACCCGTTTGAAAACATGGGCGCCCAGCTCGTCAAGGAGGTCTCGACCAAGACCAACGACGTGGCGGGCGACGGCACCACCACCGCCTGCCTCTTGGCACAGGCCATCATTCGCGAGGGGCTTAAAAACGTTGCGGCGGGCGCCAACCCCATCATCGTGAAAAAGGGGATCGCCAAGGCGACCGACGTGACGGTCGAGCACCTAAAATCTATCAGCAAGGTCATCGGCGACAAAAATTCGATCAAGCAGGTGGCGTCCAACTCCGCGGGCGACGAGCTTGTCGGCGACCTCATTTCGGACGCGATGGAAAAGGTGGGCAAGGACGGCGTCATCACCGTCGAGGAGTCCAAGACCATGGACACCGACCTCGCGATCGTCGAGGGGATGCAGTTTGACCGCGGCTACGCGTCGGCCTATATGGTGACCAACGCCGATAAGATGGAGGCCGTTTTGGACAACTGCCACATCCTCATCACCGACCGCAAGGTCAGCAATATCCAAGAGATCCTGCCCATCCTCGAGGTCGTTGTCAAGCAGGGCGCCAAGCTCCTCATCATCGCCGACGACATCGAGAGCGAGCCGCTGGCGACGCTGGTCGTCAATAAGCTGAGAGGCACCTTCAACGTGGTCGCGGTAAAGGCCCCCGGCTTTGGCGACCGCCGCAAGGAAATGCTCAAGGACATCGCCGTTTTGACCGGCGGACAGGTCGCGTCGGAGGAAATGGGCATCGAGCTCAAGGACATCACCTTCGAGATGCTGGGCAAGGCCAAGCAGGTCAAGGTCGATAAGGAAAACACCATCATCGTCGAGGGCGCGGGCGCACAAAAGGAAATCGCGGCGCGCATCAAGTCGATCAAGGCGCAAATCGAGGTCACGACCTCCGATTATGACAAAGAAAAGCTTCAGGAACGCCTCGCGAAACTGTCGGGCGGCGTGGCCGTCATCAACGTCGGCGCCGCGACCGAGGTCGAAATGAAGGAGCGCAAGCTCAGGATCGAGGACGCGCTGTCCGCGACGAGAGCCGCCGTTGAGGAGGGGATCGTCCCGGGGGGCGGCGTCGCCTACCTGAGCGCCCTGCCCAAGATCGAAAAGCTGATCGAGACCCTCGAAGGCGACGAACGCACGGGCGCCAAGATCGTCCTAAAGGCGCTGGAGGAACCCGTCAAGCAGATCGCGATCAACGCGGGCATCGACGGCGCGATCGTGGTCAACCATATTTTGACCGCTAAAAAGAACGTCAATTACGGCTATGACGCGCTGAAAGACGAATACGGCGACGTGACGGCCAAGGGCATCATCGACCCGACCAAGGTCACGCGCTCGGCGCTGCAAAACGCGGCGTCCGTGGCCTCTACCCTCCTGACCACCGAGAGCGTGGTGGTCGATATTCCCGAGCCCGAGCCGCCCATGCCGGCCGGCGGCGGCGGAATGGGCGGCGGCATGTACTAAAACCCTATACCTAAAAAGAACGGACGCCATCGCGTTCGTTCTTTTTAGGTAATAAGGCCGCGAATCGTAAAAACAGGCCTAAGTCGTGTTTTTCGTGAGATAATAATCTCGTGTATACACGACTTAGTTGACAAGCGCTTTGTATGCGCCTATAATAATCGGTATAACTGTGCAGGCAGCAACGGCGCTGCGGGAGGATGATTCCTGCGGCGTCTTTTGTTTTTTTGAGGAGAGAATTTTTATGATCAACGTGCCCGAACTGTTTGGCAGCCTGGCGTTTAACGACACGGCCATGCAAAAATGCCTGCCCAAGGAGACCTACGCGGAGCTGAAGCGCCTGATGGACGCGGGCGAGCCTTTGACGCGCGAGATCGCCAACGTCGTCGCCAACGAAATGAAGGAATGGGCGATCGAAAAGGGCGCGACGCATTATACGCACTGGTTTCAGCCCATGACGGGCATCACCGCCGAAAAGCACGATTCGTTTATCCTGCCCCAAAAGGACGGCACGGTCATCATGAACTTTTCGGGCAAGGAGCTCATTAAGGGCGAGTCCGACGCCTCCAGCTTTCCGTCGGGCGGCCTCCGCTCGACCTTTGAGGCGCGGGGGTATACGGTGTGGGACCCCACCTGCCCCGCCTTTATCAAGGACGGAACCCTGTGCATTCCCACCGCTTTCGGCTCCTATTCGGGTCAGGTCTTGGACAAAAAGACGCCGCTTTTGCGTTCGTCCAAGGCGTTGAGCGACCACTGCGTCCGCCTCCTAAACCTCTTTGGCAAGCAGGTCAAGCAGGTGGAGATCACGGTGGGACCCGAGCAGGAATATTTTTTGATCGATAAGGAGCTCTATAAAAAACGAAAGGATCTCATCTTTTGCGGACGTACGCTCTTTGGCGCCCGCCCCCCCAAGGGACAGGAGCTGGAGGAGCACTATTACGGCAATATTCGGCCGCGCGTCCTCGCCTTTATGGCGGATTTGGATCGGGAGCTGTGGAAGCTGGGCGTCCTGGCCAAGACGCGGCACAACGAGGTCGCGCCCGCGCAGCACGAGCTGGCGCCCGTCTACACGACCGTCAACATTGCGGCCGACCACAACCAGCTGACCATGGAATTTATGAAAAAGGTTGCCGAACGGCACGGCCTGGCCTGCCTGCTGCACGAAAAACCGTTTGCGGGCGTCAACGGCTCGGGCAAGCACAACAACTGGTCGCTCTCGACCGACACCGGCGAAAACCTGTTGGACCCGGGCAAAACTCCCGAGAGCAACCTCCGGTTTTTGCTGATCCTCTCGGCCGTCATTGCGGGGGTGGACAATCATCAGGACCTTTTGCGGCTTTCGGTCGCCAACGCGGGCAACGACCACCGGCTGGGCGCCAACGAAGCGCCGCCCGCCATTATCTCGGTCTATTTGGGCGACGAGCTGACGGCCATTTTGGAGTCGATGACCGAGGCAAAGGCCTACAACGGCAAAAAACGCGCGTCCATGAACATGGGCGTCAAGTCCATGCCGGCCTTTATGCAGGACACGACCGACCGCAACCGCACCTCCCCCTTCGCCTTTACCGGCAATAAATTTGAGTTTCGGATGCTGGGCTCCACCACCAACATCTCCTGCCCCAACACCATGATCAACGCGGCCGTCACCGAAATGCTGGACGAGTTTGCCTCGCGGCTGGAAAACAGCCAAAATTTTGAGGCGGACGTCAGGGCGCTCATCGTCGAGACCTATCAAAACCACCGCCGCATCGTCTTTAACGGCAACGGATATTCTAAGGAATGGGAGGCGGAGGCCAAAAAGCGCGGGCTGTTAAACCTCAAGACGACGCCCGAGTCGCTGGTCTGTTATACCGCCGAAAAGAATCTGGCGCTCTTAGGGAAGTACGGCATCTATACGCCGCAGGAGGTCGCGGCAAGAGAGGAGATCCTCCTGGAAAATTACTGCAAGATCATCAATATCGAGGCGCAGACCATGCTGGAAATGTGCGCCAAGGAGATCCTGCCCGCCTGCATCAAATACATGAACGGCCTAATCGCCGGCATCGAAAAAAAGCGCGCGCTCGCGCTTTCGGCGCACACCGAGGCCGACCTTGCGGCCAGGCTGACGGAGCTGATCGACCGCTCCTACGGGACGGCGGGGCGCCTGTCCGAGCGGGTCGTCTACGCCAAGGGCATCGAGAACGACGCGGCGGCCGCGCGGTATTACCGGGACGAGGTCTTTACCTGTATGCAGGAGCTGCGGGCGGCCTGCGACGCGCTCGAAATACTGGTGGATAAAAACCTGTGGCCCTTCCCCGCCTACAGCGACCTCCTGTTTTCGGTCTAACCCCTCCCGCACAAAAACCCGAAAACCACACAAAAACCAAAATCTGTCCACAAAAAACCCCGAAACTTCCACACAAAAACCCGGCGGAAAAAAGCCTCCACCGGGTTTTATCGTTATATTCAATTTTTTAGCGATAGCTACCTTTCTACTTAACTCTTTTTTACAAAAACGACGTTTTTTGTAAAAAAGTGCCGTATCCCTCGATAAAATGCAAGTGTAACGGCATTTTATCGAAAGCGGTAGCGCAAAGCGATAGCGCTTATTCCCCTTTAAACGGCAGCAAAGCCATAGTGCGGGCGCGCTTGATGTTGAGCGCCAAATCGCGCTGGTGACGCGCGCAGAGCCCGGACGCCCGCCGGGGAATGATCTTGCCCTTTTCGGTGATATACTTTTTTAGCTTGCTCGCGTCCTTGTAGTCGATCACCGCGTTTTTCTCGACGCAAAACTGGCAGACCTTGCGCTTGGGGCCGCGCTTAAAGCGCCTGCTCTTATCGTCCTGGTCGTTGTTATTTTTTTGATATGATGATTTTTTTTCCATGATTGAATCGTGACCTCCTTACGTCACTAAAACGGCAGATCGTCGTCCGCGTCCATCGCCTCCAGCTCGCTGACCTTGCGGTTGCTTTGCGGGGCGCGCTCGCCGCCGCCCTGCTGTGCATAGCCCCCGCCGCCGCTCTCGCTTTTTGGGGTGATAAACTCGACGTCGTCGGCAATGATCTCGGTGACATACCGCTTATTGCCTTCCTTATCGTCATAACTGCGGTTTTGCATCTGGCCGACCACGCAGACCTTGCTGCCCTTGGTGAGATACTTCGAGCAGTTGTCGGCCAAGCCCCGCCAGGCGACGATATTGATAAAATCCGCCTCGCGCTCGCCGTTGGCGTTTTGATACGTGCGGTTGACCGCGACCGAAAAGTTGCAGACCGAAACGCCCGTCCCCGTCGTCTTATGCTCGGGGTCGCGCGTCAGATTGCCGATAAAAAAACACTTGTTCATTGCTCTAAATCCTTATGCTTTGGGTTGTCTTGCCCGATCGGCTTTTTTTAGCCGTCGGCCGCTCTTATTCGTATATCCGCCTATTTCTTGACAACGATGAAACGCATGACTTCGTCCGAAATACGCATCTGCCGCTCTAATTCCTCCGGAAAATCGGGGGCGGCGGTAAAATTCATCAGGACGTAAAACCCTTCGCTCTTAAAGCCGATCGGGTACGCCAGCTTTTTGGCGCCCCATTTATCGACCGCTTCGACGGTTCCGCCGGACGACGTCACGAGAGCCTTGTACTTTTCGATCTGGGCCTCTCTGACCGCTTCTTCCGATTTCGTGTTGAGGATATAAAGAACTTCGTATCGGTTCATATATCTCTGCCTCCTTTTGGTCTGTGTCCGCCGCAAAATAACCGGCGGAAAGGATGTGCGGGGCAAATACGCGCCGCTGTCCGCACGTGCCGCGCTTATATTTGCACCCTCTTACGACTTGTACAAAAACGGACAGCCTATAGAGTATACCACAGCCAAGCCGCGTTTGACAAGCAAATCGGCGCAAAATCCTGCCGCCAAACATAAAAAGAGACTTAAAACCGACCGATTATAATCTTGTGTAAACGCGACCTAGAGCCGATCGATGTCCACCAGCGTATAAATGTTTTTAAACGGGTCGTCCGCGTTGTCGGCCAAAAATTTATCCACCTCCGAAAACCGAATGGTTTCGGTGACCAGCGGGTCGGACTCGATGCCGCCGGAGGCAAACGTATTGATCGCCGTCGGGATGTTCTCCACGCCCGCGGCCACAAAGGATACGGCGATCTGCCGATCGATGAGGGGCGCCAGGTTGACGCTTAGGGCCTCGCCGCTTCCGGCAAAGCCGGTGACGACCGCCCGACCGCCCGGCATCACGCATTCGAAGGCGCGGGAGAGGGGCAGCGAACAGGGGAGCGCATAGACCATGGACTCGGCCATCTGTCCGCAGGTGATAGAAAAGACCTTTTTTAGGGGGTCGCTGCTCACCGCGTCCACCGTATAATAGACCCCCAGCTTTTCGGCAATGTCCAGCCGATCGCGCCGGACATCCACCAAAATGGGCACGGCCTGATAGTACAGCGCCAGCTGCGCCAAGAGAATCCCCGTGGCGTTTGCGCCCATGATGACGACGTATTCGCCCTTTTCGGTATTGAGCCGGTCCAGCACGCTGATCCCGGCGGCCGCCCGCTCGATAAACACGCTTTCGCTGTCGGTGACCTTATTGGGCAGCAGGTACAGGTCGCGCTGGGGCAGCACGGCAAAATCGCACAAAAGCCCGTCCCTATCGATGCCGTATTGACCCAAGGCGGCACATTCGCGCAGACGTCCGGCCTTGCAGGCCGCGCAGTCCCCGCAGGCCGACAGGGGGCCCGCGTACACACGGTCGCCGCGCTTAAACCTGACGGCGTTTTTCCCCGTTTCGCTGACAATGCCCATGCCCTGCCGCCCCGGAACCACGGGGATAGCCCCCGCCTGCCCCTTAAAGACCAGGCTGTCGGGCGTGTCCAACGCGCCCTTTAGCATTTTGATTTTGACACTGTCGTCGGGCACGGGCGCCGCGCCCCTGTCCTCTAACATGATTTCCCGTACGCCGGTGATGTTCCAGGCTTTCATAGGCGAATCCGTTTCCTCCCTGCGTGAGACGTTCGGCTCCAAGCAAGTCCGCGCCTCCGTGTGTCCCGTCCGAAGTTTTTTCTTTCCCTTTTTTGGCTATGCGGCAAGCCCGCGCGTCTATTGATACGGCGGCAACCCGCGCTTGGACGTCATTGCGGCCGACCGATGATGAGCCAACGCTCTATCAAGAATTAGTTCTTTTCTGACTTCGATTATTTTTGTAAAGAATTTTTTTTGTGTCGCCGTAATGGAAGGCGTGTCCTCAATGATGGCTTTGATTTTTTGCATATCAATTTTCCCGCTCAAATCCGCTAAAGCCCTGAGGCAATCCTCGTTGTCCGTTTCCATGAGGAATTGCGCGTAGTTTATTTTTTTGTTATCAAGCTGCACGGACGATGTGGGGAATACGAATATTCGCGTAGTAAGCTCTTCCTCGCTGCGTAAAACGAACGCCATTTTATCATCGTCAAGCTGCGGATATAGGCACGAACCGCAATCGAAAATGGGCGCGATTTTAGCCTCTCCCGTTGTCGCGTTTACCAAAAAGCCCCAATTCCCGTTGTGCCTATCAAAATTCCCCAACAGGGCATCACCGATAAACATTTTCCAAAAAAAAGCCTTGAGCCTATCGGGCGGAAGTAATCGCTGCTCTTGAATTGTGTTTAGAATGTCGGTCAACTCGGTGCCATAACCGTTTTGCTCGCTATCAAGGATCGTGTTTTTTAAATGCGCGAAATCCTTTAATAAAAACCCGTTTACTTCAAAATCCTTGCAAGCAACGGTCACCTTGTCGTTGTACAGCCCCAAAACGGTTTCCTGCGTTTCGAACCCTAAGGCTTCAAATATATGGCAAGCGACGTATTCGCTCATACAGCTATTGGAATAGTTTAATGCCGGATTTTTTTTTGCTTTGGGCGGAAATTTAAGCATATAGGTTTCATTTTTGTAAACGATGCCTATCTTGTTTCCGTTTGCGCCGCCGTACATTTTTGTCGGATTTATGGCTAGGTTTGTAAAATTTTCCATCATACCGGTTACGTCAATCCCAAATATTTTTCCCGTAAATATTTTGCCTCGCTGTCCGTTATGGCGCCGCTGTAAAGAGCCAGATTCACCGAGCCTTGCACCTCATTGTACAGGCAATCCAATACCGATGAGTTTTCCTCCTCGCCCTTCAGCAAAGCGGCTATATCCTTTTGCAGATAAATCGGCAAATATTTTTCTAATGTATCCATAAAAGCCGTCTCCCCCCCTTTTTGGCTATGCATTAGTGGGTTGCCATGCCGTCTATACACTTGTCGTATAAAAATCGGGTGATCGATTCCGGCTCGCCGGTTTCGTAAAAGCCGACGAGCAGCGTGAGAAAATCGGGTTGCTCGCGGATCGGAACCGACAGCACCCCCGCGCCGTGTGAAATGAGGATTTGATTTGCGGCAAGCATGGACGTCCTTTTGTTTCCGTCGAGAAAAAATTGGCCTCTGACGCAATAGAGCATCGTTTTTATCGCTCTTTCGGTTGGGTTTTCGATTTCGCCTATGGCGGAAAGCGTGTCCTTTATGCGCGTCTCGTCGGGGCGTTCCGGCTTCCAATCGGTTCCGCCGATCGATACGTCAAGATTTCTGATAAAACCGGCTCTCTGTATATCCCCATTCCCGATGAGCTGATTGAGCTTACACAAATAGGGATAGTCAAAGGGGTATGCAAGATTATCCAGCAGAAAAGCCCAGGCATATTTGAGGTTGTTGATTTTTACAATCTCTTTGACCCCAAGACGGTCAATGTTGATGCCGTTGTAGATCGCGTCCGTCTCCGGGTAAGTGACGGCAATTCCCTCAAGCCTTGCGCTCTTATACAGCATATCGACAATGTTTCTTTTCGCAAAAAAAACATTTTCCTCTATTGTCATATTGTATTTGCTTTTCATGCCAACAAGCGTCTCCCCCTTTTTTGGCGAGGCATTAGTGGGTGTCATGCGAGAAGCCGTGAAAGACTCCCGATCCCTACGGCGGCGCTACTCGTACTCGACGGCGTAAAGATACAGGCCGTGCGCCGACGCTACATAGTGTACCACGGTTTTGTCTTTTTTGTCAATCAAGGCGGCAATATCCGCCGCTTTTAGGCGTCCCTTGCCCGCGTCCATGAGGACGCCGGCCATCAACCGCACCATATTATATAAAAACCCGTCGGCCGTCACCGAAAACACGGTCAGCCCGTTCTCCTCAAAAACCCGCGCGTCGTACACGGTGCGCACCGTGGTTTTGACGGCGCTGCCCATGCTTTTGAACGCGGCAAAGTCGTGCCTGCCCAAAAACGCCTTGGCCGCCGCGTCCATGGCGGCTATGTCCATATGTCCATAGACGCGCACGGCGCGGTCCCGGTACACCGCGCGGTCGCTTGCGCCGCCGTACATATAGTAGCGATAGGTCTTTTTTTTCGCGTTTTTGATCGCGTGGAACGTTTCGGGGACGGGCGCGGCGTCCAAGATCCGAATGTCGCCGGGCAGGTAATGGTTGAGCCCGTCCCGCCACTTGATCGGCGGCAAGGCCTTATCCGTGTCGAGATGCGCGACCTGCGCCAGCGCGTGCACGCCCTTGTCGGTGCGCCCGCTGGCCACGACGGCCGACCGCTGCCCGGTCAGGGCGTAGACCGCCGCCTCCACCCGCTCCTGAACGGTGTCGAGGCCGTCCTGCCGCTGCCAGCCGTGGTAGGCTGTCCCGATATAATCGAGGGTCAGCTTGATCCTCATACAAACCAGGGGAGCGCGCGAAAATCGACCAGTCCCGGGAAAAAGTTGAAGTTGAGCCACAAAAACATAAACAGAACGGCCGCCATGATCAGCATGGCGGCAAAATCCTTGGCGGTGAGCCTTAAAACCTTCATGCGGGTGCGGCCCTTGGCGCCGCGGTAACAGCGCGAATCCATCGCGTCGGCCAAATCGTTGGCGCGGCGAAAGGAGGAAACGAACAGCGGGATCAAAACGGGCACCAGAGAGATCGCGCGTTTAAAGATATTTTTGCTGTCAAAGTCGGCGCCCCGCGCCTTTTGCGCGTTTTTGATCTTGTCCATCTCCTCGACCAGCGTGGGGATCAGTCTTAGGGCGATGCTCATGATCATGGCGATGGAATGGACGGGCACCCGAATCAGCTTTAGGGGGGCGAGCAGGCGTTCGACGCCGTCGGTGAGCGCCACGGGCGTGGTCGTAAAGGTGAGCATGGTGGGTCCGACGATCAAAAACATGATGCGCAGCGCCATTTTGAGCGAGCTGTGGATCGCGGTCCTGTAAATTTTGACGATCCACCACTGCCACAAAAGATCGTCGGGCTTGCCGTTGTAAAACAAAAGCGTGATGAGGACGGTAAAAACGACGAGGTACACAATCATTCTCAGGCTCTTTAACACCTTTAAGGGGGGGACATGGGACAGCAGGATGACCGCGGTCAAAAACAGCAACAGCCCGCCGTAGGCGATAAAGGTGTCTATAAAAAAGATCGTGACGATATAGATCAAAACGGCTAAAATCTTGACGCGCGGGTCCAGCCGGTGCATGACCGAATCGACGGGATAGTATTGTCCGATCGCGATGTCACGCATGGCCGCCACCCCGCTTGGCGCGCACCGCGCCGACCAAACGCTCCAATAAAACGGCCTCGTCCAGCGTGTCCTCCGGCAGCGAAAAACCGCGCTCATTCAGACGTCTGGTCAGCGTGCAGACGGCGGGCATATCGATGCGCAGCGCGCTTAGGAGTTCCTCGTTGTGAAACAGCTCCTCCGGCGCATAGTCGCCGTAGACGCGCCCCTCGTTCATGACGATGATCCGCGAGCAATTGGCCGCCACCTCGTCCATGTTGTGGGAGATCATGACGATAATTTTGCACATGGCGCGAAAGCCTTGGATCAGCCGCATGACCTCCCGCTTGCCCCGGGGGTCGAGCCCGGCCGTCGGCTCGTCCAGTATCAGGATCTCCGGCCGCATGGCCAAAACCCCGGCGATGGCCGCCCGCCGCATCTGCCCGCCCGAGAGCTCGAAGGGGGAGCGCTCCTTAACGGCGTCATAGTCAAGCCCGACCATGCGGATGGCGGCCTCGACGCGGACGGCGATCTCCCTTTCGTCCAGCCCGAGGTTTTTGGGGCCGAAGGCGACGTCCTTATAGACGGTTTCGTCAAACAGCTGGTATTCGGGGTATTGAAAGACCATGCCGACCTTGGCGCGCAGCGCCTTATAATCGAATTTTTGCGAAAGGTCAACGCCGTCCACCACCACCGTGCCCTGCTGGACGCGGTTGAGCGCGTTGAAATGCGTCACCAGCGTGGACTTGCCCGAGCCGGTATGCCCGACGATGCCCAAAAAATCGCCGTCGCGCACGGTAAAGCCGATATCGAACAGCGCCCGCTTTTGAAACTTGGTTTTTTGGTCGTAGTCGTAGGACAGGCCGCGGATCTCTACCGGCATAACGCCTCCACCAGAGCGGGCAGCGTCATGACGTCCGCGTCTATCCCGATGCCCCGCGCCCGAAGCGCGTTTGCCATGCGCACGGCAAAGGGCGTCTCCAGCCCCGCCTCTTTTAGCTCGGCCTCCCGCGTCAATATCTCGCGGCCGCCGTCCAAAAAGACCTTGCCCTCCTTTAGGACGACGATCCTGCCGCACTGCATGGCTTCCTCCATAAAATGCGTGATCAAAATGACCGTCATTTTCTCCTCGTCCACCAGCTTTTTGACGACGCGCATAACCTCCTCCCGCCCCTTGGGGTCGAGCATGGAGGTGGATTCGTCGAGGATCATCACGCGGGGCTTTAGCGCCAGCACGCCCGCGATGGCCACGCGCTGCTTTTGCCCGCCCGACAGCTTAAAGGGCATACCCTTGGCGTACTCGGACATCCCGACGCCGGCCAGCGCCCAATCGACGCGCGCGCGGATCTCGGCCGGCGGCAGTCCCAAATTTTCGGGGCCGAAGGCGATGTCGTCCTCGATAATGGTCGCCACCATCTGGTTGTCGGGGTTTTGAAAGACCACACCCACGCGGCTGCGGATATCGAAGAGGTTTTTGTCGTCGGCGGTGGACAGGCCGTCCACCAAAATCTCCCCCTCGTCGGGCTCGTACAGGCCGTTGATCAGCTTGGCCAGGGTCGATTTTCCCGAGCCGTTGTGCCCGACGACCGCGACAAACTCGCCCGCCCCGATAGAGAGGCTGACGCCGTCCAGCGCGACGGCCTCGTCCCTTTCGCCGGAATTATACGTAAATTTTACTGCGTTGAGCTCGATAAAAGACATACGTTTATTATAGGTGTTTCGCGCCGCTTTAGCAAGCATTTACCCCCCGGGCGTCCGTTTTTTAGCAAAGGAGTGGGCGAAAATGGCTTGCCATATGAGCGGTAGAATGGTATAATTACCCCAAGAACGGCATACACAGACAGAGTAACATAAACGGAATAAGAGGTAACATGACCAAAATTATTGCGGTCGCCAACCAAAAAGGCGGCGTCGGAAAAACAACGACCTGCGTCAATCTCTCGGCATTTTTGGCGCTGATGGGAAAAAAGGTGCTGGCCGTCGATATTGATCCGCAGGGCAATTGCAGCAGCGGCTTCGGCATCGATAAAAGCAAGCTCAAGGCCTCGATTTACAGCGTCCTCGCGGGCGACTGCGCGGCCGGAAACGCGGTCATCCCCACGCTGATTAAAAATTTGGAGATCCTGCCCTCCAACATCGATCTGGCGGGCGCGGAGGTCGAGCTTGTCGGGCTGGACGAGCGCGAGCGCGTCTTGAAAAAGGCGCTGAACCCCCTGCGCAACGTCTACGACTATATCCTGATCGACTGCCCGCCCTCTCTGGGGCTTTTGACGGTCAACGCGCTGACGGCGGCCGACGCCATCCTCATTCCCATTCAGGGCGAGTTTTACGCGCTGGAAGGCTTGTCCCAGCTGATGAACACCATCAAGCTGGCCAAGAAGCACCTAAACCCCGCGCTGGACGTGGAGGGCGTCGTCCTCACCATGTACGACCAGCGCTCCCGTCTTGTCCAGAGCGTCACCGAGGAAATCCACAAATTTTTCGGGAAAAAGGTTTTCCACGTCCGAATCCCGCGCAACGTGCGCTTGGGCGAGGCGCCCAGCTACGGCCTGCCGATCGCCCTTTTTGAGCCGAAATCCACGGGGTCGATCGCCTACAAGCAGCTGGCCGAGGAATTTTTGGCGCGCAACAACGACAATTATACCCGCTTGGGCGACCTGGGTCGGCTCAAATACCGGGGCAAGCCGTAATGCCCAAAACGGTGACGACCGTGTATGCGCTGGGTTTTTCGACCCTGCCCCCCGCCTTTGAGGGGTTCACCGTCGCGCATATCAGCGATTTTCACAATCACGCGCACGGCGCCGCCCTGACCGAACGGGTCAGCGCGGCCAAGCCCGATCTCATCGCGATTACCGGCGATATGATCCACGTCGAGGGACGCGCCGACCACGCGCTTGCCTGTATGCGGGCGCTTGCGCAGGCCGCGCCCTGCTACTACGTCAGCGGCAACCACGAGAGCGTTTTGGACTGCTACCCCGCCTTTATCGAAAGCATCGAGGCGCTGGGCATACGCGTCCTCCGCAACGAGGCCGTTTTGATCGAAAGAGCGGGCGGCAGGCTGGCGCTTTTCGGCATGGACGATCCGACCTTTTTTCCCGTTGCGCCCGGCTATTTGGAATCCAAGAGCGAACGGCGGCGGGCCAAACGCAAGGGCGAACGGGTCTCCAAGGCCGAACGCCGCCCCGCCGGGATCGGCCGCAAGGTCTCGTTTAAGGAAAAGCTGACCGAGCTGTCCGGGCTCTATGCCGACGACTTTCGGATCCTCCTATCGCACCGCCCCGAACTAAAGGACGACTATCTAAAGGCCGGCTTTGACCTGACCCTGACCGGGCACGCGCACGGCGGCCAGGTCATCCTGCCCCTCTTGGGCCCCCTCTACGCGCCCAATCAAGGCTGGTTCCCCAAGCTCACGCAGGGGCGGCACGACGGCCCGGGCGAAACCTGCATGGTGGTGAGCCGAGGTCTGGGCGACTCGCACAGAATCCCCCGCATCAACAACCCGTACGAGCTGGTGATCGTCTGTCTTAAACGCTAAACGCTAAACGCGTTCGACGCTACCGCGTTCGTTCAAATGACGCGTTGCTTTCATTTGAACGAGGGATACGGTGTCCGAGGGGAAAAAGTGTCATTTTTCCCCTCTCCCAATTTTATTAAAGCCATAAACATAGCAACATAAATAAAATCGTTAGCTCTTTTCTACTTAAATCTTTTTTACATAAACGCCGTTTTTTGTAAAAAAGTGCCGTATCCATCGATAAAATGCCGCTTGCGGCATTTACGTTTGGCCGAAACGCTTTAGCGTCATTTGACGCTGGGCTCGTTGATCTGCATATTGATTTGGGTCATCTCGTTTTGCAGGGTGCGGACGGTTTTGGACAGGCCGACGGTTTTGGCCGCGTAGACCCACATCACGATAAAAAAGACCAGCGCGGCAAGGCCGGGGAGGCCGGCGACGAGCGCGCGCAGCCACAGCTGCCACTCCAGCAGGGCGCTCAAAAACGGCAGGGGCACGAGCGGCGGCTCGAAAACCGTCGCCAGACTCAAGACGCCCGCGATCGCGCCGAACACCAAAAACAGCAGGGTATGCGCGACGAGCACGCCCGCCTTTTTGCGCCGCGCCTGCTTGGCCGCGTTCAGCTTTTCGGTGGTATCCTTGACCCGACAGGCCGGGCAGCGGCCCGAATGGCCGTCGAGACAGGAGCAGTTCATGCACATGGCTTTGCCGCACAGGAGGCAGACGGCGACCGCCTCGCGGTCATAGTGGATAAAGCATCTCATTGTTTCGCACCTTGATCATTTGATATTTTGGCGCCGGTTTTGACCCGGCCACTCTGCTATTGTACCACCGCGCCCGATTTTAGTCAACGCGGGCGGCGCACTTTAGCGGATATTTATTTTTAGGTCGTGTTTACAGGTCTTTTATTAGACCTGTTCTAAAACCAATCGTGAATGGATCAACGAGGATATATTTCGTCTGCCGAGGAAAAGGTTCTTTTTGGTAGCGGCGCTACCAAAAACGGTTCTTTGACGACAGCAGACGGAATATAGGCCGTTTAGCCGTCGCGATTGGTTGCAAGAACAGGTCTTTCATACCAGTATCAAGTTGTGCGCCGCCGCGTAGCTTTTGAGCGCCTTGTACAGCTTGGTTTTTTTGAAGGACGCGCGCGAATAGGACAGGCGGAGGGCTGCGGAGATCACCTTTTCGTTGAGGCGTTTTTTGACGTTGTTGCTGGCGCTTTCGGTACAGTATACGCAAAACGCCTCGACAAAATCGTGCCCGTTTGTCAGGTATAGGTACTCCCTTAGGTCGTATGTATCGGTAAACTGCGCGATGTGCGCCGCCCGAAGCCCGTCGATTGGGTTGTGGCGGTTGTAGCGGTTGACAAACTCGACCGCCTCGGCCGAATCCGCCGTGCGGCGCGGGGACACGACCGCCGAGAGATCGGTCTCGCTGACCTTGACGCCCCATTTGCCCAGCGCCGAGCATTTGCGGATCACGCTGATATAGTACAGGCTCTCGAAAACGCGCAGGCGGAGCGCGGCGGGCTCCAGCTTGCCGCGGTAATGATTGGTGGACAGCTTGTCAAAGGTTTCGTCGTCGGACACCATCATCATTTCGGCGCAAGAGTAATCGCAATAAAAAATCTTGTCGTGCCGCTTGACACGCTGATAGTCGCGGTCGCGCACCGCGATGACCCGGGGCGTGTTGGAAAAGTACTGCGGGATCAGGCTGTCAATGGAGGAGCTGGCGCCGTAGGCCTTGATCAGCGTCACGTTGCTTTTGACCAAAAACTTGAACAGCTTGACGTCGTCCTCCCCCTCCAGCAGGAGGACGACCCGCTTTTTCTCGACGTCGGCGGACAAGAGCAGCTTGATCTCGGAGACGGTGTTGTCCTCTCTTAGGCAGGTCAGAATGGAGTTAGTCCTCATACATCTCCCCCAAGTCCACCTGAAGCTCCCAATTGCCGGTCAAAACCTGGGGCGAATGCGTCGCGATGATGATGCCGGTCTGATTTTTCAACGCCGCCAAAATGCGCTTTAGGTCGCCCACCAGCTCCAGCTGCCAGGCGATGTGGAGAGAAATCTCGGGCTCGTCGATCAGGAGCATCGACCGATCCTCCGACTCGAAAACAAGCCGGTAATAAAAGATGATGATCTGCTGCTCGCCGGAGGAGAGCGCGGACAGCGGCAGGCGCATGACGCCGGTCTTGAGGTCGGTGACAAACAGGCCCTCGCGCCGGGAGACGAGCAGCCGCTTGAATTTCAGCTTTTCGTTGATAAGGCCGGTAAACGTATCCAGCCGATCCAGCAGCGGCTCGAAAACGGCCAGCTTTTTCAATTGATCCTCGGCGTAAAGCCCCAGTGCCGCCGCGTACCTCTCGTGATAGCGCGCGGGCTCCCGGTCCGTTTTGATAAAGCCGTAATTTTTGAGACGCGCCCGCAGTCCCGCCACCCGCCGCATCGCGGCCTCAAACCCGGCGGCGCTCACCCCTTTTTCGACCGCGCAGAGGCGTTCGGGATAGGTTTCGTCCAGCGCCTCGGCGGCCTCGGTGTAGGCAAGCAGGGTCTCGTCGATCCGATTGTTCAGCTTTTCGGGGATCTCCCCGACGGTTTTGACGACTTGCCTGCGGTCACGCCCCGACTCCTCCTCGGTCAAAAGCCGCTGGTCGCGGATAAACTGAACCGCGCCGAGCTCGGCGGCCGCCTCTTGGTACGCCGCCTTGATCAGCTCGATTTTTTTCCCGAGCTCGGCGGTCTGTCCGGCGCTCAGCTCCTCGCCCCGGTCGCCGTAGGCCGCGCGGACGCCGCGGACAAAGCCGGACGCCGCGCCCGGCTGATGCAGGCGGATATTTTTGTAGCTTTCGGCCTCCACGCCCTCGATGCCGACCTTTCCCACGGTGAGGGAGGTTTCGGTCTTTTTGAGCTCGAAACGCTTTTTATCGGCAAAGGTCAGCGTAAACGCGTCAAACGGGACGCGCAAAAGCCCGTAGACGTCGCCCGCGGCGACGCTGTTGATCATCCCCAGGATCGTGGACTTGCCAAATCCGTTGGGGCCGGTCAGGATGGTGATACCGCCCTCCTTGAGCTCAAACGCGTAGTCAAACGTCCCAAACAGTCCTTTTACCTCGACGGACTTTAGCATATCGGCCTCCTTAAAAATAGAGAGTGGGCAAATCGACCCACTATCTGCCACTCCGTTAAAAATAATGGTTGTCGTCGGCGTCGTCCGCCTCCCCTTCAAAGGGGATCTCCTGCTTCCAGCGTTCGGGTCGGCGGAGCAGCGGCGTGTTGTCGGCAAAGTGCGGCAGGTTGATCTTTTTCCGCATGGCGACAAAGCGCACGGACAGGATCAGCGCGATGCTGATCAAGGCCGCGCCCAGCTGGCCCAGGATCGTCGGCACCAAAAAATAATAGAGCACGGCGCCCAAAATAGACGCGATCGCATAAATCTCCTTGCGCAGCACCAGCGGCTTGCGGTTGGCGATGACGTCGCGGATCATGCCGCCGCCGATCGCCGAGGTCACGGCGACAAACACGACCAAAATGAGCTTGGCAAGCGCGTGCGCGCCCTGCATCATCTCCATATCGGGCAGGAGCCGCAGGGCGATCTGCGCGCCGGAGACGGTAAACACGGCCAGCCCCACCGCGTCGAATACGTTGATAACGGTCACCATGACCGGCAGGTTTTTGACCGTCATTTTCTTGCGGAAAAAGACATAAAAGACGATACAGGCGGCGGCCACGCCGATGGCCAAGAGGATGTACACGGGGTCGCGAAAGGCCATGGGCGGCGTGTTGCCCAAACACAGGTCGCGGACGATCCCGCCGCCGAGCGAGGCGATAATGGCCAAAAAGGGAATGCCAAAGTAGTCAAACTTATATTCGATGCCGACAAAGGCGCCGTTGAGCGCAAAGGCGAACAGACCGATGTATTCCAATACCTGAAAGACTTGCATATCCGGCCTATTTTTCGCCTCCGCCCCGTTTCTCTGTACAGTCAATATACTACACCGGCGGCTGACTGTCAAGCAACGAAAAAAAACCGCCCGATAGCGCTGGGCTTATTCGACTGTGACGGACTTGGCCAGATTGCGGGGCTTGTCGATATCCAGCCCCTTGGCCGCGGCGGTATAGTACCCAAACAGCTGCATGACGGCGGCGGACAGAACGGCCGAAAAAGCCGGTTCCGCGTCGGGCAGCGTGACGATATATTCGTATTCGCCCGCAAAAAACCCGCTCTTGTCGTCGGTCACCAAAAAGACGACCGCGCCGCGCGTGCGCACCTCGGTGATGTTGGAGCGAATCTTGGGATACAACGCCGGGTCGGTGGCCAGCGCCACGACCAGCGAGCCCTTTTCGATGAGGGAGATGGTGCCGTGCTTCAGCTCGCCCGCGGCGTACGCTTCGGCGTGGATGTACGAAATCTCTTTCAGCTTTAGCGCGCCCTCCATCGCTGCGGCGTAATCGGTGCCCCGACCGATATAATACGCGTCGTTTGCGCCGTGAAACAGGGACGCCAACAGCTGGACGGCGGGCGTCGCATCCCCGATCATGCGCTCGACGAGGGCGGGCAGCTCGGCCAGCGCCCCGGCGTAGGCGGCGAGCGTTTTTGGCGCGGCCGTCTCCTTGATCCCGGCCAAATACAGCCCCAACAGATAGAGCGCCGAAACCTGCGTGGTATAGCCCTTGGTCGTCGCCACCGAGATTTCGGGGCCGGCGGCGGTATAGAGGACGTCGTCGCTCTCCCGCGCGATAGAAGACCCCACGACGTTGACGATGGAGAGGACGGCGGAGCCTAAGCGCTTGGCCTCCCGAAGCGCGGCCAGAGTGTCCGCAGTCTCGCCCGACTGGCTGATGATGACGGTCAGGGTCCTGTCGTCGATGAGGGGGTCGCAGTACCGAAATTCGCTGGCCAGCGTGACCTGAACGGGTATGCGGCAGAGCTTTTCGATAAAATACTTGCCCACGATCCCGGCGTGATAGGCCGACCCGCAGGCCGCGATATGCAGACAGTCAAAGGCGGCAAACGCCTCTCTCGTCAGCTTTTTTAGGTGAAGCTCCACGTTTGAGGCGGCGAGGCGCGGCGACAGCGTTTGCCGGAGCGCGCGGGGCTGCTCGTGAATCTCCTTTAACATAAAGTGCGGAAATCCGTCCTTTTCGGCCGCCGCGACGTCCCATTCGGCGGTGAAGGGCTCTTTTTCGACCGGCTCGTTATTGGCGTTGTAGATGTCAAAGCCGTCCGCGCGGATGCAGGCGGTCTCGTTGTCGTCCAACAGGATAAACCGCCGCGTATGGGCAAGCAGCGCCGGCATATCGGAGGCGACAAAGCCCGCGCCCGCGGACAGGCCGATGACCAGCGGCGAATCCTTGCGCGCGCAGTACAGCCGATCGGGCTCGCCGGCATAGAGTACGCCCAGCGCGTAAGAGCCCTTTAGCTTGTTGACCGCCTTGTGCAGGGTCTCGGTCATGCTGCCCGAAAAATAATGCTCGATGAGGTGCGCCACCACCTCGGTATCGGTATCCGACTGAAAGCGAAAGCCCCGCCCGATCAAAAATTCCTTGAGTTCGAGATAGTTTTCGATGATGCCGTTGTGCACGATAGCAAACTTTTTTTGCCCGGACATATGCGGGTGGGCGTTTGTGTCGCTGGGCGCGCCGTGCGTCGCCCACCGCGTATGGCCGATGCCGGTGCTGCCCGACAGCTTTTTTCCGTCGTCGGTCAACGCCTGCAAGTTTTTTAAACGCCCCTTTGCCTTGACGGTCTCGATGCCGTCCGGACGCACCACCGCGATGCCCGACGAGTCATAGCCCCGGTACTCGAGCTTCGCCAAGCCCTCCAACAGCACCGGCGCCGCCTGTAATTTCCCCACATAGCCTACGATTCCGCACATATGTATTCGCTCCCATATATCAATTTACGCTGCCGCTTTCGATAAAATGCCGCTTGCGCTTGCATTTTGGCGAGACAAGCGGCTTTTTTATCATACCAAAATTTGCGCAAATTTGGCAAACGGTTTATGGGCGGGCGGCCCAAAAAATCGGCGCCGTCCGTTTTAGCGTCCGTTTTAGGTCGTGTTTGTACGGCCTAGGCGGAGGTTTTTTCGTTGCCGGCCGCCACGACCCGGCGGATGGTCATTTGTTCGAGTCCCAAGCCGCTGCCCGCCGCCATGGACAAAAAGCCGTGCTTTTTGGTTTTTTCGGAGACAAAGCCCTTTAGGGTCAGCGTCGTCGTATTGCCGTCCGGCGCGTAACAGACGACGGTCTCGGCGTTTTTCATAAACCGAAAATCGGTCACGGCGACATGGAGCTTAAAAAATCGGCTCAAAGACTTGAGCATCCGCTCCAGCGCCCGCGCGTTGCGCCTTGTATAGAGGTAGCCGTCCATGTTGATATACAGCGCGGTGACGGACAGATCATACCCCGCCACGAGCTGAACCGACCGATATTCGACCGTTGTCAGGCGCTTCATTCGGTTGGAGGGCGACAGCCCGGTCCTAAACAGCTTGAGATAATAGGCCGTTTCGCGGTCGCGCACCGGAACCTTGCGGATCAGGGATTTGCTGTACGCCACGTATTCCGCGACCGACATCGCGGCAAACGGGATCTCGCCCTCGACAAAATACGTTTTGCCGTCCTTTGGATAGACCGCCAAAATCTCGTCGTTGTCCAGACAGAGCCGGTTGCTTGCGCGCGCGTCCAAAAACGCCTTGCGCTTTGCCTTAACATCGCCCATACAAAAAGTAACGCCGTACCGCATATTCGATCGATCTCCCTTGAACCAACTTATATACGGCATAAATATTGACAAAAACTCTGCATTTTATACGCTGCCGCGTTCGATAAAAGTCCGTATTTGTTGTATTTTGGCAACGGCGGCAGCGGATAGATTGCGTGTCACATAATGTCCTGCAAAGCAATCAAGGACAGCTCTCCGTCGTTTTTGCCCACCTTTAGCGCCTCGACAAAGGCGGACACGGTATCGAGCGAGGTAAAGCAGCTGACGCCGTTTTCGACCGCCATGCGGCGGATCCGAAAGCCGTCGCGCCGCGTATTGCGTCCCTTGGTGGGGGTATTGATGATGATTTTGACCTTGCCGGACTTGATGATCCGCTCGATGTCGTCGCTCTCGTGCAGCTTTTTGACGGCGTTTGCCGCCACGCCCTCGGCCGCGAGCGCCGCCGCCGTGCCCTCGGTCGCGTACAGCGTAAAGTCCAGCGCGTACAGCGCTTTCGCGAGCGGCAGCATCTCGGCCTTGCTTTTATTGGCGACCGAGATAAAGACGCCCCCCTTGTCCATTTTAAGGCCGCTGGCGTACAACCCCTTCAAAATGGCCTCGCCCGGGTCGTAGGACAGCCCCAAAACCTCGCCGGTGGACTTCATCTCGGGCGAAAGCGAAATTTCGAGATCGGGCAGCTTTTCGTTGGAGAACACCGGCACCTTGATGGCCGTGACCTTGGATCTTTTGTAGAGGCCGAGGCCGTAACCCATGTCCGCCAGCCGCTCGCCCAAGCAGCAGCGCGTGGCCAAATGCACCATGGGGATGCCGGTCACCTTGCTGATGTAGGGGACGGTGCGGCTGGAACGGGGATTGACCTCGATGATATAGATGTCGTCGCCCTTTAGAATGTACTGGATGTTGATGAGCCCCAGGGTTTTTGTCCCCAGCGCCAGCTTTTTTGTGATGTCCACCAAGCGCTCGACCACCGCGTCCTTGAGCGTCGCGGACGGATAGCGCGAAATGCTGTCGCCGCTGTGCACGCCGGTGCGTTCGATATGCTCCATAACGCCGGGAATGAGGATGTCCTTGCCGTCGCAAATGGCGTCAACCTCCAGCTCCTTGCCCTCGATATACTGATCGACGAGAATGGGGTGCTCCTGCTCGGTTTGGTTGATGATGTCCATATAGTCGCGAATCTCGGCATCGGTATAGGCGATCTCCATGCCCTGCCCGCCCAGCACATAGGAGGGCCGCACAAGCACGGGATAGCCCAGCGCGTGCGCGGCGTCAAGCGCCTCCTCCCCGGTGTACACGGTGCGCCCGGCCGGCCGGGAAATTTTGAGGGTTTCGAGCAAGCGGTCAAAGGCCTCGCGATCCTCCGCGTCGTTGATGCTGTCCACCGACGTCCCCAAAATCCGATAGCCCTTATCCTCCACGGCCTTGGCCAGCTTGATCGCGGTCTGGCCGCCAAACTGAACGACGACGCCGGCGGGCTTTTCGAGCGCCAAAACGTTCCACACCTCCTCGGAGGTGAGCGGCTCGAAGTACAGCCGGTCGGAGATGTCAAAGTCGGTGGATACCGTTTCGGGGTTGTTGTTGATGATGACGGCCTCGTAGCCGCTCTCCTTGACGGCGCGGATACACTGCACCGAGCAGTAATCAAATTCGACGCCCTGCCCGATGCGGATGGGGCCGCTGCCCAAAACGACGATGGATTGATTGGGGACGGGATGCGCCTCGTTTTCGGTCTGATAGCACGAATAATAATAGGGGGACACCGCGTCAAACTCGGCCGCGCAGGTATCGACCATCTTATAGACCGGCCGGATCCCGTTTTTTTCGCGGTGCCGCCGGACGGCGTCCTCGGTCTCGCCGATCCACTTGGCGACGGCCTTGTCCGCAAACCCCTTTTGCTTGGCGTCCTTTAGGAGCCCGATCGGCAGGTTTTTTAGTCCCTTGATCTGCTTGAACCGTTCCTCCAGCTCGACGATCCCCTTGATCTTGAACAAAAACCACGGGTCGATGGTGGTGATCTCGTTGATGAGGGCGACCGAAACGCCCTTTCGGAGCGCCGCGCACACGCAAAACATCCGCTCGTCGTTTTTGAGCGCCAGCGCGCAGTACAGCTCGTCCTTGGTCATGTCCCCGTATTTTTTATAGTCTAAGGAAATAAAGCCAAGCTCTAAGGAACGGACGGCCTTTAGGAGAGAGGCCTCAAAATTTTCGCCGATGGCCATGACCTCGCCGGTGGCCTTCATGCGGGTGCCCAGCGTCTTGTTTGCCTCGGTAAACTTGTCAAACGGCCAGCGCGGAAACTTGGCGACGACATAGTCGATGGTGGGCTCGAAGCAGGCATAGGTTTTGCCGGTGACGCCGTTGATGATCTCGTCCAAGCGGTACCCGACGGCGATGAGCGTCGCGACCTTGGCGATGGGATACCCCGTGGCCTTGGAGGCCAGCGCGGAGGAACGGGAGACGCGGGGGTTGACCTCGATGACCGCGTATTCCATGCTCTTGGTGTTGAGCGCAAACTGCACGTTGCAGCCGCCGCAAATCTTTAGGGCGGAGATGATGTTGAGCGCGGCCGACCGCAGCATTTGATATTCCTGGTCTCTAAGCGTCTGCGCGGGGGCGAATACGATGCTGTCGCCGGTGTGGATGCCGACGGGATCGAGATTTTCCATGCTGCAAATGGTGATGACGTTGTCGGCCTCGTCGCGCATGACCTCGTATTCGATCTCCTTCCACCCGGCCACCGATTTTTCGATGAGGCACTGGCCGACCCGCGAGGCGGACAGTCCGGCCTTGCAGACGGATTTTAGCTGCGCCTCGTTGTCGGCGATGCCGCCGCCCGTGCCGCCCAGCGTATAGGCGGGACGCACGATGAGCGGAAAGCCCGCGCCCTTGGAAAACGCCACCGCGTCCTCCACCGAATAGACGATGGCCGACTCGATACAGGGCTCGCCGATCGCCTCCATCGTCTCTTTAAAGAGCTCGCGATCCTCCGATTTTTTGATCGAATCGACGTTTGTCCCCAAGAGGCGCACGTTGTGCTCGGTCAAAAAGCCGCTCTCATAGAGCTCGCAGGCAAGGTTTAGCCCGGTCTGCCCGCCCAGCGTGGGCAGAATACTGTCCGGCTTTTCCTTTAGAATGATGTTTTTTAAGACGGCGGGGGTGAGGGGCTCGAGGTATACGCGGGAGGCCATTTGCTTGTCCGTCATGATGGTGGCGGGGTTGCTGTTGACCAGGATCGTATAAATGCCCTCGTTTTGCAGCGCGCGGCAGGCCTGCGTGCCCGCGTAATCGAACTCGGCGGCCTGGCCGATCGCGATGGGGCCGCTGCCGATGATGAGTACCCGTTTGATGCCGGGGTCCTTTGCCATATATGTATCTCCTCTGTCTTTAACGTTTGTCCGGGGTCTTGATGCCGTGTATCGGTCGGCTTTTATTGTTTTGAAAACGCGTCGATACTGTCCTTAAATTCGGTAAAGAGATGCGCGGTGTCGCGCGGGCCGGGGCAGACCTCGGGATGAAACTGAACCGAAAAGGTCAGGCCGTCGTTGTAGCGCATCCCCTCGCAGGTGCCGTCGTTGTAGTTGAGGTAGGAGACCGTCCCCTTGGCCGCGAGGGTTTCGGCGCGAACCGCGTAGCCGTGGTTTTGGCTGGTGATAAACAGCTTGCCCGTGGCGGTATCCTTGACGGGATGGTTGGCGCCCCGATGGCCGTACGGCAGCTTTTGCGTATCGCCGCCCAGGGCAAGCGCGATGAGCTGGTGCCCCAGGCAAATGCCGAACATCGGCTTTTTGCCGATCAGCTTTTTAACGGTCTCGATCTCGCGCACATTTTCCTTGGGGTCGCCCGGGCCGTTGGTCAGCATGATGCCGTCGGGCGCGTAAGCCAAAACCTCCTCGGCCGAAACCGTCGAAGGGAATACCTTGAGCCGGCAGCCCATGCGCTTTAGCGAGGCCAGAATATTGTTTTTTAAGCCGTAATCGATGACGGCCACCCTTTTGTCCCCCCCGCCGGTCTCGTAGGCGGTTTTGACCGAGATGTCGCCCACGGGATAGCGGTACGCGTAGGCCTTGACCGCCGCCAGTTTTTTTTCGTCGGGGAGCGTCTGCGCGATGATGCCCGACATCGTCCCCCCGTCCCGAATCTTTTTGGTCAGCGCCCGCGTGTCGATCCCCTCCAAGCCCACGATCTTATGCTTGATCAGGTAGTCGTTTAGGGTGCCCTCCGAGCGCCAGTTGGAGGGCGCTTCGCAGAGGTTGCGGACGATAAAGCCCCGCACCTTGGGCGCGTCCGACTCGACGTCCTCCGCGTTTACCCCGCAATTGCCGATCAAGGGATAGGTCATGCAGACGATCTGTCCCGTATAGGACGGGTCGGTCAACAACTCCTGATAGCCGGTCATGCCGGTGTTGAAGACCACCTCGCCGACCGCCTCGCCCGAATACCCGATGCCCCTTCCCTCGTATGCCGTGCCGTCGCTCAATACCAAATACGCCATATATGCCATATATGTCCCTCCTTACAGGCTGTCCCGAAACGCGATAACTTCTTTGGCGCGATCCGCCTTGATATAGCCGCCCTCGACCGCGACGCCCAAGAGGGTCTCGATGTCGCACAACGCGCGGTAAGAGGTGTTTTCGGCCGCGAAGTTTTCGAAACCCCGCCCGATATTATAGGTAAAAATGGCCGCGACGCCCAAGACCTCGGCGTCCGCCTCCCGCAAAGCCCGGACCGCCTCGATACAGCTGCCGCCGGTGGAGATGAGGTCCTCGACCACCACCACCCGGTCGCCGGGGTTGAGCCGCCCCTCGATCCGATTGCCCTTGCCGTGCTCCTTTTTTGCCCCGCGCACATAGCCCATCGGGTACGCCAGACGGTCGGCGACCAGCGCCGCGTGCGCGATCCCCGCCGTCGCGGTGCCCATCAAAACCTGCGCCGTGGGATAGGCCTCCTTGATCATGTCGGACAGCCCCGCCTCGATGACGGCGCGTGCCTTAGGGTACCCCAAGACCAGCCGGTTGTCGCAGTAAATGGGCGACTTGATCCCGCTGGCCCAGGTGAACGGCTCGTTTGGCCGCAGAACCACGGCGCCGATCTCCAATAGCTGCGCCGCGGCGGCGCGTGCCCGTTGCTTGTGCATATGTACACTCTCCTTGTTTTTTTGGTCGTGTGAGCGTGACCTGATCCGTTTTTTACCGTTTTTCTATCCCGTCCGCCGGGGGCTTACGCCGACCCCAAAAAATCCTGCCGCGCGCGTCGGTACGCCGCCGCGGGATCGTCCGCGCCCGTGATCGGCCGGCCCATGACGATATAGCCGCTGCCCAGCGCCCGCGCCCTTTCGGGCGAGACCACGCGTTTTTGGTCGTCGGCCGCCCCCTCGGGAAACCGAATACCGGGCGTGACCGAAAATAGCCCCAGCTCCCGCATGACGGGCGCCTCTAAGGCCGAACACACCACGCCGTCCAGTCCGGCCTTTTTGGCGTTTTGCGCGTAATGCCGCACCGTATCCGCCATGGGGGCATCGATCAAAAGCTCCTCTTTAAGCATTTGCGGCGAGGTGGAGGTCAGCTGGGTGACCGCGATGACCAGCGTATCGGGCGAAACCGCCCGGACGGCCTCGGCCGCCGCCCGCATCATGTCGATGCCGCCGCCCGCGTGCACGTTGAGCATATCGACGCCGAGCGCGGCGATTTGGGCGGCCGCGCGCCCTACCGTGGTGGGGATGTCGTGCAGCTTTAGGTCTAAAAAGATCGGATAGCCCGCGTCCTTCAGGCGGCAAACCAACGCCGCGCCGCAGCGGTAATACATCTCCATGCCGATTTTTAGATAGGGCTTTTGGTCGGCCAATCCGGCTAAAACCGCGTCCAGCCGCTCTTCGTTTTCGAAATCGCAGGCCACGATCACGTCGCCCCTTTGCGTCACCCGTCTGTTCATAACGCCCTGCCCCTTACGGTATTGATGTCGTCCGTCCCAAGCTCTTGGAGTACGGACGGAAGCCGTTCGATTATTTTTTTGCAGACAAACGGATCGGTCAGGTTTTTTGACCCCACCATGACCGCCGTCGCGCCCACGGACATAAATTCGATCACGTCCTCCGCCGTCTCGACGCCGCCCATGCCGATGACCGGGATCTTGACCGCTTTTGCGACCTGGTGCACCATGCGGAGCGCCACCGGCTTGATCGCGCCCCCCGAATGTCCCGCGTAGGTATTGGCGATGATCGGCCGCCCCGTCCGATAGTCGACCGCCATCCCCAAAAGCGTGTTGATAAGGCTGATCCCGTCCGCGCCCGCGTCCTCCGCCGCCCTTGCGATGGCGGCAATATCGGTCACGTTGGGGGACAATTTGACGATGAGCTGACAGCGGCACACCTTTTTGACGGCGGCGGTCAGCCCGGCCGCCAGCCCGGCGTCCGTCCCGATGGCCATGCCGCCCGCCTTGACGTTGGGACAGCTGATGTTGAGCTCCACCGCGCCCACGATCGGGTCGTCGGACAGGAGCTCGACCGCCTTGATATAGCTCTCCTCGTCATGCCCGCCCACGTTGACGATGAGCTTGTCCGAAAACACCCTGCGGATCGCCGGAAAATACAGGCTTTTGACCGCCTGCGCGCCCGGGTTTTGGAGGCCGACGGCGTTGAGCATCCCCGACGCCGTCTCGGCAATGCGGGGCAGGGGGTTGCCGACGCGCGGCTCCCATGTCGTGCCCTTGGTCGAAAAGGCGCCCAGTACATTGAGATCGTAGAGCATCGAAAATTCCAGGCCGTAGCCAAAAGTGCCGCTGGCCGGTATCACGGGGTTTTTGAGCGTCCAATCATTCAGCTTGACCGAAAGGTTGATCATAGGAGAATGTCCTCCGCCAAAAAAACGGGGCCGTCGGCGCAGATCCGCCGCGCGCCCTTTCGCGTCACCATCGTGCAGCCCATGCACACGCCAAAGCCGCACCCCATGCGCGACTCGTACGACAGCTGTCCGGGCAGGCCGGTCCCGGCAAAGGCGTCCAGCATCCCCTGCGGGCCGCAGGCAAAATAATACCCCGGCTCTTTTTCCAGCGCGCGGGTGGGAAAGCCCTTTTCCCCCAGCTCGCCGCTGACCGAATACACCTCGACGTCGGCGGCAAGCGCCCGGAATTCGGCCAGATAAAAGGCGTCGTCCCTGCCGTTAAAGCCGAGCGCCACGCGCGGCCGAAAGCCCCTTTCGATCAGCGTTTTTGTCAGACAATAGATCGGCGCCGCGCCGGTGCCGCCCGCGGCCAACAGCACGTCGCCCGTCCCTGCGGGGATCGCCCCTAAGGTAAAGCCGTTCCCCAGCGGCAGCATGACGTTTAAAACGGTCCCGGCGGCCATGGCGGCCATGTCTGCGGTTCCTCCGCCCGCGACCTTATACAAAAGCGTGATCGAATCTGCGGTATAATCGCAGACGCCGAAGGGACGGCGCAGAAATTTGCCCGGGAGCGAAAGGTTGACAAACTGTCCGGCGGCCACCGAAAAATCCGCCGCGCCCGTCAGGACCATTTCGTACACGTTTTGATTGAGCGCCCGGTTTTTGGCTATGACAAAATCGGCAGTTTTCAGCATGGACGCACCAGCCGGCCTTCGCGCACGAGGCGGCGGCCGGAGACGATGGTCTCGGTCACCATGCCGTGCGCCTTAACGCCGTCAAAGGGCGTGTTTTTTCCCATCGAAACCAGCCTTTGGGCGTCGATGCGCCAGCTCAAATCCGGGTCGATGACCGTGATGTCGGCGCGTTCGCCCTCCCGTAGGCGTCCGCCGAGGCCGGTGATTCGGCGGGGGGCGGCGGACAGGAGGTCGCCGAGCTTAACGATGTCGATGATGCCGCTCTGCACCAAAATGGTGTAGCTGAGCGAAAACGCGGTCTCCAGGCCGCTGATGCCAAAGGGCGCGCCGACAAAATCGGCCGCCTTTTCGCCCGCGCTGTGGGGGGCGTGATCGGTCGCGATGACGTCGATGGCGCCGTCGGCGATCCCCTCGATAACCGCCTTGCGGTCGTCCTCGGTTCGGATGGGGGGATTGACCTTGGCGGCGGTGTTGTAGTCCAAAATACAGGCGTCGTTGAGCGCGAAATAATGCGGACAGGTCTCGGCCGTGACGGCAACGCCCTTGCGCTTAAAATAGCGGACGAGCTCCACCCCGCCCCGGGTGGAGACGTGGCAGATATGGATGCGGATGCCCAGCGTCTCGGCTAAAATGAGGTCGCGGGCGATCCCCGCTTCCTCGGCGGCGCGCGAAATCCCCGGGAGTCCCGCCGCCACCGAATTTGCGCCCTCATTGACGACGCCGCCCGCGGACAGGCTCTTGTCCTCGCTGTGCGAGAGAACCAGCAGCCCCAGGCCGTCGGCGTACTCCATGCCCCGGCGCATGACCGCGCCGTCGGATACCGGGCAGCCGTCGTCGGACACGGCCAAAACGCCCGCAGTCTTTAAGCCCGCCATGGCGCTCAGCTCCGCGCCCTTAAGCCCCTTGGTGATGGCGCCGACCGGGTGAACGCGGACATAGCCCGCCTGCTCGGCGCGTCGGTTGATAAATTCGGCCACCACCTCGCTGTCGCAAACCGGGTTGGTGTTGGGCATACAAAAAATATCGGTAAACCCGCCCTTCGCCGCCGCCGCCGCGCCCGTTTTGACGGTCTCTTTATGGGTAAAGCCCGGCTCTCTTAGGTGCGTGTGCATATCGCAAAAGCCGTAAAAGACGTATTTCCCCTCGGCGTCAACGGTCTCGTCCGCGCCCCGGTCGATGCGGCCGATGCGCGAAATATAGTCGTCCTTGATGAGAATATCGGCGACGCGAACGCCGTCGCGCACCAGACTGCCGTTTTTGATTAGGATCGTGCCCATAGCGCTACGCCTCCTCCCTTTTCGCCGCCGCGACCGTCTCTAAAACCGCCATGCGCACGGCCACGCCGTTTAGCACCTGCCCGTGGATCAGGCTGGGCGCGCTTTCGACAAGCGAAAAATCCAGCTCGACGTCCCGATTGACCGGGCCCGGATGCAGGATGACGGCGTTGCGCGTGTTGTGCGCCAAAAGCGCCGGAGTGATCCCGAAAAAACGGTTATACTCCCCCGCGTCCGGGATGAGCGCGCTCCGCTGGCGTTCGAGCTGCAAGCGCAAGCCCATGATGACGTCGGCGTCCTTGACCGCGTCCGCCGCCGCGTAGACGACCTTGCAGCCAAGCCGTTCGATCTCCTTGGGGACAAGCGTTTTCGGCCCCGCCACCGTGACGGACGCGCCCAGCTTGACCAGCCCCAAAATATTGCTCCGCGCGACGCGGCTGTGCGCGACGTCCCCCAAAATGGCCACCGAAAGCCCCGAAAGCCCGCCAAACCGCTCGCGCATGGTAAAAAAGTCCAGGAGCGCCTGCGTGGGGTGCTCGTGCATACCGTCGCCCGCGTTGATCACCGAGGCCGCGATTTGGCCGGATAAAAAAAGAGGCGTCCCCGATACCGCGTGACGAATGACGATGATATCCGCCAGCAGCGCGTCCAGGGTCCGGCCCGTATCGATCAGCGATTCGCCCTTGTTGACGCTGGACGTCGAAACCGCCAGCGACGACACGTCCGCCCCCGTATACCTTGCCGCCAGCTCAAAGCTGAGCTTGGTGCGGGTGCTGTTTTCGTAAAAGAGCGTGACGACGCTCTTCCCCCTAAGCGCGTCCGACTTTTTCCGATTTAAAAGGCGCTGCTTGGCGTCCTCGGCGCGATCCAAAAGGCCGGTAATATCCGCCGCCGTCAATGCTTCGATGCCCAATAAATGCTTCAAACGCCGTCCTCCGTAAAAAAAATGACTACCCCTTTGGGCAGTCATAATAAATAATAACACCTTTGCCGCTGCCGCTGTTGCATGAGACCTCGTGCAGCGTACAGTACTATTTACTTATCGTCTTAAAAAAGCGTTAGTGCCCAAAGACCTTACCTATATTACCACGAAGCGGCGGAAATGTAAAGTCTTTTTCCGCCCGCGCGGCAAAATAATCACAGCAACGCGATTTTATTTACGCCGGCTATAATTTGATCTCGCCCGTTGCGACGTTTTGGACAAAGGCGCGGTCGTGCTCGACAAACACCATGGCGGCGCCGCTGTTTTTTAAGAGCGTTTCGATCTGGATACGGGCGTAGATGTCCATATAGTTTAACAGCTCGTCAAAGATGTACATATGCGCGGATACGGACAGGGCGGCGGCCAAGAGAACCTTTTTTTTCTGCCCGGCCGAATACGTCTGCAATTCCTTGTCAAACTGCTCGCGCCCCAGGCCGGTCTTGATCAAAACGGTGCGAAACAGCGTGACGTTGAGGTCGGGACGCGCCGCCTCAAAGTCCCCGATCGTCCCGGTCAGGCGCGCGCCGTCCTGCGGCACATAGGCGATTTTTAGGGTTTTTGGCTTATAGACGACCCCCTCGTCCGGCGTCAGCTCGCCCAAAATCAGCCTTAGGAGCGTGCTTTTTCCCGAGCCGTTGGCGCCGGTCACCGCCAGCCGATCGCCCGCCCGAACCTCAAACGACAGGCCGGACAAGAGCGGCGCGCCCCCGTAGGAGAAGCCCACCCGTAAAAAGGACACCAGCCTATCGGTGTAAAAGGCGTCGGGGTTGAGCTTTAGACTCTCGCTTTTTTCGACGTTTTTTAACAGGCCAGCCTTTTCCTCGATCTTGTGCTCGTACCGACGTTCGATGACCTTACTGCGCTTCATCATCTTGGCCGCCATACGGCCGACGTGCCCGCGGTCGGGTCGGACGTTGCCGTCAAAGACGCCCGTCTTGCTCGCCTCCACCCTGTCCGACCATTGCGCGGTCTGCGCCGCCGCCCTTTTCAGCTTGCCGATCTCCTTGGCCAGCCGGGCATTTTCCTCCCGCTCGTAGGCGTCGCGGCGTTCCTTGTTGAGCAGATAGGAGGAAATGCTCCCCTTTTCGATCTCGATGCTTTGCCGATTGACCGAAAGCGTATGATCGGTGCAGCCGTCCAGCAGGGCGCGATCGTGCGACACCAAAATAAAGCCCTTTTTTTTGTCGAGGTAGGCCGCCACGGCCGCGCGCCCCGCCGCGTCGAGGTGATTGGTCGGCTCGTCGATCAGCAAAAACCGATCCTCGCCCGAAAACAGCAGGCAGAGCATCAGCTTTGTCCGCTCGCCCCCCGAGAGGACCCGGTACGGCCTGTCCGCCGTATCGCCGGAGAGCCCGAGCAGCCCCATTTCCCGATACAGCCGCCACAGCTCAACGTCGGGCGCAAGCGTCTCCGCCAGCGCGAAAAAGGGCAATTCCTCCTCCGGGTCGACCGGGTACGGAAAATACCCGAAGCGTACCGGCGCGTCAACGCTGCCCGCGTATCCGGCCAGCTCCCCCGTCAAAATCTTTAAAAACGTCGTTTTGCCGCGTCCGTTGCGGCCGGTAAACCCCAGCTTCCAGTCGGTGTCGAGCGTAAAGGACACGTCCCGGAATATATCGTCAAAATGCCTGTCGTACGAAAAAGTCAGGTTGGATACCCGTATTTGAGCCATAAAAACCTCCAAAAATGCTAACATGTTTCGCGCTACCGCTTTCGATAAAATGCCGTTACACTTGCATTTTATCGAGGGATACGGTGTCCGCAAACAAAAAATGTCATTTTTGTTTGCTCCCTTTTTTTATTAAAGCCCATAACAAAAGCAGAATAAAAAAATCGGGAGCGACCGAAAACGACGCTTTTCGGGAGCGGACATCAAATCTAAGTTCGGCGAAATGCCGCTTGCGGCATTTGCGCTTGGCCGCAACGCATCAGCGAAATAGCCGCGGACAGGAAAGCTCTTCGCTTTTTCTGCCCGCGGCTAAACAAAGGAGGTTAGAAAAACTATCTTTGATAAACGCTGGGAGGGAAAGTAAGATAAAATTCCTGGCCGGCGGTGCCCTGCAACAATCTGTCTGCACATTGTCCGGCTCAAGGATACGTTCCTTAACAAGCATATCGGACAGCGATTGCGCAAATTAGCGGTGCCGTTTGTCTGCTACCAAGAAATTCTCTTCATCTTTTCTCCCTTTGGATTACGCTTACCGTACCTACAGTATAACCTACGTCAACCCATTTGTCAATACCCATTTTAAGAAAATTTTTTATTAAGAAATTTTTTTATTTTTTGTCGCATTTCCAGCTTTTCTCATCAAAATAATCGTCTTTATTTTTATAAGGATTTTTTTTTAAATTCAGCCTAAGATCAGGATATCGTTTCTTACATTCTGCTGAATATATCCAGCCAACTCTCTTTGCTGTGGAAAC
>JAIRRW010000024.1 GCA_031255775.1 Clostridiales bacterium
GACTGCCGGGACGGCGGCCGAGACGGTCTGACCGCCGGACAGCTCGTCCACCTCTACCACATAGCTTTTGCCGTTGACGTTGACCTGAAACTTGCGCATACGATGATTTCTCCTTGCTTAGTCCTTTTTGTTTTTTTTTAATACGGCGTGTCAAAGAGTGAGGTTCAGACGGGCAACAGGCGGCGGGGCAACAAGGGCGCGTATTTCTAATACGTAACCGAGTTGCACCGCCGAACCGACAATCGCTTGCGGTTGCTAACTTTGCGTCAGCAAAGTTCAGAGAGGTTCGGTTCCACGTAGCCCGTATCAACCCACTATGTGTCACTCCGCACCGGCCTTAAACTTTAAGTCCGATAAAAACGTGTATAATCCCTTATTTCCGGGGATTTTTGATGTTGGCCTGCGCCGCCGCCAGCCTTGCGATGGGCACGCGGTAGGGCGAACAGGAGACGTACGAGAGGCCGATATTGTGACAAAATTCGACCGTCTGGGGATCGCCGCCGTGCTCGCCGCAAATGCCGAGCTTGATGTCGGGGCGGGTCTTTTTTCCCAGCTCGATGGCAAGCTGCATCAGCTTGCCCACGCCCTTTTGGTCAACCGTCTTAAACGGGTCCTGCTCAAAAATCTGCTTGGCGTAGTATTCGCTCAAAAACTTTCCGGCGTCGTCGCGGCTAAAGCCGAACGTCATTTGCGTGAGGTCGTTGGTCCCGAACGAGAAAAATTCGGCCTCGGCCGCGATCTCGTCGGCGGTGAGTGCCGCGCGGGGAATCTCGATCATCGTGCCCACGCTGTAGCGCAGCTTGACGCCCGCGGCCTCGATGCACGCGTCCGCGGTCTTGACGACCACCGACTTGACGTACTGGAGCTCCTTGATCTCGCCGACCAGCGGAATCATGATCTCGGGCGTGGTGTTCCATTCGGGGTGCTTTTTTTGGATCGCGACGGCGGCCTGAATGACGGCCTTGGTCTGCATGACCGCGATTTCGGGATAGGTGACGGCCAAGCGGCAGCCGCGGTGCCCCATCATCGGGTTAAACTCGTGCAAGCCGACGATCACGTCCTTAAGCTTTTGGACGTCGAGCTTCATCTCTTTGGCCAGTTCCTTGATGTCTTCCTCGGCGGTGGGCACAAATTCGTGAAGCGGCGGGTCGAGAAAACGGATGGTGACGGGATAGCCCTCAAGCGCCTCATACAGCTTTTCGAAGTCGCCCTGCTGCATCGGCAGTATCTTGTTTAGGGCGATCTCGCGCTGCTCTGCGGTCTCGGAGACGATCATCTCGCGCATCGCCTTGATGCGGTCCGCCTCAAAAAACATATGCTCGGTACGGCACAGACCGATGCCCTCGGCGCCAAACGAACGCGCCTGCCGGGCGTCGGCCGGGGTGTCGGCGTTGGTGCGGACCTTCATCGAACGGTACCGATCCGCCCAGCCCATCAGACGGCCGAAGTCGCCGGACAGCGACGCGCTGACGGTGGGGATCGCCGCCCCGTAGATCTTGCCCGTCGAGCCGTCCAGCGAAATATAATCGCCCTCCTTATAGGTCTTGCCGCTTAGGGTAAAGCTCTTGCTCTTTTCGTCGATCTTGATCTCGCCGCAGCCGGAGACACAGCAGGTGCCCATGCCGCGGGCGACGACCGCCGCGTGCGAGGTCATGCCGCCGCGCACCGTCAAAATGCCCTGCGCGTGGTGCATCCCCTCGATGTCCTCGGGGCTGGTCTCCAAGCGAACCAAAATAACCTTTTCGCCCTTATTGACCACCCATTCGGTGGCGTCCTCGGCGGTAAAGACCACCTTGCCGCAGGCCGCGCCCGGGGACGCCGCCAGCGCCTCGCCGACGGGCTTGGCGGCCTTTAGGGCGGCCGCGTCAAACTGCGGGTGCAAGAGCGCGTCCAGCTGCTTGGGATCGATCATGAGGACGGCGTCCTTTTCGGAAATCATTCCCTCGTCCACCAGGTCGCAGGCGATCTTTAGGGCCGCCGCCGCGGTGCGCTTGCCGCTCCGCGTCTGGAGCATAAACAGCTTGCCCTCCTCGATGGTAAATTCCATGTCCTGCATATCGCGGTAATGCTTTTCCAGCTTGTCCACAATGGCGGCAAATTCGGCGTAAACCTTGGGATTGTCGTTTTTGAGCTGCTCGATCTTCATGGGGGTGCGGATACCGGCCACGACGTCCTCGCCCTGCGCGTTCATCAGATATTCGCCAAAAAGCCCCTTGTCGCCGGTGGCGGGATTGCGCGAAAACGCAACGCCGGTGCCCGACGTGTCGCCCTTGTTGCCAAAGACCATTTCCTGCACGTTGACGGCGGTGCCCCAGCTGCCGGGAATGTCGTTCATGCGGCGGTAGTAGATGGCGCGGGGATTGTTCCACGAACGGAATACCGCCCGGATCGCGCCCATGAGCTGCTCCTTCGAATCCTGCGGAAACCCGTCCCCGATCTTCTTTTTATATTCGGCCTTAAAGCGGTCGGCCAGCGTCTTTAGATCGTCCGCATCCAGCTCGGTATCGAGCTCGACGCCCTTTTGACGCTTTATTTCGTCGATGATCTCCTCAAAATGCTTTTTGCCCACCTCCATGACGACGTCCGAATACATCTGAATAAAGCGGCGGTAGCTGTCATAGGCAAAGCGGCGGTTGCCGGTGAGCTCGGCAAACTTTTCGACGACCTGATCGTTCATACCCAAATTTAAGATGGTGTCCATCATGCCGGGCATGGAGGCGCGGGCGCCCGAACGAACCGAAACAAGCAGCGGGTTTTTGAGGTCGCCAAACTTTTTCCCGGTCTCCTCCTCCAGCTTTCCGACATACGTCATGATCTCTTTTTGCAGGTCGGCGCCGATGACCTCGCCGTCCTCATAATACTTGGTGCAGGCCTCGGTGCTGATGGTAAAACCACGGGGAACCGGCATCCCTAAGCCGGTCATTTCGGCCAGGTTTGCGCCCTTGCCGCCCAACAGCTCCTTCATCTTGCCGTTGCCTTCCTTAAACGTGTACACGTACTTCTTTGACATACTTCACTCCTTGACTGTTTTTTTCTCTCTTTTCTCTATCACTTTAACCCGCAGTATTATAGCACGGATTCCGCGTTTAGGCAATCGTTTGACCCCGCCCGAAAAACCGAATCCGGCCCGAATCCATAGAAAAAAAGGCGATTTGACCCCTTTTTGCTTATTTTGATTCCAGTTCTCTATTGCCTACGGTCTATACTGAACCTCTGTTGTCAAAATGCTATCAAGCGGCCGTTATCAATGGTTTTAATTATGCTCCGTACGTCTATTATAGCAATGGATACCCATAATGGTATAAATGAGGTTATGAGCATATAAAATTTGAACCTTTTATCCATCAAAACAACCTCGCTATATTCTATCGGAATAGGGCAATGATTTAATATATTGCTCCATATACGCCCAGTCCGGCGAACCGTCCGGCGCGGCGGGCAATTTAATACTGGTATCAGCTAACTTTGTTCGATACTTGCGGCCAAAAGAATATTTTGGACGTTCTAAGTCTAAGACGCTAACCAAGAACATACCAATATATTTGTTTATATGTGCATTGCGACCAACTGTTAAAGTGGTAGAACCTATAAAATCTTCATTCATATAATTTGTATAGCCAACCGACCCTTGACCGTCGCAAATAAACACGATACAGTTACCTGCTGTCATTAAGTCGTTATCATAAGCAACGCGCCGCATAACGCCGTTTTCACTCTTTTTTGCTCCCAAATAATAGCAGTCGTCCCCGTCTGACAATAAGTCACGGGCAACACTACATTTACAATTTTCAAATTTTGTAAATATGTCACCCATGCGAAAATCCGCCCATTGCTCCGCGGGACGCAATATTACCGCTTGCGGAACTATGCTTGTTTTTATCGGCGTAACAGGCGTACTATACACCCAATCGGGGATAGTATCGGGCAATTCTATGTCTTTAAGCGTTTTATTAGCTTGCCGCCCGTAACTGTACCGATATACGTTAGATGTTATGCACATACAGTAATATAGCTTTTCAGCAAGCGCCATGTCCCTTTTAGGTTGCAACGCCATAATGTGGAAAGCAGTATAAAATGGCTTTGTTTGGACAAACGCCGACAGCACGCTGCCACCGAGAGCAACCGAAATAAACCCGGCGGGAAACGGTTCTATTTCCTCTATTCTGTCAACTTGTGCGACAACGCCGTTGTTTTGCGCTGTACGCGACACAAAGTTAATGCCTGTATTTGAAGATACGCCGATGTGCATTAACTCTAAACTATTGCCTTGTTTAAGGGTAAATAAGTCTTTAACTTTCATTGACTTCACCCGCCTTTACGAGGTACGCCAAATAGTCATTGACTGTTTTTTGAAAATCGTCTTGTGTAAGGGTGGAATAATCTGTATTCATATACGCTTCACACAACCATTCGTCGCTGTGCTCCACACAGGCACGAGCGGACAGGCCGGGTACAACATCACGGTTGCGGTACAATTTTAGCCATTCGGAAAGTATATCCGCCCACTTGTCGTATGCGTCGATACGTCCTAACTTTTTACGCTTTACAAAGCCGTCATTTTTGCAGTAACCGAAAAATGTTTCTTGCGTACTGTCGTGCGGCGTATGGGCTTGCCACACCATAACACAGGGGTTAGTGCCTGTCGGATAAAAAATATCGTCGGGCATACTGAAAACAGCTTTTAGCGTGTGATTCTTGAACAGCCTTTCGCGGACTTCCTTAAACTTTGTGCCAATAGCGCAGGACATCGGCACAACAACAACGCCGATACCGCCCACGCTAAGAATATTTAGCAGTTGTTCCACGAACTCTAATTCAACCTTGCCGCCTTTGAGCGAATACGGCGGGTTTATAAGCCCGATATTTATATCTTTCGGCAAGGCTTTAACGATTTTAGCGTCAAAGCAATCACCTTTGAATATGTTTGATTTTCCGTCTTGCCGGATAATCATATTAGCGATAGCAAGCGTATATAAGCCGTCGTCTTGCTCCACACCGTATAGGCGTTCTTTGCGGATTTGCTCAACTTCAATAGGGCTTGCACTTTTGAACATTTTCCCCATAGCGGTAACAAGAAATGAACCAGACCCGCAACAAATATCAACGACTTTACTATTTTTGTTCGCACCCGCCAATTCACACATAAATTCGGTGAGGTGTTGCGGGGTTAAGACGATACCAAGCCCCGAACCGTCGCCCCCCGAGTATTTGATAAATTCGTGGTAGAACACGCCAAGCGCGTCAAGCGTACTATCGGCGTAATCCATCATGGGCTTTATTTTCATTTCCAGTTGCTCAACATACCAAACGAGCGACTTTTTTTGCCCGTGTGGGATAGCGGCAAACTTTGAATTGTCTTGCAGCATATTGAAAATTTGTTTTATGTATGCCGTCCTGTCACTTCTAATACCGCCTTTTTTCAATTCGTTTTCTATCGCCGTTTGTATAGCTGACATAACGGCATTATAAGACGGCAAATGCGTATAACTCTTGCTAAAATCATCGTTGTTTAGAGCTATAAGAATGCCCGCAATAAAAATCGGTTTGTGTTCCTCACGCACGGCAATTTCTCTTAAATAATCGTGCATTTCAATAGCCAATTCGCGTATCTCGTCAAGTGAATATGCCTTTTGCAGTTTTTCGCCCTTAACAAGTTTAATATAGTTTTTTGGCTCTAAAATAATGTCTTTCGATTTTTTGAGTAATTCCGCATCATAAGCGGTTAAACCCTTGCCCCAATAAAACGCGTCAACTTTCGCCGTGGCGGTTGTCGTTCCGCTTATTGCAACAGCTATAACGTTAAATTCCTCTTTCAAAAATTTAGCGTAGTAGAGAACCCCGTCCACGGCATACCCATTCGGGCAATCGTGGTTAGGCGTTTCGTGTTGTCTTGCGGACTTCTTGCACTCAACAACAATAATCGTATGTATATCGTCATTGAATGTTATGATAAATTCGGGTTTTGCTTTACCGCCACCGCCCAAGGTGAAATCTTCAAGGGCACGTTGCGCAGGTTTACCGCCCGCCTTTTTTAGCAGAGTTAATATTTTGTCGGCGTTGGCAACGTCGCCTTGCGGGAACACCCAACCCCACCCGTTATCGCCGAGTGTTATTTTCATTTCTTTGAGCGTAAAACTTTCGGTGTATTGTTCGATAGCCACGGTATCTATCCCCCTACTGTTTTTCTCATTCATCAAGACATGTTTTTTGTAAAAAAGTGCCTTATCCCTCGTTCAAATGCAAGTGAAACGGCATTTTATCGAACGCGGTAGCGTCCGTTTCCCTCGCGCGAATGAGTACGTTCGCGCGGCTTAAATCGGGAGAGGGGAAAAATGACACTTTTTCCCCTCGGACACCTCTTCCCTCGTTCAAATGAAAGCGTCAGCGTCATTTGAACGATAGCGGCAGCGCTATTCCCATTCGATGGTTGCCGGCGGCTTGGAGGTGATGTCGTAAACGATGCGGTTGATGCCCTTGATCTCGTTGACGATTCGGTTTGATACGCGCTCTAGGACGTCGTGCGGGATGCGCGCCCAATCGGCGGTCATGCCGTCCACGCTGGTCACCGCCCTGAGCGCCAGCGTATAGTCGTAGGTGCGGCAGTCGCCCATAACGCCCACGGTCTGCGTCCCGGTGAGGACGGCAAAATACTGCCAGATCTCTTTTTCCAGTCCCGCTTTTGCGACCTCGTCCCGAAAGATAAAGTCGGCCTCCCGCAGGATATGCAGCTTGTCGCTTGTGACCTCGCCGATGACGCGGATCCCCAGGCCCGGGCCGGGAAAGGGCTGGCGCATGACGATGGACGCGGGCAGGCCGATCTCGAATCCGCAGGCGCGCACCTCGTCTTTAAACAGCTCCCGCAGGGGCTCGACGATCTCTTTAAAATCCACGACGTCGGGCAGCCCGCCCACGTTGTGATGGCTTTTGATGACCGCGCTCTTGCCGACGCCGCTCTCGATGACGTCGGGATAGATGGTGCCCTGCACCAAAAAATCCACGCTGCCGATCTTTTTTGCCTCCTCCTCAAACACGCGGATAAACTCGCCGCCGATGATCTTGCGCTTTTTCTCCGGGTCGGCCACCCCTTTTAGCTTAGTCAAAAACCGCGCCTCGGCGTCAACCTTGATGACATTCATGCCGCGCTCATCCTTAAAGACGCGCATGACCTCGGCCGCCTCGTTTTTGCGCATGAGCCCGGTATCGACAAAGATACAGGTCAGGTTTTTGCAGGCCTCGTGCACCAGCGCCGCGGCAACCGCCGAATCCACGCCGCCCGACAGCGCGCACAGCACCTTTTTGTCCCCGATCTTTCCCCGCAGGGCGGCCGCCGCCTGCGCGGCAAAGTTTTTCATCGTCCAGTCGCCCTTGACGCCGCAAACCCCGTACAAAAAGTTTTTCAAAACGTCCCGGCCGTACCGGCTGTGCGCGACCTCGGGGTGAAACTGCACGCCGTAGATTTTTTTTTCGGGGTTTTCCAGGCCGGTGACCGGGCAGGTGTCGGTCGACGCGGTGACGGTAAACCCGGGCGCGGGTCGGGAGACGAAATCGCCGTGGCTCATCCAACATTCCCACGAATCGGGCAGGCCTTGAAACAGGGCGCCGCCCGTGGTTTTGACGACCCGCCGCCCAAATTCCGCCGGGCCGCCCTTGACCTCCCCGCCCAGCATCTGATTGATGAGCTGCAAGCCGTAGCAGATGCCCAAGACGGGCACGCCCAGCTCAAGGATCGCGGGGTCGGCCTTGGGGCCGTCGTTAAAATACACGCTGTCCGGCCCGCCCGAAAAGATGACGCCGACCGCGCCCTTTTGTTTGATCGCCGCGGCCGTCGTGTCGTGGGGCAGCAGCTCGCAGTAGACGTCAAGCTCCCGCACCCTGCGGGCGATCAGCTGATTATACTGGCTGCCAAAGTCCAACACCACCACGGTTTCCCTTGTGCTCATATCCGTTTTTTCCTCCGAAACGTGTCTCGCTTGGTGTAAATCGGTCATTGATCGGCATCGGCGGTTGCGCAAGCCGAATACCGGGTTTTTGCGCCGCTATTTTTTTTGTTTCTTGTCCGCGGGCGCAAAGAGGCCGCCCGTCGCCCGAATGATCCATCCTAAGGGCAAGAGGCGGTTTAGGACATACAAGAATTTGTATTTTTTGCCGACGATATAAAAGGGCCGGTACGACCTTTTCGCGATGATTTGACACATTTTTTTCGCGACGGCCTGCGGGCTCATGCGGCGCTCCTCGCGGTCGCCAATATGGTCGTCCGCCCTTTTGATCCGCTCGCCGTACCGCTCGTTGGTCGCGAAATTTTTGACGCGGTTTTTGGTAAAGCCGGTCTTGGTGTCGCCCGGACAGATGGCCGTGACCGAAATGCCGTAGGGACGCACCTCCTCCCGCAGGGAGTGGGACAGCATACTTAAAGCCGCCTTGGACGCGCAATACATGGCGCGAAAAGGCAGGGCGAAAACGGCGCAGGCCGAGGACACGTTGACGATCCTGCCGCCCCGGCTCATGAGGGGCAGCGCCGCCTTGATGCAGGAAAAAGCGCCGTGAAAGTTGACGTCGAAAATGCGTTTGACCTGCTCGTCCTCCAACAGCTCGACCGCGCCGGAAACGCCGTAACCCGCATTGTTGATGAGGATGTCGACCCGGCCGTACCTTTGTTTGACAAAATCAAACGCCGCCCGCACCATTTCGGGATCGGCGACGTCGCAGATGAGGTCGTCCCCCTCACCCGGGTTAGAGCGGGACAGGTCAACGACGGTATTGCCCGACGCCCGGTAAAATTCCTTTAATTCGCGGCCCAGTCCGCCGCTTCCGCCCGTCAGGACGATGATCTTTCCCGTCATATGTTTCATACGGAAAATATAACAGAAAGCCCCGCCTGTTGTCAACCGTACAA
>JAIRRW010000068.1 GCA_031255775.1 Clostridiales bacterium
GCCGTCACCCCGGCATCGGCGGCAACGGCGGCCAAAAGATTCTCGTCCAATATAAAATTCTGCCCCAATGACCGCGTAAAACGGAACCCCGTCCGCGCCAAAACTTCCTTCACATTCATCAAAACCAGTATACCATCTTTTTTCTTTCGCGAAAAGCGAATGACCCCAAGCTTTATTCCCCCGCAAAAAAGGGGGTTATTTAAGTAATGTATAGACCCGTTCGGCTACATACAAAAAGAAGAAGTCGAACGGGAGGGTGACGGCTGCGATGAGGGGAATGACGACAAAGCGGAAGCGGGTGATGAGGGCGCCCAGCGTCGTATCGAGGACGAGATCGACCAAAAAGACAAGGGCGGTCGAGGCGGCGGCAAAGAGGGCCGCGCAGATGAGGACGCGGACCAGACCCTGCCACCACACGCGGTAGCTAAGTTTTTGGAGCAAAAAGGCGACGAGCGAATAGGGCACAAACACCAGCGCGGCGATGAGGAGGGAGGCGCAGGGCACAAAGCCGTCGATGGCGGCGGCCGTAAGGAGGGATATGCCGACGGTGACGAGGCCGTAGCCGACGCCGCATTTTTTGAGCGCGAGATAAAAGCAGAGGGCGGGAATGACCAGCATGGTGACGGTGGCCGGCGTCAGGTGCGAGAGCGCCATAAAGATACAGGCTATGGCGGTAAAGACCGCGCTGTAGGTGATTTTGCGGGTGGTATTGTTCATCCGCAGCAGCGCACGCAGTCACAGCACAGGCTGGTCAGGCAGTAGGCCAGGCAGCAGTTGGACAGGGTGTTTCCGGCCTGGCGGGGCGGCTCCTCATAAAACTGTTGGCTCTGTCCCCGGATCCCGTCGTTGAGCGCGTCGGCGTTGGTGTTGGGGTTGCCGATGACGAGGTTGAGCTTGTCGAGCGCCGCGCGGTACCGCCCGTTGCCGGGGTCTAACGAGACCGCCGTCTCCAACTGAACCTTGGATTCGGACAGCCATTCGCGCTTATAATAGATGATGGACTGAAGATAGTGCCACTCGGCGCTGCGGTCGGACAGGGCGTCCAGCTTGTACTGCGCCTCGTCATAGCGGCCGTCGCGAATCAGCATATCGATATAGCCGAGGTCCGAGCCGTCGCCCGTCCGTTCTTTGGCGGCGATCCGCTCGGAAATCGTGACCCAGGCCTCCTCCAGCTCGGACAGGTTGCGCGCCGCCTCGTTGCCCGCGTCGCCGGGCGCAAACCGCCCCTCGCTGTAGATGCCGCGCAGCTCCTCGTATCTCGCGCGCAGGAGCTCCGGGGGGGACTCGCGATCCAGCCCTAAAATTGCGTAAGGGTCTTTCATAATAATTATTATCCTCCTGTTGGGTCGTATATGCGCCCCGAAAATCGGTCAAATGCGGGGACGGTCGAGCTTTTTGCCGCTGGCAAATACCTCGTTGACCTTATCTCTCAGCCCCAGATGCACGATGTTTTTTAGCAGGCTGTAGCTTTGGGTAAAGTTGAGCTCGTTGAAGCAGGCGATGGCGCGGTTGACGGTCGAGGCCAAAATAAAATCGAGCGCGGGGGCGTTGTCGGTCAAAAATTGGCGGCGGTTTTGGTAGTTGCCAAACCGTTTTAGAAAGGGGTTGTAGTTGCCGGACTTGGCGTCCTCGTCAATGTCGTCCAGCGCGTCGATGAGGTAGACAAACTTGCCGAGGTTGTAGCACAGCCGCGCCAGCGGCCCGTCGGCCTCGCCCCCGACGAGGTCGAGCGCCGCCTCCTTCAACAGCGCCGCAAAGGGGTGCGCCGCCCGGTCGATCCCCGTTTCGCCCGCCTGCTCCAGCTTGCGGAGGCCGTCATAGCCCCTTTTGACGATCGCGTCGATCCCCGGGCAGAGCGCAAGCGCCTGCCGATAGGGGCGGCCGAGCGCGCGCAGCATGGTGCGCCTGCCCCGCCCCGCGCCGTCGATGACGTCGTCCCTGAGCTTGTGGTAGCTTAAAATGACGTTGGCCGCGGCCAGACGGTCAAGGAGGCTGTTGCCCTTGACAATGACGTGCCGCCGAACGGGGTTGCCGATACACGTTTCCTCGGCAAACTGAACGTCGGCATTGAGCTGGTCAAAGACGAGGAGGCTCAAAAACGTGATGTCGTAGGTGGTCGTAAACCGGGGCAGCTGGCCGTAATTTTTTCCGATGAGCTTGCAGATGCCGCAATAAAACGAGCGGTACA
The DNA here is from genome assembly GCA_031255775.1 of Clostridiales bacterium. Classification (GTDB taxonomy): domain Bacteria; phylum Bacillota; class Clostridia; order Christensenellales; family Pumilibacteraceae; genus JAIRRW01. The sequence goes on from JAIRRW010000068.1 coordinate 2,189, forward strand.
GCACATAGTCCTGCCGCAGGAGCTCCTTTTTGACGGGTACGATGTATCCGAACATACTTTTTTTTACCTCCTGGGGAGTGACAGATAGCGGGGTAATTTAAAGTTGCAGCAGCCCGACCTTTTTATAGACCTTATTGAGCGTTTTGGCGGCGGCGTACGAGGCCTTTTGGGCGCCCTCTTTCAGGATCGTTTCCAGCCCGGTTTTGTCGGCGATCAGGGTTTTGTAGGTGTCTTGAATGGGGCGCAGGGCCGCGGCGACGCACTGGCCGACGGTCTCCTTTAGGGCGGCGTAGCCCGCGCCGGCAAGGGCGGCCTCGGCCTCCCCGACGGTTTTGCCGCTCAGGGCCGAATAGATGGTCAGGAGGTTGCTGACGCCCGGCTTGTTTGCCCTGTCAAACCGAATTTCGCCGTCGCTGTCGGTGACCGCGCGCTTAAACTTTTTCATGACGGCGTCCTCGGTGTCCAGCAAAAATACGGTGCCGTTTTCGTCCGACTCGGTCTTACCCATCTTGCCCGTGGGCTCGGTCAGGCTGTAGATCTTGGCGCCGCCCTCCTTGGGGAAGAGACATTCGGGCAGGGTGAACGTGGGCGAATAGCGGTTGTTAAAGCGTTCGGCCACGGTGCGGGCGAGCTCGACGTGCTGCTGCTGATCCTTGCCCACGGGGACATAATCGGCCTGATACAGGAGGATGTCGGCGGCCATGAGGGTGGGATAGGCAAACAGGCCGACGTTGACGTTTTGCGGCGCCTTGGCGCTCTTGTCCTTAAACTGCGTCATGCGCCGCGCCTCGCCGAACTGGGTATAGCAATTGAGCGCCCAGGCCAGCTCGGCGTGCTGGCGGACGTGGCTTTGGATAAAGATCGTCGCCCTGTCCGGGCTTAGCCCCGCCGCGATAAACAGCGCGGCAAAGTCGAGGCTGCGGCGGCGGAGCTCCGCCGGAACGTTGTCCACGGTCAGCGCGTGCAGGTCGGCGACGGTGTAATAACAGGGATGCCGTTGGGTCAGCGCCGCCATAGTTTTTAACGCGCCGATATAATTGCCCAGCGTGAGCTCCCCGGTGGGCTTTAGGGCGCTGTATACAACCTTGCCCGCTTGGGCGTCGTTTGTCGTCGTCATGGTATCGGATTCCTTATTTTATCTCTGTTGTACCGTTGCACGTAGCCCGTATCAACCCACTATCTGTCCCCTCTCCGCCGCGTATCCAAGCACAAAGTCAGCCGCGCCCTCCCTGTCGATGACGGCGGTGTGCCGCGCGGGCTTTGTCCTTAGCGCGGACAGGGCGTCGGGGACGGGCAGCGCCGTTGCGTCCTCGAGGGCGGCCAGCGCCTTAAAGTCGTCCGCAGGGACGGGCTCGCCCAAGGCCCTTAGCACATCCGCCGCGAATTTATAGGGGCTGGCGGTGGACAGCACAACGGTTTGATTGTTGCCCGCTTTTTGGGTTTCATACGCCTTAAAGACCGCCATGGCGACGGCGGTATGCGGGTCCAGGACATAGCCGGTCTCGTCAAAATAGCCGGAAATGGTATCGAAAACCGCTTCCTCCCCCGCATATCCGGCATAAAACAGCTCTTTGAGCGCGGCAAGCTCGGGCGGCGTCACCTCGTAGCGGCCGGTTTTGGAAAGGCTGTCCATGCGGGCGGCGGTGCGGGCGTCGTCCCGGCCGGAAATTTCGAACAGGAGACGCTCCAGGTTGCTGGAGATGAGGATGTCCATCGACGGGCTGCTGGTCTTGTAAAAGGGGCGGTCGGCTTGGTAGACGCCGGTGGTCAAAAAGTCGGTGAGCACCTTATTTTTATTGGAGGCGCACAGCAGCCTGCCCACCGGCAGCCCCATGCGCTTGGCGTAATACCCCGCCAGAATGTTGCCGAAGTTGCCGGAGGGCACGCAGAAATCCACCCTTTCGCCGGGGCGGATCTGTTTTTCGTCCAGTAGGTCGGCATAGGCCGAAAAGTAGTAGACGATTTGCGGAACCAGCCGCCCGAAATTGATGGAGTTGGCCGAGGACAGCGCGTAGCCGTACCGCTTGAGCCCGGCGATCATGTCGGGATCGGTAAAAATCCGCTTGACGGCGGTCTGCGCGTCGTCAAAGTTGCCCCTGACCGCGGCGACCGCGACGTTGCCGCCCTCCTGCGTGGTCATCTGCCGCTTTTGCAGGGCGCTGACGCCCTCGTCGGGGTACAGGACGAGAATGTCGGCGCCGGGCACGTCCCGAAAGCCCTCCAGCGCGGCCTTGCCGGTGTCGCCGCTGGTCGCGACCAGGATGAGCGTTTTTTCGGTCTTTTTTAGGAGCGCCTTGCTTTGGGTGAGCAGGCGGGGCAGCAGCGTGAGCGCGATGTCCTTAAAGGCGCCGGTCGGCCCGTGCCAGAGCTCGAGGACGTAGACGCCCGCCTCGGTCTTGACCAGGGGCGCGGGGTCGCCGTCAAACCGGGCATAGGCCTCCTCCGCCATGCCCAAAAGCACGGCGGGCGGGCAATCGGGCAAAAAGCGGCCGATAATGTCCGCCGCCCGCGCGGGATAGTCCATGCCGATGAGCGCGGCGATCTCGGACAACGAAACCGCCGGAAAGCTCTCGGGCACGTACAGCCCGCCGTCGGGCGCCAGGCCCTCGGCAATGGCGGCCGCGCCGCTCACGGTTTTATGCTTGTTGCGTGTGCTGATAAAATTCACTGCGCTTTGCTCCGTTTTTTTGTCACAACAATTCCGTCACGTGCGGGACATACGGCGGTGAAGCTCGTGCGTCAGGCGGGCAACAGGCGGGAGAACGGCTCGGGCGCGTACTTCACGTACGTAACCGAGTCGGAATCCCGCACGCAGCCCGCATCACGTGCGAGATCCGCCGCCGAGTTAGCTATACTTCAATAAGGATTGCGGCAGCTCGGCTACCGACAAGGTAAAGGTCATGTCCACCTTCAACTCTGCGGAAATCATGGACAGCTCCTCAAATACCGCCTCGGTGTCCTCGGGGGCGCGGCCGATAAAGCGGCTGAGGCCGTCGATAAAGAGGTCGGTGATGTCGTAATTTCCGGCGACCATGCCCTGCAAAAAGCCGTACAGCCCCTCGGGCGTCCCCACGCCGTACTTGTCGATGTTGATAAAACGCGCCCGCGAATCGACGTCGGCCGAGTGCTCGGGGCGGTCGGTGAGATAGACGACCACGCCCTGCGACTTGCCCGCGCGTTTGTTGGCGGCCTCGATGACGCGCTTGGTCTTTCCGCTGCCCTTGTTGCCGTAAATAATATGGATCATATTGCTGTCCTCCTACTAAAATTCGTTTAAATCGCGGTCACGCCGCCTTGGCTTTACGGGTTTTTCTTACCGGGCGTCCGTTCCTGCGCGGCGCGGGCGGCGGCGCGTTCGCGGCGGCGCTTGGCCTTGGCGCCGTTGTACTCAAAATCGTGATGCCGCTCCTCGTCCGCGGCAAAGACCAGATTGTCAAGCTCGTCGTCGCCCATGACGGTGTTGCGTCCGGCCTCGTACGCCTTGTCCACCTCGGCCTTGACTGCGGCGACGACGGGGTCGCTCTTTTCGACGGCGTCGTCCCCCTCCAGATCGTAGTACGAATTGATCCAAAACGCGATCCCGGCAAGCCCGGAGGTGTTGGAGATGGAGACGACCGGCCGCTTGCCCAAGAGCTTGTAGGTATCAAAGACGTTGTAGATCTCCTCGTCCTTTAGCAGCCCGTCGGCGTGGATCCCGGCGCGCGTGGCGTTGAAGGCCTTGCCGACAAAGGGGGTGCGGGGCGGAATGTCGTAGCCGACCTCGTGCTCGAAATAGTCGGCGATCTCGGTGATGACCGTAAGGTCCATGCCGCCGGTGGTGCCCCGCATTTGCGCGTACTCGACGCACATCGCCTCGGTGGGGCAGTTGCCCGTCCGCTCGCCGATCCCTAAAAGCGAGCAGTTGACGTTGCCGCACCCATACAGCCAGGCCTGCGTGGCGTTGACGACCGCCTTATAAAAATCGTTGTGGCCGTGCCACTCCAGCCATTCGGAGGGCACCTCGGCGTAATAATTGAGGCCGTAGATAAGCCCCTGCACCGAGCGGGGCAGCGCCGACCCGGGAAAGGTGACGCCGTAGCCCAAGGTGTCGCAGGCGCGCACCTTGACCGGGATACGCGCCTCGTCGGAGAGGCGCATCAGCTCGCGGACAAAGGGGACGACAAAGCCGTAAAAATCGGCGCGGGTGATGTCCTCGAGGTGGCAGCGGGGCACGATGCCGCTGTCCAGACATTTTTTGACGAGGTCGAGATATTTATCCATCGCCTGCCGGCGGTCGAGATTCATCTTTTTATAGATATGATAGTCCGAACAGCTGACCAAAATGCCGGTCTCGTCGATATTCATCTCCTTGACCAGCTTAAAATCCTTTTCGTTGGCGCGGATCCAGCTGGTGATTTGCGGAAAGGCCAGCCCCAGCTCCTGACACTTGCGCACCGCCTCGCGGTCCTTTTCGTTGTACAAAAAAAACTCGGTGGCGCGAATGACGCCCCGCGGCCCGCCCAGCTTGTTGAGCAGCTTGTAGATGTCCACGATTTGATGCACCGACAGCGGCGCGGTGCTCTGCTGGCCGTCCCGAAAGGTCGTGTCGGTGATCCACCAGTTGTCGGCGGGATTCATGGGCACGCGCCGATCGTTAAAGATGATTTTAGGCACCTGATTATAATCAAATATCCCGCGGTAAAGCTCGGGCTCCTTGGGGTTTTGCAGCTCGTAATTGTGTTCGCGCAGGTACCACAGCCCCGTCGTCTTGTTTTGCTCGGGTTTTCTCTTCTTCTTCATAAAATCTCACTTTTTAGGGCGTGTTTCCACGAGATTACACTCGTGTCAACACTCCCCGATTTATTGCGGGTGTCGGGCGGGTGTCGCGCACACTCCCCCCCTTGCCCGGTCAGGCGCGGTCAGATTGCGTGTCAGGCGGGCAACAGGCGGTCGGGGG
>JAIRRW010000071.1 GCA_031255775.1 Clostridiales bacterium
GAACACGCGGCGTTAGCGGCATTTTATCGAAAGCGTCAGTGTTTTTGGGGCGGGTCGGAAAAAGGATCGTCGTGCGGTGTGCCGTTGTGGGGCGTAGCGTTGCGGGGGCGGTAGACATAGGGGCCATAGCGGCAATCCCAGTCGTCTTTTTTACCCGCCATGACGATCACATAGATGAGGCCGGGCCAAAAGTACAGAAAAAATAGCAGGATCGCCAGCCATGCGGTCGTCTTTGGGCGCGGCGGAATATACCCGGGCGGCGGATAGGGATGGGGTATGCCGTCGTACGAATATCGTCCCTGACCGCCGTCGTGATAGGCGTCTTGCCCGGAAAAGGGCGGCGGGTCGAACGAAGGATCTTGCCCGGAAAAGGGCGGCGGGTCAAACGAAGGGTCTTGCCCGGGAAAACGGGGGTTATCCCCCGCGGATTGGCCGTCGGCCGCGTCCCCGGCGTCATGATAGGTGCCGCAGAGCCGGCAAAAACCGCCCCGTTTTGTGTCGTCCAGCCGGATATCGGCGCCGCACCCGGCGCATTTTGCCGAAACTATAGTTAGACAGTTTAGAAATAAGTATTTGTGCGAGTGGATATTCGAGATGTTTTTTGGCTGATTTTGTCGCTAATACTAGAGGTATTTGCGTAAAAAATCAGATGAAAAACAGCCGAATAGCTACCGCACAAGTGCTTATTTGTAGACTGTTTAGCTATAGTCCTGTATCACGTCTATACGTTGACTTTTAACGAGTGGATTTTTAAGATAGAATATGACTTATTTTCGCAGGCAATAGTCGCACTATTGTCAAGAAAAGAAGGCATTTTCTATCCAAAAAGACACCGCTAAAAGCAATGCTTAGACGTGATACAGGACGAGTTTCACCAAAATACGCCCGTGTTCGGGCAAAAGGCGGGTTGCCATGCGGCAGGGGTATCTGCGTACCGATCTTGCGGCCGAGCTCATCAAGCCCAAGACAAAAAAAATCGACGAATATATCACACGCACCGACGTGGTGCTGGACGCGAAAGCGGCGGCGCGCTATCACAAGCCCGAGGGGGTCTACACCACCATTGAGAGCGACGTCGTCTTAAAGGGCGATACCGACGGGTATAAACGCCTGACCGAGGCCTTGCGTGATGCGCTTAGGGAATTTACCGGAATGTCCGACAACTGTCTGGTCGTCGGCCTCGGCAATCCCAATATGACCGCCGACGCGCTGGGCAGCGGCGTATCCAAGCGCATTGCCGTGACGCGCAACCTGCCGACCGAGGCGGGGGAGGATGGGGCGCGCCCTAAGGGGATCAGCACGATCTGCCCCAACGTCTTGGGCGTCACCGGGATCGAGAGCTTTGATATTGTCAAGGGCGTGGTCGAGCGCGTCAAGCCCGCGCTGGTTCTCGTCGTGGACAGCCTGTGCGCCGCCGCGACCGAACGCATCGCCGCCGCGTTTCAAATCTGCTCGGCGGGCATCACCCCGGGCAGCGGCGTCAGCAATTTTCGATTCCGCCTGGACGAGCAGTCGCTGGGCGTCAAGGTCGTGTCCCTGGGCGTGCCGCTTGTGGTCTACGCCGCCACCATCGTCCGCGAGGCGGCGGGCGCGTCCGACATCAACGAAAAGTTCGCCAAAATGATCGTGACGCCCAAGGACATCGACCTTATCGTCGAGGATTGCGCGGAAATTATCGCCGGCGCGATCAACGGGGCATTAAAATCTCGTGTCCACACGACCTAATCGGTAAATAAGGCCGCGCGGCGCGAATATACTGTAGGTATGAAAGCATTACCCATCGGTGTATTCGACAGCGGTTCGGGCGGGCTGACGATACTCGAGGCGCTTGAGCGCGAGTTGCCGAAAGAGGATTTTATCTACGTGTCCGACAGCTTTTATGCGCCCTACGGCAATCGCAGTATGGCGTATGTCGAGGCACGGGTGGACGCGGTGACCGGGTTTTTCTTAAAAATCGGCGTAAAAGCGGTGGTCGTCGCCTGCAATACCGCCACCAACGTGGGGATCAAGCACCTAAGAGAACGCTTTAACCTGCCCTTTTTCGGCGTCGAACCGCCCCTCAAACCGGCGGCAAAAACGCCCGGCGCCGGCAGGATTTTGGTGCTGTGCACCTGTCTGACGCCTCGCCAGCAAAAGTTTAAGGAGCTTTTGGCCGCGCATGACGACGGACGCTTTATCATTCGGACGCTGCCCAGCCTTGCGGCAAGGGTGGACGCGGTATATCCCCGGGTCAGCCTGCTCGACAACGAGGTGGCGGCGCTGTTGTCCGAATATACCGACATTGTCGGCGTGGTCTTGGGGTGTACGCATTATTACTACCTAAAGGAGATGATCGAGGGGTATTACGGCGGCCGCGTGCCGGTCTATGACGCAAGGGCGGGGCTGTGCGGCCGGGTCAAAACAAGGCTTGGCGAGCTGTCCCTTTTGCGGGATCGGGAGGCCGCCGGACATACGTCCTTTATTCGCTGGTAGCGGCCGCGGTCACGCCGACGCGCTTGACGGAAAGGCCGTCGGTGTCGTATACTGACAGGCATGAGAAGAGCCGAACGTGAGATAAAAGAGCCCGAACGGATCGTCGGGATATTACAAGCCAGTCAAATTTTGCGGCTGGGGCTGGTCGAGGCGGGCAGCGCGTACATCGTGCCCGTTAATTTTGGGTGCGAACAGACCCCGAACGGCCTTTTTTTGTACGTGCACGGCGCAAGCGCGGGCAGAAAGGCGGCGATTTTGCGGCAGGACAGCCGTGTTTCCTTTGAGGCGGATATATTCCTGGGCGTTAAAGAACACGAAACCGGCTGCGGCTTCACCGCGCTGTACCAAAGCGTGATGGGCGAAGGGCGAGCCGAGCTCTTGACCGATCCCGGCGAAAAAACCGCCGCGCTCACGCGGATCATGGCGCATTACGGGTACCCCGCGCCGCCGCCCTTTGCCGCGGCGGGCGTCGCCGCCGCCGCCGTTTACCGAATCCGAGCGGAATGGCTCACCGGCAAGGAAAACAGATAAAAGCCTCGGCGTTGTTTTATCGAAACGCGTCAGCGCATATTAGGAAAAAAATTCCAAATACTAACCCTAATGTATTAGGTAGTGTTTCCACGAGCTGATAATCGGCAAGTTTTTGTTCTTTTAGCGTCTGTTATCACGAATTTTCTTGCACGTAGCGCTGCTACGCCCTGCGAAAAATCGTTTCAACAGACACAAAAATCCCTAAAAACTTGCTCGATT
>JAIRRW010000001.1 GCA_031255775.1 Clostridiales bacterium
GTGTGGACACGAGTGCAATCGAGCAAGTTTTTAGAGATTTTTGTGTCTGTTGAAACGATTTTTCGCAGGCCGTAGTGGAACTACGGACAAGAAAAATCGTGATAACCGACGCAAAAAGAGCTAGGTCGTGTTTCCACGAGTGTAATCGAGGAGGTTTTTGGGGATTTTTATGTTGGTTGAAGCGATTTTTCGCAAGCCGTAGTGGAACTACGGACAAGAAAATTCGTGATAACCAACGCAAAAAGATCAAAAACCTATCGATTATAATCTCGTGGAAACACGACTCAAACCGGCCGATTATAATCTCGTGTCAACACTACCTAAAAACATCTCAAATATCCGCTCGCACAAATGCTTATTTCTAAACTGTTTAACTATATCTTTAATAATTTCCGACCTGTTAATATTGCGTTATCCAATTGTCCTAATCCTCGGGATATACACCGGGTATTCCGACATTTATTCCGGGTGTCCAAAGGTTGTCCCCCCAGTAGAAATAGTCGGTTTTTATATCGTGTTCTTTATTAATAATATACAACGACCATATCCCGACATTCTCAGAATTAGCCGTATCAATTTCACAAATATAAACGGCTATTCTAAAAGTTTTGTTCGAGGTTGAAATTACATTTGACATTTGAAAATACTTAAATGTATTTCCTCCAGTTTTGCTTGCATTCACCCCTGGTCCGTGTTTTGACACGGACACAATCGGCTCGTCTAAATATGCAAACAAGTCCGTTGCAGTTTGCTCGAATGTAGAAATATCGTTAATTTTGCTTTTAGCAAACAGCGACCTAAGTCGCTCCGCATCTTTTTCCTCAATCGCCGACACCAATTGTCCAAGTTTTTTTTGCGCAACGCTTTCGTCGCTATCTTTTATACAACCGATCAATGGGAACATGAAGCAACCAAGCATTGCCAACAGCAGATATATTCGCTTTTTTCTGTTCATGCGGCAACCCCTCTTATTCGCTCTAATTCCCGATATGAATACCGGGAATATAATCGTCATGACCCCAGTACGTCAAAAGAGCTTGCTCTTGGGGGGCTGTATCTTTGTCTATGATGTACAACGACCAAATCCCCTCGTTTCCAGTGTCGGCAGTGTCTGTAATATACCATATTATTGCTATTTTGTAAGTCTTATCGGTTGTTGTGATGTCACTGTTAATCAAAAAATATTTACTAACCTTGCCGTTTTCTTTTTGGGCAAAAGCGGCAGGACCTACGCCGACAAGCGGCACATAATTTCCTTGAACATAAGAAAACAACGCATCGGCTTTTATACCAAAGTTCTCAATGTTAACCAGTTTATTGTCGGAAAACAAAGACCTTAACGCAACGCTATCCTTATTTTCGATTGTTGCCATCAATTGTTCCATTTTATCTTTGGCAATGCTTTCGTCGTCATCACGTATACAACTTGTCATCAAAAGCACACCTGCAATTAACATCAAAAGTGGTATTAAAATTATCGTTTTTCTCTTCATCCGCACCTCTGCGCTAACCTATCACGATTAAAGTACGAGTGTCGGTGTCATATTTGCATAAAAACTCCAACCACTGCCTGTAATATTCCATTTTGCCTTAAACGCATTATACATCGTCGTGTTTGTAAAAGCAACCGTATCCGTTGCTTTCGGCGTACTTGCATTTTTATTTTGATAGTTCGGATTGAACCCGGTTATCCACCATTGTTTTGCCGTCGGTTGCCAATCGATAATCGTTGAGCCATTGTATTGTAATTTTAGCGTCATTTTCATCGCAAGGCTTTTATCGACCGTCCAAATATCGTTGCCGTATGCCCAGCGCTTGTAAATGCCAAGCTCCGCACCGGCTCCGAGATTTATGTAATCGCCTTTCCAAGCCCAAAGTATATAGTCAAATACTCCATCGCTGTTAGTGTCGAAAGGGAACTTGCCTTGTTGCATTGATGTTGCTAACCCAAAAACAATATCGTACAAATCAATGTAACCGAAATATTGTTGCCAGCAATCGAACTCCGCATGGTTTAACTATAGTGTGTCTATTATAAATCGCATAAAGAAAATTGTCAATTTTTGTCAGTATCAAATTTATGCATTTTTTAACCATTTTTTAAACAAAAAAAGCGGCCCGAATACTTTCCGGTCGCTTTTTTTGTTGCAGGCTGTCAGACCTGCTCTGCTTGCAGTCTTTTGTCCCGCCTACTTGCAGTTTTTTGTTCCGCGGCAGGCTTTGGCCGCTTTGGTCGCCTTGACAGCCTTCGAGTCCTTGGTGTTAGCCATGATCGTGTAACACGCCTCCTCGTATAAAGATTGACGCGCCTCTATCGCCTCTTTCGGTGACGAAAAGGGCGGTATCGGGTTGCCTGCGTATAGTATCCGCCCCGCCCCGAAATTTATGTGTTTATTTAAGTGGTAAATTTAGCCTTATTCCCCGTCAAAATGTAAGCGCAAGCTATCTTTTTCTTAAATCTTTTTTACAAAAACGACGTTTTTTGTAAAAAAGTGCCGTATCCCTCGTTCAAATGAAAGCAACGCGTCATTTGAACGAAAGCGTCAGCGCTAAAGCGGCAGCGCCAATAAGAAGCCTTCCATATTGTCGTGCTCGGACACGGTGACCGCTTTGAGCCCCAAATGGCGCATAACGCAGTGCAGGACGACCGCGCCCTGCCCGATGACGCGGGCACGCTGGACGGGCAGCGTCGGATAGCGGGCGATGAGGTCGCCGCCCGAAAAGATGTCTTTGAGCAGCGCGGACAGGACGTCCTGCTCCAGCAGGTAGCCGTGGACGGCGGCGGGCTCGTACGTCCCCTGGCCGAGCGCCATGGAGGCGAGCGCGGTGGCTGTCCCGCCGATCGCGGTCAGCGCTTTTGCCGAGACCCGGCCAAACCGCTTGACCTCTCTTGCGACATACCGCGCGACGCCCTTGTACGCCGTCCCCGCGCTGTCCAGTACCCGAACCGCGCCCAGCGGCAGGCTTTTGCTGTAGTCCGGCTTGTCCGGCGAGCCGGTAATGAGCTCGACGCTGGCCCCGCCGATGTCCAACACCGCGCCCGTCTTGTCCGGCGCGCCCAAGACGCCCAGCATCCCCAGCCGCGCCTCCTCTTTTGCGGAGAGGACGGCGACGCGCGTCCCGATAGCCGCCTCTAACCGCGCCCGAAAGGCGGCGCCGTTGGCGGCGGAACGAACCGCCTCGGTGGCAAACACATAGGTTTTGGCGGCGCCCGCGACGGCCGCCTCTTTAAAAAAGCCCGCGACGGCGCTGAGGGTGCGTTCCATCGCCGCGTCCGAGAGCGTCCCGTTGACGTTGAGCCCCTCGGCCAGCATGGTCGTGGCCGTCTCCTTTTTGGCGACGGCTTCGCCCCGATCCAGCATGAGCCGAACCGAATTGCTCCCGATGTCTATGACGGCGTCCACGGCTACCCCTTTTTGAACGGAATTTCGCCCGCGCCCATATAATCCAAATATTCGCGCGCGTACTGCTCGATATACGCGGCGGAATCCAGCATGGCGATCTCGTCCTCGTAGCGCGCCGACATCTCAACGCCCCTGTCGTACAATTCTTGCAGCTCCTGCCGACGGCTGTTGAGCGCCGCCAGCCGCACGAGGTTGATGATGAGCGCGACCGCCATGATCAGAATAAAGGCGACCGCGGCCACCGTGATGGCCTGAACGGCGCGTCTGTTGAGATTCAACGTGATCCACCCTCCTTACCCGACGGATTCGATCTGTCTATGCCAAGCCGTGTTTATGCCAAAACGGGTCTATTACCCTAGACCTGTTTCTAAAACCAAGCGCGAATGGATCAACGAGGATATATTTCGCCTGCCGAGGAAAAGGTTCTTTTTGGTAGCAGCGCTACCAAAAACGGTTCTTTGACGACGGTAGGCGGAATATAGACCGTTTAGCCGTCGCGGGCGGTTGCAAGAACAGGTCTATCACCAACATTATACCACGAAAAAGTGCCGTGCGCAAATATTTGGGCGACCGTATGCAAATATTTGGGCGACGGATTATTGCAATTCTTTTATCCGTATGCTATACTGTGGGGGAATTGGGTCGTGTTGATCGATCGTTTTTTGATCGGGAATTTTTAGGGGAGGCATATTTTTTTATGCGTTTATTGACGAGATCGGATTTTGACGGGCTGGCCTGCGGCGCGCTCTTAAAGGAGCTGGGGATCATTGACAGCTGGAAGTTTGTTCACCCCAAGGATATTCAGGACGGCCTGGTCGAGGCGGGCGACAACGACGTTTTGGCAAACGTGCCGTACATTCCGGGCTGCAAGCTGTGGTTTGACCATCATTCGAGCGAAAACGAGCGGCTGGGCGCGGACGTGGCCTATGAGGGCATGAGCCGCATCGAGGACAGCGCCGCCCGCGTCATATACGAATATTACGGCGGCAAGGAACGGCTGGCGCGTATGGAGGAAATGGTTGTCGCCGTCGATAAGGTGGACGCGGCCAAGCTCACCAAGGAGGAGATCCTCAATCCCTCGGGCTGGGTGCTCTTGGGGTTTATCATGGACCCGCGCACGGGCCTTGGGCGCTTTAGGCAGTTTACCATCTCCAACTACGAGCTGATGGAAAAGCTGATCGACGCCTGCCGCAGTATGAGCATTGACGAGATTCTCGCCCTGCCCGACGTGCAGGAGCGCGTCAAGCTGTATTTTGAGCAGGACGCGCTGTTTCGCGAAATGGTGCAAAAGCACACCTATACGCAGGACAACGTCATCATCACCGACCTTAGGGGGGTCGAACCGATCTATACCGGCAATCGGTTTGTCATCTACAGCCTCTACCCCTTTCAAAACATTTCGATGTGGGTGGTGGACGGCCGCGGCAAGCTCAATTGCCCCATCGCCGTCGGCCACAGCATCATCAACCGCACCTCAAAAACCGACGTGGGCGCGCTGCTCTTAAAGTACGGCGGCGGCGGGCATCGGCAGGTGGGGACGTGTCAGGTTCCGTATGAGGAGGCCGCCCGCGTGATCGGCGAGCTGTCTCAAAAAATGCGGGCCGACGGCTGATGAGGAGCTTGACCGAGATGAAAAACAAGCTGTTGCGCGGCCTTTTGACCGCCGCTTTGTGCGCGATTGCCTGCCTGTCACTGGCGGCCTGCGGCCCCTTTGAGGGCTACGACGACGACCAAACGATTTTAAACACCCGGGGCAGCTCGACCGTGGGCGCGGTCGAAAACCATAATAAAGAACGGCTGACCTTTAGCGCCGTCACCTTTAACGGCGTCAAGGCCGTCAAAAACGACGCCGCCCTCCCCGAAAACCCGGTCTTTACACTGGAGTTTGAGCTGAAAGAGGGCCGCTGCAAGCTCATCCTCATCAAGGACGGCGCCGTCCATACCGTCACGGAGGAGAGCGTAAACGGAACGGTCGCCGCCGAGGTTCCGGCGGGCAGCTATGACATCAAGCTGGTCGGCGAAAACGCAAAGCTGGAGCTTACCTTTTACTTTACGGACTACAAAGAATAAACGCCGACGCGCGCTGACGCTTTCGTTCAAATGACGCTGACGCTTGCGGGAGTGGGTAAATCATGAGTCGGAGTGACAAAGAGTGAGGTTCAGACGGGCAACAGGCGGCTCATACCGACTGACGAAAAAGCGCGTGATGCGGGCTACGTGCGGCTGGGGGGCTCGGTCATGTACGGGAAGTACACTCCCTCACCCCCCAACCGCCTGTTGCCCGCCTGACACACTTTTTGGTCAGTCGGAGGCGGCGCGGGCGCGGGGCGGCGGGGCATGAAGTATTCGTATTCGGAGGGGACAAAGAGTGAGGTTCAGACGGGCAACAGGCGGCGGGGCAACGAGGGCGCGTATTTCTAATACGTAACCGAGTTGCCGCGTCGCACGTAGTTCGTATCAACCCACTATTTGTTCACTCCGCAGACGCTTGCCTTTTCACGCCCGGGTACTATATAATACCATAGGACGCCCGAGTTTTTCAAACAAAAACGGCAGGAAAAACAAAACCACTATATCTTGTGGAAGTGTCATAGCGGCATACGCAAGACGGGGTTATAAGAGACAGAGGAGAAAAGATTGAAAATCTTACATACGGCGGACTGGCATATCGGCAAGCTCCTGGCGGGGCGGCCGCGCCTCTTAGAG
>JAIRRW010000035.1 GCA_031255775.1 Clostridiales bacterium
GGAGTATCGGGGGATCAATCCCCGTCCGCGGGATTTTGACCGCTTTTGGGCGGAGGGACTTGCCGAGATCAAATCGATCGAGCCGGAGACCGCGTTTGTCAAGGCGGCGGTCGATCTAAACGGGCTGGACGCCGAAAATGTATATTTCACATCGGCAAAGGGTTCGCGGATTCGGGCGCTGTACGTCGCGCCCAAGGACAGAACAAAAAAATATCCGGTCATGCTGTTGTTTCACGGCTACGGCGGAAACAGCGGCAGCTTTTTCGACAAGGCGGCCTTTGCGGGTCAGGGCTATATTGTTCTTGCGATGGATTGCCGCGGACAGCGGGGATTGAGCGACAACGGCGTATCGGTCAAGGGCACCGAGCAGACGGGCTTGATCATGCGCGGCTTTGACGATCCCGATCCGACCAACCTCTACTTCCGCAACGTTTTTCTGGATACCGTTCAGCTGGTCAAGGTGGCAAAATCCCTGCCGCACGCCGACCCCGGCCGAATCTACGCCCACGGCGGCTCGCAGGGCGGAGCGCTGACGGTCGCCTGCGCGGCGCTGTGCGGCGGCGACATTAAAAAGGCGGGTGCCGTCTTTCCCTTTTTATGCGATTATCAGCGCGTCTGGGCAATGGACCTTGCCGAGCACGCCTATTGCGACATCAAGGATTATTTGCGGGCGTACGCGCCCTTCGAGGGCAAGCAGGCGCACGTCTGGGAAAAGCTCGGCTACATCGACCTTCAGCATCTGGCCGACCGAATCAGCGCGGAGGTTTTGTGGGCGACAGGCCTCATGGACAACATTTGTCCGCCCTCCTCGCAATTTGCGGCCTACAATAAAATCAAGGCAAAAAAGGAGATGCTGCTCTATACCAACCACGGCCACGAGGGACTTCCCGACCTTGCGGACCTCATGAGCGGCTTTTTTAATGCCGGCACATTTCAATAACCCTCACTCGCAAAACGGTGGCGCCTAATATGCAGAGAGATGACAGAGTGATCGATTATGTGATGCCCGTCGCGATCAAATCCGTGGCGGGAGGGGTTGGCGGCGTTCAATCGCTTTTGAAACAAAAGCTGCCGCAAATAGGGCTTTCGGAGCCGGATTGCGCCGTGATCGAGGGCGCCGGACATATCATATTGGATTTCGGGCGCGAATTGAGCGGCGGGGTGCGCATTTTGACGCACCGGGCCGAGGGCAACACGAGGGTGCGGATTCGTTTCGGCGAGTCGCTCAGCGAGGCCTGTTCCGACATTAAGGGCAGGGCGGCGGGCGCGACGGCGACCAACAACCACAGCCTGCGGGACTTTGAGGCCGAGCTCGTTTTTATGTCGGATATGCGGTTCGGGCAGACCGGTTTCCGCTTTGTGCGGCTCGATTTTTTCGAGGGCTGCCAAGTGACCGTCAAAAGTATTTACGCGGCGTTCGAACACCGCTGTTTAAACAGGCTGGGGCGTTTTTCGTGTTCGGATCCCGTGATCAACGATATTTTCGAAACGGCGGCCTATACCGTCGAGCTTTGTATGCAAAATATGCTTTGGGACGGCATCAAGCGCGACAGGCTTGTCTGGATCGGAGACACGCACCCCGAGATGCTCAGCATTGTTTCGCTTTTCGGCGAGGACAAGTGTATCGAGCAGGCCCTGGCCTTTGCGCGAAACGAGGCGCCGCTGCCCGCCTTTATGAATACGATTCCGTCCTATTCGCTTTGGTGGCTGGTCATCATTGCCGATTACTTTACGCAAAACAACAATATCGGCTTTTTGTATGCGGAAAGGGCATACATCAAATCGCTGGTGTCGCTCATCGATTCGTTGATCGATCGGGACGGAAACCTCAATTTTCCGGGGTATTTTTTGGATTGGCCGACCGCCGATGCCGATACCGAGGGGCGGGCGGGGACGTACGCGCTTTGCGCTTACGCGATCGAAAAGACAAAAATTATTTACGGCGCGCTCAATGAGGACGGCGCGGTTTTGGACGGCATATTGGGACGGATAGACAGGAGCCTAAAGGGCGGAACATATAAGCAGGTCGCGGCCATGCGGGTGCTTGCCGGTTTTGACAGTCCCGGCGAAGCGCTCGAAAACCAGCTGCGCGGCGGCGCGAAAGGGATGTCAACGTTTATGAGCTATTACATCCTCTCGTCGATCGCTATGGCGGGACGGACGGAGGCGGCGCTGGGGATCATGCGGGAATATTACAACGGAATGCTGCAACGCGGCGCGACCACCTTTTGGGAGGACTTTGATGTCGCATGGCTCGAAAATAGCGGCCGCATCGACCGCCTGCCCCAAGAAAACGAAAAGGATATTCACGGCGATTTCGGCGCGCACTGCTACAAAGGGTTCCGCCATAGTCTTTGCCACGGCTGGGCGAGCGGCCCCGTACCGTTTTTGATGCACCATATTTTGGGCATAAAGGTATGCGAAGCGGGCTGCCGAAAGGTGGCGATAAAGCCAAATCTCGGCGGGCTGAGCTGGGCGAGCGGCGCCTATCCCACCCCCTACGGGAACATCGAGGTCAACGTAAAAGACGAAAACGGCAAGACGCGGGTCGAAATGCGCGTCCCTCAGGAAATAGAAATCGTGCCGTAATATAATGTAAATGACCTATAATTGGAGGAGAACCATGAAAAAGATTAGGGACAAAGAGATACTGGTGGGGGCGGATTTCGCGGGCTTTCCGTTGAAGGAGGCCGTTGCGGCGCACTTGGCAAAAAAAGGCTGGAAGGTGACCGATATCGGCGTCAGGGCCGATTCCGACCCGGCCGATACCGACCTCATGTTCCATCGCGTGGGGCTGCGGGTGGGCGCGATGATTTCCGAGGGGGAATACGAACGCGCGCTGCTGTTCTGCGGGACGGGCATGGGCATACATATTGCGGCAAGCAAGTGTCCGCGCGTCCACGCGGGCGTGGTCGAGAGCGTACCGGCGGCGCTGAGGGCAATCACCGGCAACGGGGTCAACGTCCTGTCCATGGGCGCGTTTTATGTGGCGCCGCAGATGGGCTGCGACATCGCCGACGCGTACCTAAACGCGGCGCTGGGCAGCGGCTACGAGTGGTGGCACAATTTTTACGAGTTTCACAAGCTGGCCATCGACGAGCTGGACGCCTTCGATTATCAGGCGTATAAAAACAACGGATTTAAGCTGAAACATCTGGCCGATTATCCCTTACAGCTCGAAACCAAGCCGGAATAGGCGTAAAAAAATTCAGACATAAGCATCCGCAAAAACGGCGATAGATTTTTTAATGGAGAATATAGGTATGAGCAAACCGAAAATAGGAATCCGCCCCTGCATCGACGGCCGGTGGATGGGCGTGAGGGAATCCCTGGAAGCGCAGACCATGAATATGGCGCTTTCCGCCAAGAAACTGATCGAGGAAAACTGCTTTTACAGTGACGGCGCCAAGCCGGAAATCGTGATCGCGGACACGACCATATCCAACGGCAGAGAGGCGGCTCTGTGCGAGGAGAAATTCACGCGCGAAAATGTGACGGCAACCTTGTCCGTGACGCCCTGCTGGTGCTACGGGTCGGAGACGATGGACCTCAATCCCCTCACGACCAAGGCGGTGTGGGGCTTTAACGGCACCGAGCGCCCGGGCGCGGTGTATCTTGCGGCGGTTATGGCGGCTCACGCGCAGCGGGGACTGCCGGCGTTTTCCATCTACGGACGGGATGTACAGGACGGGAATGATACGTCCGTTCCCGCCGACGTGCAAAAAAAAATCATCCGCTTTGCGCAGTGCGCCCTGGCCGTTGAGCAAATGCGCAATAAAGCATATGTCTCGATCGGCGCCGTGTCGATGGGGATTGCCGGATCGGATTTAAACGCCAAGGCCATGCAGGACTATTTCGGGATTCGCGCCGAATGGGTGGATATGGTGGAGATTTTGCGCCGTATCGAACTCGAAATATACGATAAAGCCGAGTACGAAAGAGAGCTTAAATGGATCAAGGAAAACTGCGCCGAGGGCGAGGATCTAAACGAAACGATCTGGGCGCGGGGCAAGCTGACGCGCGAAGAAAAGGACAGGCAGTGGGAATTTACCGCCAAGATGACCTTGATCATAAAGGACATCATGCTTGGCAACGATCGGCTAAAGGACATCGGTTGGCACGAGGAGGCGCTGGGGCGCAACGCGATTTTGGGCGGCTTTCAAGGGCAGCGCCAGTGGACGGATCACTGGCCGAACGCCGACTATCCCGAGGCGATCTTAAACTCGACCTTTGACCACAACGGCAAAAGAGAGCCGATTATTTTGGCGACCGAAAACGACAATTGCAACGGGCTGGCCATGCTGTTTCAAAAGCTGTTGACGGGGCGGGCAAGCGTGTTTGCCGACGTTCGCACCTATTGGAGCGCGGAGGCGGTCGAGCGCGTCTCTAAATGGAAGCCGAGCGGTTTGGCGAAGGACGGCTTTATCCACCTCATCAATTCGGGCGCGGCGGCGTTGGACGGGTCGGGCGCCATTCGGGACAAGTCGGGCAACGGCATCATGAAACGGTGGTGGGAGATGACCGACGCGGAGATTAAAACGCTGACCAAAAACACCAAGTGGATGGCGGCCAACCGCGGCTATTTTCGAGGGGGCGGATACAGCAGCCAATTCCATACCGTGTCCGAAATGCCGGTCACGCTCGCGCGCGTCAACTATGTGGACGGCTTAGGGTATACCCTGCAAATCGCGGAGGGTTGGACGACGGTACTCCCCGAAAAAGTGAACAAGCTGTTGCACGACCGCACCGATCCGGGCTGGCCGTCCACCTGGTTTGTGCCGCGCCTGGATAAGTCCCAAGCCGCCTTTTCCGACGTCTATTCGGTGATGGCAAACTGGGGCGCCAACCACGGCGCGTTTACCTACGGCCATATCGGCGCGGACATGATCACCCTGGCAAGTATGCTGCGCATCCCCGTAACCATGCACAACATAGCGGATCAAGACATCTATCGCCCGCACAGCTGGGCGGCTTTCGGCACAAAGGATCCGGAAGCCGCAGATTACCGAGCCTGCAAGCAATACGGCCCGAAGTATCGGTAATTCGCAAGAGAAGGGTTGTATATGAAACTTTTGGAAGCATTGAAAAACGTGCCGGGGGGAAATACTTCCATTCCCTTTTGGAGCTGGAACAACGAGCTGGAGGACGACGAGCTTTTGCGTCAGCTGGAC